>CAMQEO010000027.1 GCA_946999785.1 uncultured Atopobium sp.
ATTAGGTATATATTTCTGCCGATTAAAAAATTCTATGTGAAAAGAGACAGAGTTACGCTGTCTGTCTGTCTGTCTGTCTGTCTGTCTGTCTGTCTGTCTGTCTGTCTGTCTGTCAAGGATTTTGTCAGATTTTCCATAGCCTTGTCAACCTTTTTATGTATAACTTTTAATATGGCTGATTATACAAGATAATTTCTATATTGGCTAGCCTTTATTTTCTATATTCGTTGTTTACACGCCTATTTTTATTATGCTCCTATCATTGTTTTTCCTGTTTTAGCAGATTAAAGCCTATGGATATAAGCATCGGTAGATATTTATATTCAGCCGGTATATTTATTGCATAAGTCGACTAAAAATATTCGATAGGGTTATTTTATTGTATATGCTTGGTAAAACGCATGATTTTTGGTGTGCACGCGAAAACAGATTAAAAATTCACTGTTTAACTTGTACACGTGCTGATATACAACTTTCCTACATCAGCTTAAACGGTTTTATACTCAAATTCTTTTTTTACGCAATCAGCTATAAAAAAAGTACTTTTCCGCTTATGCGAAAAAGTACCTAAACACCCTTATCTTATGCAAGTGCCATAAGCTATAAACAGCGTATAAATATATACAACACACTCTTATAGCCTCACAAAAGGCGAATAAAACTTAGTTCCAACCCTTATTGTCAGAGCCAAAATCGCGAATGAGTTCACATGCGCGCTCCACAATAGCTTCACGACCAGGCTTTAAGATCTTACGAGGGTCAAAGCCCTTAGGCTCTAAGTCTTTACCCTCTTCTACATATTTACGAACTGCAGCGGTAAATACTTGTTGAAGCTCGGTGTTAACGTTAACTTTGGAGATACCCATAGAAATTGCTTTTTGAACTTGCTCGGTAGGAATACCGCTTCCTCCGTGAAGAACCAAAGGAAGATCGCCAACTTTTTCTTTAATCATAGAAATACGCTCAAAGGAAAGGCTCTTCCAGCTCTTAGGATAAACACCATGAATGTTACCAATACCACAAGCAAGTGCGTCTACGCCAAGATTTGCAAAGATTTCGCATTGCTCGGGGTCTGCCAATTCACCAGTGTTGGTTACGCCGTCTTCGGTACCACCAATACCGCCAACTTCTGCCTCAACAGAGATACCTTTTTTGTGGCAAAGTTTAACAATTTCTTCGGTACGCTTACGATTGAGTTCAAAATCGTTCTCACGAGAACCGTCGTACATAACAGAGGTAAATCCTGCCTCGATAGCCTGAAATACTTCTTCGTAGTTACCGTGATCGAGGTGCATAGCAACAGGAACCGTAATATTTTTAACTTTAACTAATTCTTCGACCATGTCTTTAACAAGCTTGAATGAAGTTTGCCATTTAGCAGCTCCACCTGTGCACTGAACAATGACAGGAGCTTGCTCTTTTTCAGCGGCATCCAAAATTGAAGAAGCCCACTCAAGATTGTTGGTGTTAAACGCACCAATAGCATAATGTCCTTGCTCTGCGCTGCGAAGCATAGAAGATGCAGAAACGAGCATGAAAGTACCTCCTTGACGTACCAACCGTTAGCATTCATATATATAATACCTTTTTCTCCATAAGAGTAACGTAGGTATTGTAACTTATACGAAATATATACGAAACTTCACGAATAACGGCGTGATATAACGTTTTATCACGGATTTTCCGCTCATTTTTGCTCATGGTGGCACATTACATTTGAAGGCAATTTTGATGAAATGAGCTAAATGTATACAATTTCATGCTCATCATGTGACACTTCTATTGTCTTTGTTTGCATGCGAACATTTAACGACATATTTTATACCAACAAGCCTGCGATGTGAGCTTACCACGCAAATGCATCAGTGGGCGCTTGATAATAGGCAAGCCATGACGGATCGTGAAGCTTAAAGAGGGTAACCGAAAGCCCTGCCATATTTAAGCTTGTCATAAATGTTCCAATTTTTACATCGATAATATTGAGCCCTTCCAGATCAAGGAGCTGCAATATGTCATGCGTGAAAATAAGCTCCTCTTCGCGCGTGCAGCCACCCAGATTGTTTACAAGCACAATATAGGGATCGTGAGTATGCCAGTGGAACTTTAAATTGAGCTTATTTACCAGCTCAACGGCTAATTTTTCAGACGATTCAAAACCAATAGTACGATAACCCTGTTCGCCATGAATACCAATGCCATAAGAAATATCATGGTCATCAAGCTCAAACATTGGCTCTGTTTTTCCTGGTAGCGTTGCTGCTCGGCTTGCCACACCAAGCGTGGCAATACATTCAGAAATCTGATTTCCCATGTACACTAAGCCGTCAAGATCAACTTTTGCCTGCGCTGCTGCACCTAGAATTTTGTGCATAAGCACGGTGCCTGCCACACCACGCTGCCGACGCGTAAACGAACTAGACTCAATAGAAATATCGTCGTGAGAAATAACATACTCAACGTTCATGCCCATCTCACGAGCCTGTCGTATAGCGCTTCCAAAGTTTGTAACGTCTTCTTCAAAGTTTTTAATGATAACAAGTAAACCCGTTTTGGCGTTATACACCGTTTTAATGCCCTCAAGGATGTGCTCGGCTGAAGGAGGAACAAAGATCGGACCTTCAACAGCACAACTAAGCATTCCCTGGCCAACATATCCAAAGTGCGCGGGCTCATGACCCGATCCACCGCCTGACAGCAGGGGCACACAGTCTTTTGTTAGGTTTGTACGATATACAATACCTGTTTCTTTTTTATACTTAAGTTTGGGGTAAACATCAGGCAAAACGCTCAGCATATCTTCAACAACGTTCTCTGGCTGATTGATAATCTGTATCATGATGCTTCCTGTTCTGTATCTTACGTATGTGGCTGCGCTAGAGCGTATCGTCCGAAATAATTTGCAACGTAATGTTTATGGTATTCTTGCACATCTTAAACAATATCTCACGGTTAAAATTTTCATGCATAACATGGTAACGAATAACATTAGAAAGCGCGATGCTGTGATAACTTATATACGGAGCAATGTCTATATCTGCACCGTGTAGCTCCTCATCAAAGATTTTGCGTATGAGTTGTTCGCAATAGTCCAAAAAATAGGTTGAAAAGTCGTTTTGATCAACAATCTTAAATAATTGTGCATAATAATGCACGTGTTTTTCAAAAAAGTAAAACACTTCTTGCAACAAGTCCAGACCACTCAAAAAGTCGAGCCGATCGGAAATTTGCTCGTGAAGATCGTTTTGGAATATCCAATCTACCAGATCGTATTTGTCGATAAAGCAATCGTAGAAGGTTTGCCTGCGGATATGTGCACGTTTCATTATCTGGCTTACCGAGATTGAATCGAACGTGCGACATTCAATTTCTGTTTTGAACGCATTTGCAATTTTCTTTTTGGTGATGATCGAACCAGACATGCACTCTATCACCTCCCACGTGTGCCAACAGTATATAAATTATTACGGAAAATGTGACTAAGAACAATGGACAAGGAGTATAAGTTGTCCACTACAATCAAAAAAATTCCTTGCATACAATAGCACTAACAAGAATGCAAAGCGCACATACACAAGCGTTTACTGCAAGAGATGACCCATGGTACACAAGGCTTGCATAACTACATGGGTATCACGTTTGGCCTGACAAGACTCAACGCCTGCAACACCAACGTTTAATTGTGCGCTTGCATTAAACATTTATAGAAGGGTTGGTAGCCATGAAAAAGATTATCAACGATCCCACTACCGTTGTAGATGAGATGTTGCAAGGCCTCACCTTTATTCACAGCGATGTATTACGCCGTGCAGAAGGCTTTGACGTTATTATGCGCCGCGCTGAAAAGCAAGGTCACGTTGGTATTATTTCGGGTGGTGGCTCGGGTCACGAGCCTGCTCACGCAGGGTTTGTAGGTGAAGGCATGCTTTCTGGTGCTGTATGTGGTGCCGTGTTTACATCTCCTACGCCCGACCAAATTTTGGAGGCGATCCGCCAGGCAGATGAGGGTGCGGGCGTATTTATGGTTATCAAAAACTACTCAGGCGATATCATGAACTTTGAGATGGCACAAGAGCTTGCCGAATCCGAAGATATCAAGGTAGCAAGCGTTGTTGTAGACGACGATATTGCTGTTGAAGACAGTTTGTACACACAGGGGCGCCGCGGCGTTGCAGGAACCATTTTTGTGCATAAAATTTTAGGCGACGCGGCGCGTCGTGGTTGCACGCTTGAGGAGATCAAAGCGCTTGCCGACGACATTGTTCCACGTATTCACACCATTGGTTTAGCACTTTCAGGTGCAACCGTGCCTGAGGCTGGAAAACCTGGCTTTGTTTTGGACGAAGACGAAATTGAGTTTGGTATTGGTATTCACGGTGAGCCTGGTTACAAGCGCGATGCGATGGCTCCGTCCAAAACCTTTGCACAAGAGCTCTTTGGAAAACTGTATGAAAGCTTTGATTGGGATACCAATAAAAAAGTTGCTCTTCTTGTTAATGGTATGGGTGCTACTCCACTTATGGAACAATACATTTTTGCTCACGATGTTGAAGCGCTTTTAGCCGAAAAAGGCATTGAGGTTGCATTTAAGAAACTTGGCAACTATATGACATCTATTGATATGGCGGGCTTGTCGCTTACCCTTATGCAGGTAACCGATAACGACGTTAAGGCGCTTAACGCACCTGTTAATACACCAGCTTGGTAGGGATAACATGGAAACTCAAGTAACTATACAGTGGCTCTTAGCCTTTGATAAAAAAATTCAAGAAAACAAAACCTACCTTACCGACCTTGACACCCCTATTGGTGACGGTGATCACGGCGCAAACATGGCGCGTGGCATGGAGTTTGTGCGCAAAGCGCTCGAAGAAAAACCACCTAAAACAGCAGCTGAAGCCCTTAAACTGTGTGCAATGCAACTGCTTAGCCACGTTGGTGGTGCGTCAGGCCCTCTGTACGGTTCGGCATTCTTGGGCATGAGTATGCATGCAAACGATAGCCTTCCCGACATGTTACAGTGCGGACTTGATCAAATCCAAAAGCGTGGTCATGCCGAGCTGGGAGAAAAAACCATGGTTGATTTTTGGAGCCCAGCTATTGAGCAACTGCGCCGTGGTGAACTTACCTGCGACAGTATTAAAGCTCTGGTAGACGCTACTGCACCTTTGCGCGCAACGAAGGGTCGTGCTTCATACACTGGCGAGCGCTCGTGCGGTCATATCGATCCTGGCGCGGCTTCATCTGGCATGCTCTTTTGCGCCCTTCTTGAGCAAGGAGTGTAATATGAGCACAACAGATGCACAAGGCACTGACAGCGTTGGTATCGTTATTGTTTCGCACGTACCCGAAATTGCACTCGGCGTAAAAAAGCTGGTGGATCAGGTTGCCCATGATGTAAGTATTACCTATTGTGGCGGTACGGCAGACGGTGACATTGGAAGTACGTTTGATGTGGTTTTAGGAGCTATCGAAGAAAACAGTGCTCATACGCTGCTTGCATTTTATGACTTGGGAAGCGCAAAGCTCAACTTGGAGCTTGCTTGCGAAACGTGTACAAAAAAAGTGCTTATGCAGCCAGTTCCTATTGTTGAGGGTACGTTTGCCGCAGCTGTGTTACTCCAGGCAGGCGCGCCACTGAGCGAAGTCTTAGACGAGTTAGAACCCCTCAAAATTACTAAATAATCTCATTGAAATGAGATAAATAGTTAGGTGTAATTGCTAAAAGGAGGCACGTATGAATGCTCTTATTGGTGAATTTTTTGGCACTATGATTATGGTGTTGCTTGGTAACGGCGTTGTAGCAGGTAACATCTTACACAAAACAAAAGAGGAAGGCACTGGCTGGACGGCCATAGTCCTCGGCTGGGGTGTTGCAGTAACCATTGCCGTATATATTGCAGGTGTTGTATGCCCCGGTCACTTAAATCCTGCAGTAACTATTGCACTTGCTGCCGCTGGTATGTTTCCTGTTGAGCAAGTACCCAGCTTTGTTCTTGCGCAAACGCTTGGCGCAGCTGCTGGTGCTGTTTTAGTGTGGCTGCACTACTACCCACACTGGAAAGAAACCAAAGACGCCCCCACCATCTTGGGTTGCTTCTCAACTGCTCCTGCCATTAGACACACCTGGTCTAACGTACTTGACGAGGCACTTGGTACCGCTGTACTGGTAATTTGTGTTATGGCATTAGGTCCAAACAACCTAGCGAGCGGGCTTGGTCCTATTGTTGTTGGTTTGGTAGTTATCGTTGTTGGTTTTTCTCTTGGTGCAACAACTGGTTATGCTATTAACCCTGCTCGAGACCTCGGTCCTCGTATTATGCACGCCATTTTACCTATCACAAACAAAGGTGACTCCGACTGGGGTTATGCATGGATCCCTGTTGTTGGCCCAATCGTAGGCGGCGTTTGCGGTGCATTGTTGTATCAGGCATTTTTAACGCTTATGTAGGCTGAACTTATTGGTCCTATCTACATGTTCGTTGTAACCTTTGCTTTGGTTGCGGCTCTTACGATAGTGTACCTCTACTTTAATTTCATTTGAGTTTGTGGCTTAAGTTTTTGCTGCACCAAAGTTTGCACTGCCTTGCTACCATAGGTGTAGGGCAGTGCATTTTTATGGAGTTTAGGCGTGTGGACATTTGGGCGTATTTTTGGCGGTCACATTCCCATGGGGTGAAGTATTTACTAGAAAGCTACACCCAGCTTTTCTGTTCTTAATATGACTTTATGCCTTGATACTTATTTATACTAAAATTTGCAAAATGTATACAATTTCATGCTTATCATGTGACACTTCTATTGTCTTTGTTTGCATGCTAATGTTTAGGGATATATTTCAAAGAGGACATAGCAAACAAAGGATATATACATGGACAAACAGCAGCTTCAACAAACACAGCTTCCTATAGACATATATCAGAAAACACAAGCTGCGTCTACACACCAACAGCAAAAGCAAGCATCATACTCAACGTATCAACCGACACAAACAATGTATTCCACTCATCAACAAAAACAAAGCGCGTATGATGTGCAGCAAAATAACTTAAATCAGACCACTAACATTGCAGAGCACGTGCCGTCTATTGCAAATCAGAAACAAAATCAGCAGCCACATACTAAAAAAGGCGTGCTCAACGATATATCGTTTGTTGCCATTGTTGCAAGTACGCTTGCTTCTCTTACGTCTTTTGTACTTTCTTCTCAGATAGGCCTTACAGGTTCGATTATAGGTGTAGGTATTGCTGCCGCAGCATCGGCTCTTGCATCACAAGTATGTAGTTCAGTATTAACCGCTACTGGTGAAAAACTTAAAGCACAACAGGATCAGCAAGAACATGCGCGCCTACAGCAAGCGCGCATGCAAGCTCCGGCTCAAACACCACATGCAGGCACACAGACACCAGAACATAACGCCCAACACTATAATTTACGACTTGCTCCACAATCCTTAAGACTGGCAGCGTCACAGCAAGCAAGAAAACGATTGATACTTGTTGGTGCGTTGAGTACTCTAGCTGCTCTTGCATGCGTTGGAATTTACGCAGCTGTTGTCATGTTTGCAACGCACGGCGAAGGCATTGGCTCAAAGCAAGTCTTTACACCAGCTCCTCAAGTACACAACATACAAGATAAACAAGGATCATCGCCCAAAAAAGACGAAACAGTTGCGCAAAAACGTGATAATGTATCTCCTAAACAAAATAAAGGCACTTCTACCACTCAAAATGCTCAAGATCAGCAAGATAGCAAAAACAAACTGCAAAAAGATACCCCCGATAACAACACAGAACCAGACACAAACGACCAAAAAGACAGCAACGAACCCAGCGCTACTCCTCATAAACATGAAGGCAGTACACAAGGTGATGCATCTGATTCTGGGCAAGAAAAGAAGGGCAATAACGCTAACCAGCCAAATGGTTCACAACAAAAATCACCAACAGATGCTAACGAAAACTAATGAGCAAAGCCCTCACAACTAACACGTGTAAAAAATACATTCAGTCCAGCTACAACAGCGATAGTATCTCTTTTTTGCACGATAAAAATTTGGGAGTAAGCGCAAAAGCATCGGCATGCACCTGCTCATCATGGTAAGGAATCATAACCTCCCCCACAATAGTATGAGCTGTATCGGCAACCTTATGTTGGTCAGGTGCTCTATCAGGTTTTTTTGACATACTTCCTAACACGTACACACGCGATGCCATAGTAGCGGCTTCGTCTACATCGTGAGTAATCGCAAGCGTTGCAATGCCTAAATCACGCGCAATATCACAATACCAATTTCGCATAGCAACGCGCGTAAGTGCGTCAAGTGCCGAAAAAGGCTCGTCCAATAAAATACAATCGCTTCCCATAAGATACGTGCGCAAAAAAGCAGCACGTTGGCGCATACCGCCCGAAAGCTCGTGCGGCCACTTATATTCACAACCCGACAAACCAAAGCGCTCAAAAAGCGGCTGCGCTTGTGCGTACGCCTGCTCTTGTGCAACGCGGCGCAAATTAAGTGGCAGACAAACATTATCTATAATACGTTTATGCTCCAAGAGCAAGTCTTTTTGGAACATGTAAGAAACATGCCCGGGGCGTCCTGTAATATCTTTTCCATGAAAAAACACTTGCCCCTTCACAGGCGTCATAAGTCCTGATAGCGCATGTAAAATGGTTGTTTTACCACAGCCCGATCTTCCCACAAGACACACCAACTCGCCTTTTGCAACGCGTATGGTAATGTCTGCAACAACCACCGAATGCCACTGCTGTTCATCAGGCGTATCTGCATTTTGACGTGCACCGCGCTTTAAAGCAAAGTAGATCGAGTGTCTGTGACGCGCAGGCGGCAGCTGCTGCCATGAAAGATAGAGATGTTGCGCCATAAGTGTAGGCGTATCTGTTTGTTCATTCATATGCAATCCAACTTAGGTATACAAGCACAATTTTATGTGCAAAAGCAATGCTCTTTACACTAATCCTATGCAGCAATAGAGCATATGCACGCGTCTAAGCGTACTTAAGACACCCAAGGCACACCTTATAAGACGTATAGATGTGCCATGAGTGCGCGACTCCTTTAGGACATATATTCCATGCTAAAACCTTTGTTAACATCAATGGGGTGATTTACAAGCTTATTGTCATTAAGCCACTGGAAATATCTTGACCAACGGACAGGATCAATAATGCCCCAGGCTTGTGCATCATCGATATACTTTTCAGACAAGAAATGTTGGCTTTCACGTACCAGCGCAGGATCAAGCTCTGCAACAGCATCGCACAAAATTTGTGCCGCACCGTCAGGATCTTCAACTGCATCAGTATAACCTTTGCTACAAGCTTTTACAAAGTTATATACCAAGCTGCGATTATCTTCACTTTCTTGTACAAAATTACTGTTAACTGCAAGCACCGGTGTATAAAAATCGAACACTTCGTCCATATCGTTAAATGCAAAATAATTGATGTCATAATTTTGAACATGAGCGTTTTGAACACCCCAGCCTTCAAACACCCACACGCAATCATACAATTTTGCTTTAAGACCTTGAACCTCATCGGTTGTAGCATCGGCAGGAACCATCTTAATCTTTGAAAAATCTCCGCCGTCTTTTTCTACAACATGTTTTACCGTAGCTTGTTCAATAGGCATGTTCCAAGTTGCATAGGTATGATTTTGCATAAATTTAGGCGAAGTAATACCGTCTTCTTTTCTGCTCATAATACCAGATGTATTGTGCTGGATAATAGCAGCCACAGCCTCAATAGGAACAGGATTGTCGCTTGCAAGCGTATTAGCAATAAAGTCTTGGTAACTAATACCTAACTGCGCTTGACCAGAACCAATCATAGCCTCAGCACCATCTTCTGCCGGCTGTACAATTTCTATATCAATACCTGCATCTTTAAAGTAGCCTTTTTGTTGTGCAACATATATGCCTGTATGGTTAGTATTAGGAGTATAGTCCAGGCAAAACGTGATCTTGGTAAGCTTTTTAGAATCATTGTTGCCTGAATCGCCTGAAGACGTGCTATTTTGAGAGCATCCAAACAGCGAAAAGCCCGCAAATGCCGCACCTGCTGTTCCAATAAATGCACGACGAGTTAATTGAGAAGCCATACTACTTCCTTTCTACCTTTTTCCAAGGCATACATATATGCTCAAGTGCGCGAACCGCACCCATCAATACCAATGAAAGTGCCGACGTTAAAAAGATGACGGCAAACATTTTGTCGTAAGAAAACGACTTACGAACACGAATCATGTACACACCCAACCCCGATATACCTCCTAGCCACTCGGCTATAACGGCACCGATAATGGCGTAAGTTGCGCTTATGCTTAATCCACTAAAAAAGTGATTCAGCGCACACGGGAGTTTAACGTGTAAAAACACCTGCCACGGGCGTGCATTCATAATCTTCATGAGGTTAATAGTTTGAGGATCAACCGATGCAAACCCTGTAACCAGCGAGATAGTAATAGGGAAAAACGTAGTAATAATCACCAAAACAACTTTAGGTAACAAATCATAGCCAAGCCACAACACCAAAAGAGGTGCAATTGCAATAGTTGGAATAGTTTGCGAAATGGTAATAAGTGGATTAAGTGCTGCGTGAATAAACGGCGAGGAATCCATAAGTATTGCAACAATAAATCCCAAAATACAGCCCCAAAATAAGCCCAAAATTGCCTCGGTTATAGTTGTGATACCGTGAGCACACAACAAGTCTTTATCGCGAATCATCGCGCTCAAAACCTGAAGTGGGCTGGGAAGTAAAAAGTTTGCAATAACTCCTGTATCAACCGCTGCTTCCCAGATACAAATGAGCAACGCCGTTACTACCACAGGAATTATGATTTGTTTTGTTGGGAGTGCCTTACGAAGTTCCATCTTACTATCAATCGACGTGTGGAATAGATACTAAATACACAACATTTGAGCGTATTTGATATTCATACAGTACATGTATGAATATACGCATTTACGAACTAAGCTGCGTTGTAGCATTATGCTGGGTATAAGGAGATAACTTTTGCGCAGTTGAAAGCACTTCGCCTTGAGGGTGATAGTTAATTTTTACGTACGTCATCATTGAGCGGCAGCCAGCTTGTGCGCCAACGATCGGACAATTTTTAACGATTTCTAAGCATTGTTCGTAAGAGCCTTCAATGGTGGTCTCAAAAGGAGCAACAAAATAATTTACACCCGTCGAAGCAATATAAGCAATTACAGCATCTACCTGCTTACATATCGTTTTATCATCTTTGGCGTCCATGGGTAAAAATTGAATAGCAACAGAACACTCCATACTAACCTCAACTCTCTTAACATAGCACTTACAATTACCGAGGAATCGATTACCAATACAGGGCAAAAATAAGCCTATGCCAAAGCTTAGGCGTATGTGTTTGTATATGATTCCTACGCTGGTATTGTCCAGATCAGGTACGGTCAGATGCTGGCATCTTTCTCAGCCTACCTCGCTGTAAGCTCCCAAACTTAGATTAGCTTAAATTGAACACGTGAGCGCGCATAAACTTGATGTGCCACGCAAATTACAAAAACGGAGAAATAACGACGCCGACGACAGTACCTTGACAACGCACTAATCAACACTTTTAAGCGATTCGACCATGTCAATACGATTAAGTTTTGGCGTCATAACCAATAAAATAAGTCCGGTAAATACCAGCGTCAACACAAAAGCGATCACAAAGCTCTCAAGGTGAATAGTTCTGCTGAACATGACATAATCAACCTCGGCAGTTGCCACTACAAAGCGTTCAAGATATACACCTACACCCAAACCAAATACGTCACCTAATAACGACAACAAAAATACTTCTCTAAAGATATACGCATATATTTCGCGCTTAGTAAAGCCCAAAACTTTAAGGCTTGCAATTTCGCGCAGGCGTTCCTCAATATTGATGTTGGTAAGGTTATACAAAACGATAAACGCCAATAAAACAGCAGAAATAATCAGAACTGCTACCACGTAATCAACCACCGAAATCATATTGCGGTATAAAGAAATGGTTTCGTCTGAAAACGCAACAAGCGAAACATCGTCACAACTGTGCAACTCACTGGCAATATTTTGTTGCTGTTCGCCAGGTTTAAGATCGGGCGCTTGAATAAAGAGCGTTTCATACATAACAGGTGACGACGAAATCTTGGCAAAAATTGTTGGTGCAATGTAAACGGTAGTGCCTACGTAATTTTCGCATATTCCCGTAATAGTAAGTTTATGGCCGGCGCCAACTGAATTCCCCACTTTATCGCGGTCGAAAAGTACGAGCGTATCGCCAACACGCAAGTGATGAAGTGTTGCCAGCTTTTCACTGATAACAACACTTGAGTCATCAAAGGGAACCTGCTTGCCACTGATTCGGTTTTTAAGCGTAATTGACTTATTAAAAATATCCAGCGACTGCGGAACAACAACATCTACATGCGTTGAAGAAAGCGTATCGTCTTCGCCTTTTGCTGCCATATGTGCTGTATGCACGCGATCGATATGCTCAATTTCTGGATGTTGGTTAAGTACGTCTTTAACATGCTGCACATCCAGATCGTTGGCATGATCATTTAAACCAACCGTCATCTGATAATGCGTAATATCTACGTACTGTTTGTTGATAATATCCCAAATGGCGTCATGTAAACCAAAGCCTACCAGCAATAAAGCGG
>CAMQEO010000028.1 GCA_946999785.1 uncultured Atopobium sp.
CCTACTCTGCCAATGCTTTTTTAGCAACTGCAGCCAAGTCAGCAAAGCCTTGTTCGTCCTCACAGGCAATTTGAGCCAAAACTTTACGGTCGAGCTCAACGCCAGCAACTTTAAGACCATGCATAAAAGTGCTGTAAGAAAGATCGTTCAAGCGAGCAGCAGCGTTAATGCGCTGAATCCAAAGACCGCGAATCTCGCGCTTTTTATTACGACGATCACGATATGCATACTGAAGAGAATGCTGAACTTGCTCTTTCATACCGCGGAAGGTACGAGAGCCTACTCCGTAATAACCCTTTGAGCGCTCTACGAGTGTTTGACGCTTTTTACGACCTGCAACTGCGCGTTTTACACGTGCCATATCTCATCAACTCCTTAAGAAATTTTCTTCAAAAGACGCATGTGCGTCAAACTAATTGCCCATACGTTGTGATACAACTTGAGCATCTGCACTGGAAACAAGAGTTTCTTTACGGAAACCGCGAATACGCTTTTGAGACTTCTTAGTTAAGATGTGGCTCTTGAATGCTTTAGCACGCATGATTTTTCCGGTTCCTGTACGGCGAAAACGTTTTGCCGAACCTTTGTGAGTTTTCATCTTAGGCATAACTAGCTCTCCTTTTACTACTCTTCGCTCTTCTCAACCTGCGCTTGATCTTGACGCGGAGCTTTTTCATCAAAAGCACCCTTAATGGGAGCAACAAGCATGTGCATATTGCGTCCCTCCATTTTTGGCTTTGCCTCTACCGTTGCATACGGTTTTAAATCGGCAGCCAAGCGGTCCAAAACGTTTTGTCCCTGTTCGGGATGCGCCATTTCACGGCCGCGGAACATGATAGTAATCTTGACACGCGCTCCTTTTTTTAAAAAGCGCATAACATGATTCTTCTTGGTGGTGTAGTCGCCCACATCAATTTTTGGACGAAACTTCATCTCTTTGACCTCAATTTTAACCTGCTTTTTACGAGCAAGCTTTGCTTTGCGGTCTTGATCGTACTTGAATTTGCGATAGTCCATCACCTTACATACAGGAGGCTCTGCTCCCGGTGCAATCTCTACTAAATCGAGATTTTGTTCATCGGCGATCCGCTGAGCATCACGAACACCAAACAAACCTAACTGAGAACCATCAACACCGATAAGACGACAAGTACGTGCTGTAATTTCGTCATTGATGCGAGTTGCGTCGTTCTTGGCTATCTTCTACACCTTCCTTTCACATAACCTAAACCTTAGGTAACGCCCCATATAGAGCATAACAACAAATGTCGGCATAAAAAAACCCGACACAAAAGGTCAGGCATAATTATCATACATAACGTGTATCATATTTGCTTGACCTGATAGCTACATTGAGCGCCATAAGGTGAGAGCCGTAACAGCTCCGCTTTATCTTTGCTTATAGTACGCTTCTACATGCTTGTTTTCAAGTTTTTCACCAAAAAACAGGCTAAATCATAATCTAAACATACTGAAAAGCATACGTGGTGCCCGAGGTGAGACTCGAACTCACACTCTGTTGCCAGAAATGGATTTTGAATCCATCGCGTCTGCCAATTCCACCACTCGGGCACATTTGCAACACCGCTTGATAGGTGCGTGTAAAAATATAGCACATCATAGGCTTTTGGCAAAGGTTATTTTTTGCTTATTATATGTGCAAGTTCACATACAAGCTATTTACCAGCATTTATGACGTGTATTGTTGCAAAAATGGATTATGTTCAAGTTCTTTGTACATCCGTGATGGATCGCCGTGTCCAGGGAAAATATGCGAATTAGGATCAAGCTCACGAACGATGCGCTTTAGACTTTGCTGCATTAAGCGATCGTCACCGCCTAGTAAATCGGTACGTCCAATACTTCCCTTAAAAAGAGTATCTCCTGTAAACACCAAACCTTGAGCCTTACCTTGACCGATAATAATAACACTTCCGGGCGTATGACCTGGTACCGACATGATCTTAAACGAGGCAGCACCCAAATCAAGTACCATTGAGTCTTCGAGATAAAAATCAGCATGCGGTGCATTTGCTTCGTAGGTATATCCAAGCTCATCGGGTCCTTGTGCCGATAAAGCGCGATCTTCATCGGCGGCGGCAATGCCATAGCGTGCACCCGTAAGACGGCGGAGCTGTGCCACACCACCTACATGGTCGTTATGCCCATGAGTTGCAAGGATATAGCGAATGTGCAACTCTTGAGGTAAATGTTGGGCAATAGCTGTCCCCTGATCTCCAGCATCGATAATAAGTCCTACATGTTCACCATTGTCAATGGACTCGTATAAATAGCAGTTAGTGCATAAAGGACCAACGATAAACCCTTGAAGCTCTTCTAAAGGCTCGGGCATCTGAGAAGATGAATCAGACGCGGACGCGTGGGAATTAAGCGTATCTTCCATCATAAAGTACCTCTTATCTTAAGGATGTGAGCACGCACAACAACACCTGTATGCGCGCGCAGCTTACCAAACAACGACTTTTGCACGAAAATGTTGTAACCAAACGCTAGCTAGGGTAACGCGCTGCGGTAACACAGCTCGCCAAAACAACACGCCTCTTACAACATGCGCTTCATTTCGTTTCCTCCTTCACCCGGAAGAATACGACGCGCGTCAAAAACAGCTTGTACACGTTTTACACTTGCAAAGAGCGCAGGCAAACGTGAGACGTCAGAAATTGCCAGCAAAAAACGCATCCTCACCAATCCATGAGATGAGGTTTGCGTTGCTGCAGATAAAATATTACTTCCTGCATCGCATAAACTTGAAGTAATATCCTTGAGCAACCCCATACGATCGGTTGCTTCAACCACAATTTCAACTTGAAACTCTGTTGCGCCCGTTGTATCCCATGCAACTTCTATCATGCGCTCGGGATGAGCGTCCAGCCCTTTTTTATTAGGACACGAGCAACGATGAACAGAGACGCCACGTCCACGCGTTACAAAACCCACAATCTCATCGCCAGCCACAGGATTGCAACAATGCGCAAGATGTACCAATAAATCGGGATCGCCCTTAACAACAACGCCGCAATTTGCCTGTTTGCGTTTTTTACGATATTGCTCAAATTTTTGTACCGCAAGCGGCAAATCTTGTTCGATAGCAATTTTTTGTTCAGCATGTTTGGCAACAACTTGGGCATGAACAGCGTCAGTGCCTTCGATAGCAATTTCGATTTTATTAGCAACTTGTTTGGTAGAAATTTTTCCCGTTCCAAGTGCTGCTAACAAATCTTCTACGCGCACAAAATCAAATTGGCTCACCACGTCTTCCAGTGCTTTGGTAACACGCAATGTTGAAATGCCGTAGCCTTTTTTACGCAGCTCATGAGCCAAATCCACACGACCTGCTTCGGCATCATCGGTGCGTGACAATGCAGAAAAGTACTTTCGTACTTTAGCTTTTGCAGAAGGAGTTACTACAATATTGAGCCAGTCATGGCTAGGTTTTGCGTTTTTATTGGTAAGCACTTCAATGCGGTCGCCGTTGCGCAAACGATACGTAAGCGGCACAACCGATCCGTTAACTTTTGCACCTACGCAATGATTTCCCACTTCTGTATGTACCGAGTAGGCAAAGTCCAGAGGCGTTGAATCTCGACGCAAGCTTACAACCTCGCCTTTTGGCGTAAATACAAAGATTTCGTCCTCAAAGAGATCAAGGCGCAAGTTGTGCATAAATTCATGCGGATCTTCTAGGTCTTCATCAACTGCCCAGTCGAGGCTTCGGCGAATCCAGTTTATCTGCGAATCAATCTCTTCTTCATCGCGCGACATTTTACCAGTACTGCTACCGTTTTTCTTGTACAGCCAATGTGCTGCGATACCATATTCTGCCTGATCGTGCATTTCAAACGTTCTAATTTGAATTTCAATAGGACGCGCATCTACACCCACAACTGTTGTGTGAAGCGAACGGTAACCATTAGGCTTAGGCATAGCAATATAGTCTTTAAACCTACCAGGCAAAGGATGCCAAATTGTATGTACTGCACCAAGTGCCAAATAACAGTCGCCCACCGATTTGGTAAGCACACGAATAGCGACGAGGTCATAAATATCATTAAAGCTTTTATCTTTTCTCAGCATTTTTTGATAAATTGACCACAGATGTTTTGGACGACCTTGAATCTGAAAATCACTTATACCAACTTTGCGTAATTCCTGTTCAAGCATATGGATTGTACTGGTAATATTTTGTTCACGTTGCGCTCGTGTTTCTTGTACCATAAGTGCAACATGCTCATATTCATCGTGTTCAAGATACAAAAATGCTAAATCTTCGAGCTCCCACTTAATAGAACTGATACCGAGCCTATCCGCCAAAGGTGCATAAACATCCATGGTTTCGCGCGCTTTAAAGTTTCGACGATGGGGCGGAAGCGCAGCAAGCGTACGCATATTGTGCAAACGGTCGGCAAGTTTGATGATGATAACGCGAATGTCTTTAGACATTGCCAAAAACATTTTACGCAGGTTAAGAGCTTGTTTTTCGTCCATTGAACTTACTTCAATGGAGGTGAGCTTAGTTACACCGTCTACCAGATCCATAACGGTCTCGCCAAAAAGATTGCGTATGTCATCGAGCGTTGCAGACGTATCTTCAACCGTGTCATGCAAAAGCGCAGCACAAATGGAGTCTTCGTCTATATGCAAGTCTTTTGCCAAAATAAAGGCAACTTCTACGGGATGGTTAATGTAAGGCTCACCTGATTGGCGCATTTGCTTTTTATGGTAGGTAGATGCAAAATCATACGCTTCGTCTAAACGTTTAACCGCTTCAAAACCTAAATAATGCGCACAAATCGAACGAAGCGGACGCCAATTGTCTGCTTGCGGAACACCAGCTTTTCTTACATATGGCGCGAGCTGCCCCTCATTTGACGCAGGTACATCCACATGGCTTAGTTGCGCTTGACCCTGCTTGTTATTCTTAACATTATTCATGAGCAACTCTTTCGTCTACAATGTTCCCAAATGCAGGAAGAATAGGTCTCTGAACACGCGCAAGCATCTCGGCGCGTGTTGCTGTGAATGCCCATACGCTCATGTGATCAAACTCTTCCCACATACGCAAGCCTTCAACATAGCGTATCGACTTTTCAAGCATAACAGGAATAGCGGATAAAGTGTCTGATAAATCAAATATATCAACATGATTAAATGTAAGCGTTACACGCTGTTGTGCAACATCGGCCTGAGGAAGATTGCACATGCTGTAATCAATAAGCTTCAATTCTTTAAAAATCTGCAAAGCAGCTTCAATGGTAGAAACACTATATGCAGGTGAATGCCCCTTCTCTTTTTGCACACGCACGTAAGAAGTTTCGTTTGTGCGGTGTATACGAGCTTGTTTAAAATCGGTTTTCTCACATGCAGCTGTACGAGGTGCACCATATGAACAGGAAATGTTACACAAAGTTGTGGCGTTTTGTACGTCTTTCAGTAAAACTGTTACAGTAGCTAACGCAGGCGTCTTAACTTGTACATCTGTGGACAATACCCTAGAAGCCACTGCTTTGCGCGCAGTCTGCACAAGTGCTGTGTATATGCATTGCAAATCATCTGCACAAGGAGCAGTTGTAGACAAGATATATCGTGCAGAAGCAATATCGGGTTTGGTATAGAGCACATAAATTTCAGATGGTTTATGATCTCTTCCAGCGCGACCACTCATCTGATTAAAATCGTGTGCAGTAAAGGGCATATTATACAGAACAACACGGCGAATATCAGAAATATTAACTCCCTCGCCAAAAGCACTGGTAGCTATAACTGCAATAAGATCACCTGCACGAAAAGCCGTTTGCACTTGTACGCGCACATCTCGCGATAAACCAGCATGATAAAACGCAATTTGTGGTGCAAATTCAGGTAGACGATGACGCAAAATATGCACAAGCTGCAAAGCTTTTATACGGGAATTAACATACACAACAGTTTTTTCGCCGTCGGCAATAAGGTTAACCAATATCTCGTCACGATTGTTGGCGTTGCGTCTATCAATAATATCTAAATTAGAGCGCTGGGAATCGTCCAAAATAACATGCTGTGCACGTATGTGTGCAAGTCGTAAAATCTCACGAGCACAATCGGTAGAAACCGTTGCGCTGACTGCCAAGGTAACGGGATTACCAAGCACGTCAAGTACATGCGGCATACAACTATATGCACTGCGTGTACCACGCTTTGCTTCGGCCATATGATGAGCTTCATCAAACACAACAAAAGCAGTAGTACCTACAAACTCGCACGCATGAAGCGCTAAAAACTCGGGCGTGGTCATTACAATATCGCAGGTTCCATCTTTAATATGTTGATAGATCTCTAGGCGCTTTGACGCAGGTGTTTCTCCATTAAGCACACAAACACGCACGCCAAATTTTGAGCACACATCACTTATATGATAGCTTTGATCGTTTACAAGCGCGCGCAATGGAAACACAAAAATACTTAAACCTTTACGTTTAATTGCGCACATACATGCAAAAAGCTGAAAAATCAAAGATTTTCCTCGACCGGTTGCCATAACGCACAAACAGTTGTTGTGGCGTTTGAGCATATGTAGTGCATATGCTTGAACAGGAAGCAACGCATGGTCACCGATGAGTTGTGTTCGCAAAAAGTTTTCTAGTTCATCATCAGTTTTTTGTTCAAGTTCGCGCCTTAATGCCAACGACTCATGATTAAGTTCACCATCAATCTCTCTTTGAGGAAGGCTCAGACGAGAAAATGCGCAGGTATCGCAATGTGCATGCTTGGCGTCCTGTTTGCGCACAATAATGTCTTTAATCATGAGCTTAGGCTTAACGCGACCTTGCCAAACCTCATTAACAGGGTTAAAGACAATATCACACGTGTCATGTAACGACATAAGATTTTGTATATAAGATGCCTTAAACACAATGGATGAGAGGCGCGCTTTATGCTGTTGCGCAACAAAGCGCATATGATTATTATGAGCACCAACACGCATTTTATTACGCATTTCAATGTTATGGGCGGCAAAAATTGGACGTTCATTGCCCGATCCAAAAGGTTGTAACATTTCCAAAGAATCAAGATCTGATACCGTAATTTCGGATAAATCAACTGGTATAACCAGTTCACGCGGCGCATACAACGCCGAGGCAGGCAAAGCGTCAATTGTGCGTTCAACGTGTTGGATTATGGTAGGAAGAATATCAGGTAAACACGTAAATCCTACTGCTGCAGCGTGTCCGCCAAAACGAATCAGCTGCGATCCAAACCTCTCAACAACATCAAAAAGATTAACATTGCCAACGCTTCTACCCGAACATTTTGCGCTGCCTTGCGTAATTGAGCACGCGAACGCAGGCAATTCATAGGCGCACGCAAGACGAGAAGCCACAATGCCTATAACGCCTTCATTCCATTGTGAACTTGAAACAAATATCACATGTTTTTGCTGTTTAACAGCGTCTTTTGCCTGCTCAAATGCTTCATCGCAAGCTTTTTTCTCAAGGTTTCTACGGCAAATGTTTAATTCTTCAAGCTCATTTGCATACGTATATGCTTCACTTAAACTTTGCGCCTGCAACAAATTATATGCCGTTTCTACACGATCAAGCCTACCTGCAGCATTAAGGCGTGGAATCAGAGAACTTGCAAGCTCCTCGGCCGTTGTAGCACGAATATCAATTCCACACACACGAGCAAGAGCATTTAAACCCAAACGGTTTGACGCGCGAAGATGACGAATACCTTCGGTAACTAAAGCGCGATTTTCTGGTGTAAGCTTTACGCGATCGGAAATAGTTCCAAGCGTTGCTAAATCAAAATAATCTTTCCACAGAAAAGGCTTGCCATATGCAGCACCAAGCACATCAACGAGCTTAAGCGTAACGCCTGCTCCCGCAAGCTCAAATGATGCACACGATGGGTTAAGCTTTGGATTTGCGATAGGCACCACAGGAAGTGTTTTGGAAGTAGGCTCGTGATGGTCGGTAATAACCACATCTACACCCTGCTGGATACTATATAAGCACTGCTCATGTGCATCAATACCATTATCAACGGTAATAATAAGATTGGGGTTATACGCCGCTACAAGACGGTCAAACGCAGCCTTAGAAAGGCTATAGCCTTCATGAACGCGACTTGGAATAAACGGATACACGCACGCACCAAGCGTTTTAAGCGCATCGGTTAAGAGTGCTGTTGCGCATATACCATCTACATCAAAATCACCAAACACCACAATACGCTCGTGTGAATCAAGCGCATGCTGAACACGATCTGCAACCGCTGCTAAACCTGGAATAAAGAGTGGATTAACCCAATCGCGTTCAAGTGAAGCAGTTAAAAAGCGTTCAATCTGTTCTTGTGTAGTATAGCCGCGCGATACCAAAACACGCGCAACAAGCCGAGGCAATCTGCACGTGTTTATGAGCTTATCTTCAAGCTCAAGATCTCTGGATAAAAGTTGCCAGCGATTATGTTGCGTTGAACCAACCATAAGGCTCTCAACTAACGATTGCTTGATACATCGTTGAGTTCGTTGTGAGTAAGCTGTTGCGTATGACTTGCGTATTTTTGCTCGATACGAGCCCAACGCTTTTCGTGAGTTTTCCAAATAGCTAACAGCGGAGAAGCAACTCCGAAGCTAGACCATGTACCTAAAATTTCTCCAATGAGCATGGCAAGCGCAAAGTCTTTAAGAGTTTGACCGCCAAGAGCAAGCATAATTGCAACTGGTACCACAGAGGTGATTGTGGTGTTAATAGTACGAACAAATACTTCGTTAATTGAGAAATTACAAATTTCATAATAGGTATGATGAATACCATCATGAAGATGTTTGGCGTTTTCGTCCATACGGTTAAATTCAACAACTGTATCATAGAGCGAATATCCCATAATGGTTAAAAGTGCAGCTACAACGTTAGGCGTAATAGGAGTTTGGGTCCACGCATAAATTCCCACAGTAATTACAAGGTCGTGAATAAGCGCGATTACTGCGGTAATAGACATTTTAAATTCGTAACGAATTGAAACGTACACAATAATTAAAACAATTGCAATACAAAATGCAAAGGCAGACGCACGCGTGATATCTTGACCCCAGTCAGGACCGATCGTAGTAACAGTATAAGAATCGTCACCAAGACCCAAGCTTTTAGCGGCGGCGGCAGCGTGAGCATTTGCTACTTCGGGGTTTGTAGTGTCAGAGCGCACCAAAAATCCTTGTGCCGCATCAGCAACACTGGTTTGAACAACAGGATCATTCTCCCCTGCTTGAAGCAGAGCATCACGCATAGCGGCTATAGTTATAGAACCCGTATCGTGAAAATCGATGGTAGTTCCGCCTTGAAATTCAATACCAAAAACCAAGCCTTTAAGAACTAAACCTACAACTGATAATACTACCAACACGCTTGAAATGCTTAAGAACACACGACGATGAGGAATAAAACTGATTTCTTTTCTAAAATGACTACGCATGCTCAACACCTCCTTTTTGAGCAAGCTCGTCTCGTTTGCGCTGTGCCTCGTCTACATCTTGTGAAACACCCCAGAAACGAGGATGTTTTTCAATGGCATGAAGCGCGAGTAAGCGTAAAGCCGGAGCTTTAAAGAAAAACATGGTGGCGATATCACACACAATACCTAAGGCAAGTGTCAGACCAAAACCCTTAACCGCACCAACTGCTACAAAGAAAAGCGAAAGCGCTGTAACCATGGTAACTGCGTCAGCGTCCAAAGACGTCATAATTCCATGCTTTGAACCCGAAACAGCCGCATCTTTAATACGCTTGCCCATACGAATTTCTTCGCGGAAACGCTCAAGAACCAAAATAGAAGAATCGGCAGCCGATCCTGTAGTTAATACAATACCTGCAAGACCAGGCAACGTAAGCGCAAACGCACCAAAGTGAGAAAGCAGCGCTAAAAGCCCTAAATATAGCACGGCAAAAACTGCCAAAGAACCCATCGTAAGCAAACCAAGTGCACGATAAAAGATAAACAGGTAAATAATAACAGCCACAGCACCAACGGCAATTGCAAAAATGCCTTGATGCAGCGAATCTTGACCAAGCGTTGGACCAACAACTCTGCTTTCTGAATAGCTAAGCTTAACAGGCAACGAACCACTATCAAGCACGGTCTTAAGATCTTTTGCCTGCTGAAGCGTAAAGTTTCCCGTAATGGAAACCTGACCACCTGTGATTTCATTTTGAACTGCTGGTGCGGAATACACTTTTCCATCCAAGGTGATTGCAATACGACCCTTGGTTGGTGCAAGTTCGCGCGTAACATCAGCAAATTGCTTTGAGCCCTCGTCATCTAAGGAGATATTAACAGAGTAGCCACCCTTTGCATTTTGTGTGCTTTGTTCTACCGATGATTTTACAATGTGAGAACCGTCTAAAAATGAAGTATAGGTATTATCTTTAAGATCCACGCCTTCGGTACCTGCTTGAAGTTTAAGTAATGCATCAGCATCACCAATATCATCTAAACGAACAAACTGCAAATTACCCGTTTGTCCAATCGTTTTAATAGCAGCTTTTGCATCGGTTGCGCCTGGAATCTGAACAAGAATAGACGTTGCTCCTTGTTGCTGCACTGTTGTTTCGGAAGCACCCAACGCATTAACACGCTTTTGAATAATATTGGTAGCGATTTGCATTTCCTCAGCCGAAGGGGTTGATCCATCAGGGCGCGAAGCGGTCATAATAACCGATACACCACCTTGAATATCAAGACCCTTTGTGATTTTCTCACCAAGCGGCGTAAAACCAATAGTGGCAACCACCAGCACAATTATCAACAACACCAAGGAAGAAATCCAACGGCGTTGATGAGGCGTCATACGCGTTTTGCGCGAGGAATTTCTTCTACGTTGAGACGGGGCATGCGAGATATCCTGCTCGTTCCATCGTGCAAACCCCGAATGTTCTTGACGAGGTTTTGTGTATTTTATCATAGTAATCTCTTTCGTAATCTTTGAGTACTCACACAAAATTATGTAAAGATATACAACAAGACTTAATTATAAACAAAAGTAACTTCAATCTCATTGCAAACAAGCGGAAAATAAATATATAACCACATAGGCACACGTATGCTTCGTTTTTTACACGCAAAAAATAAGAGCGTTACTTAGCAGGATAACTCTTGCAGCAATCGTCCCATTGATCGTAGGTATAAAGTAACTCATGCATACGAGCCTGGGGATCCTCATGAGATAAAATATCTGTTACCAAAGCTGTCGCACGATCAGCCCCATACGTATTAACATGCTCAACATCATAAAAATGTTTCATAGAGAGACGATACTTATTGTTTTTAACAAGATTAAGATCGATGTAAAACGAACCATACGTTTCGGCAATTTTTTCCAAAGGCTTCATCATCATAGGATATTTGCCTGTATCGCTCGTAAACGTAAAGCTTGGATACGGAGTTACCACAGTTATAAGTTCAATATTATTTTCTTTACAGTACTTACAAATATCTTCATATGTTTTCATGTGCGTATCAGATAACGTGCCAAACGGAAATGGCAAACCAGCTTTTTTATTAAACGACGGTTGAGTATTACTATAATTACCGTATCCCTTGCCATAATAATGCCAGGTACAATAATGCGCTACCACATCAGCAATGCGATCAGATGAAATAAGCCGCTGCGTAAGATTATAGAGAAGCTCGGAATCTTGGCGCATGTGATAACCCCATAAAACAGGATAGTTAAGCGAATCACGCTTGCCAAAATATTGTGGATCAAAAATGGTATTACACATATCACGAAGATAATACATAACCGATATATCGCTCACATAGCCCGTAGTAAAGATAGCGTGTCGTTTAAGATCGCGCTCGTTAGGATCATCACAGAGCGTTTCGTGACGAAGTCCTAAAATAACACGCGAAATACCTCGTGTTTCGTGAGCTTTTTTAATGGCATGAAAACTGTCATGTAAACTTTGATACGGCACTGCGATGTTATAGGTGGCATAGCCAAGTTTATCATCCAAAATATTAGGGTTAATCGTACGCTCAGCATAAGAAGAGCCCGTTACAATGGTGTCTACATAAGATGCCTTATCAAAAGCTTCCCAAGAAATAAGAGACCACGAAGAATACGGAACATATGCACATATTAAAACAAAATTAATAAGGCAAAAGACCGCCATAAAGATAAGCGCTACTAAGCAGCGTCGAGTAAAACGTTGCTTAAACGAAGGAAAAGACTTCCAGGATAGATCATTTTTTGAGCATGCGCACACAACCTGCAAATGATCTCTGTCAGTATGCATGTGATGTTTAGTAATTTGCATACATGAATCCTCCGTGATTTGAACTTAAATAGCTTGCAAATACCAATACTAAAAACACAGCAATATAAAGTGCATAACGCGCTATGTGATGTTGCTTATCAAAATATGCAAGAGTGTTTCCACCGCGTTCGTTGATGAAACTTACTACAAAGACCACTGCACACATTACAAAGCTCAACGCAATGGCAAGGATCTGGTCCTCTTTAATGCCTATGCTATAAAGTGTTGGATAAAGCATATGTGCACGAAACGAGAACACGGTGTTGTAAAGACAGGTAAACGAGGTTTGCGCATCAAAGATACGGTCGAAGTACC
>CAMQEO010000029.1 GCA_946999785.1 uncultured Atopobium sp.
GAACGTTCATATAGTGCATGCTTTGCGCGTGTTGAACAAATATCCTAAACAAGATTTGGGCATTCATAACGAACAAGCGTTTGTCCTTGGTTGTTTGTTGCCTGATTTGTATGTTGGATACATGGTTAAGCCACTTACCAAAAAGATTGCGTATATGAAAACGCATTTTGCTGATCCAAGTCAGGTGCCGCTTCCCGATTATGATCGTTTTGAAACAGAGTTTGTACCTCATGGCAAGGCTTTATATACCCATGAAGACCCACAAGACGTTCTTTTAGGCGCGTGGTGTCATCTTATGGCAGACCATACCTATAATGCTGCAACGCGTGTATTTTTAGCTGAGCATCATATTCCACGAGGTGAGCGTGCGCGTATTGGTAAACAAGGTGATCTTGACTTATTTGGTAAAACCATGGATATTGATATTCATATAGAGCTTACACAATCGCTTATTGAGCAATGTCGCGCATTTAAGCAGTATGAAATAGATATGGATGATGTCAGACGCGCTTGTGAAGTAGTAGATGAGATTGTTGCTTCTAACAAACGTGAACATGGACAGCCGCACTACGCAATGTTGAATCAAGAATTTTTTAATACAACATTTGAGCGTGTACATCATTTGATGGAACAAAAATTGCTTCAGTATGCCCACAAGCGCTATTCGTAAAGAAAGGTCTTTCATGCCAAAGTTTGAAAAATCTACAGGTGATTTATATTATGCGCAGGTTTCAGACTATGTGCGTGAAAAGATTTATTCTAAAGAATGGGGTGTAGATGAGCCCATCCCTTCTGAACACGAATTGATGGCTATGCTCGATTTATCGCGTGGAACTGTGCAAAAAGGTATTAGACAGCTGGTAGATGAGGGTTTATTAGTTCAGCAGCGTGGACGTGGTACCTTTGTAGTACAGCCGGTTATGGCAAGTCCTACGTCTAATAAGCTGTTATCGTTTGGTGAGTCTATGACCGATTTAGGCGTTGACTATACAACCTGTGTTGTTACGCGTGAAGTGCGTTTAGCCGATGCTGTATGTGCCGAGAATTTACAAATTGATGTAGGAGATCCCTATTTGTTTTTGTGTCGTGTTCGTTATGTACGCGCGCGTCCTGTTATGTTTTTAGAAAGTCACGTTAATATTAGCGTGTGCCCCGGTCTTGAAAATGAGGATTTTACCGAACATACCTTATTTTATCAGGTGGAAAAAACCAGCGGCAGAAAAATTGGTCGTTCTGAGCTTGTGTACAATGCTCGGGTTGTAGGAAAAAAACGGGGTGCATATTTGGATTCTGATGAGCATGCGCCCGCACTTGAAATAGATCAGCTTGTTCGTCTTGATAATGGCGTGCCCTTTGAGTGGGGAAGCGTGTGGCTTCCTGCTAACAGGTGTGTTATTTCAAACGAAACGCAGCGTACCAGCAGCTAACATAACAAATAATAAATAACAAAGGCTTTGTATTGCGCGCCTGTCAGATAACCCTCGGTATTCTTATAATCGTTTTAGAGCTCATAACCATATAGCCACATAATCACATAGCCAATAGGCATCTCTAACAAATAATCCCCTCTATATCAGCAGATATAGAGGGGATTTCTCAACAGATAAAACGTTGGTGCTTATTGGATTTGAGCAACCATAGTCATGTTAGTTGAGGTAATGTAGTCGCCTTGAGAAGGTGAAGTTTGTGGGTCACCAGCGGTAATAACAACAAGATCGCCTTTGCTTACGCAACCATGATCTTTTGCCTCACGCAATGCGTTATAGCAGGTAGCAGAAAGTGAGCCTTGCTCAGGTGTTTTATAAGAAGTAACACCCCAGTAGAAGCATGTCTTTCTGATTGCGTGGTTAGAAGGAGACATTGCAATAATTGGTAGATTAGGACGGAAGTTGGAAATCAAGCGTGCGGTACGACCCGAGTGAGTTGGGCAAATAATGCAATGTGCATGAACACGATTTGCGCACTCAACAGCTGCCAAACCAATTGCTGCGTTAACTTCGTCACCTGAGTCGTGATAAATACCGCGCTCTGCTAAGTACTTCTCGGTTTCTTTGCAAACAGTTGCCATCATCTTTACAGCCTCAACAGGATATTTACCTGCTGCAGACTCGCCCGAGAGCATAACACAGTCGGTACCATCGTAAATTGCGTTGGCAACGTCGGTTACTTCTGCACGTGTTGGACGAGGATTTCTAATCATAGAATCAAGCATTTGAGTTGCGGTAATAACAGGCTTATATACCGAAGCACATTTGCTAATAATGCTTTTTTGAATGTGAGGAACCTTTGCAGGTGGAATTTCTACACCTAAGTCACCACGAGCAACCATAATACCGTCGGAGTGCTCAAGGATCTCGTCAAAGTTCTTTACACCAAGTGCGCATTCAATCTTGGGGAAGATATCAATGTGACGTTGACCCTGGCTAAAGCAGAGTTGACGGATTTCGTCTACAGCAGCACCGTTACGGATGAACGAAGCAGCGATAGCGTCAATTCCAAGCTCGCAACCAAAGAGAATGTCTTTTTTATCTTGCTCGGTAACAGAAGGAAGACCAACTTCAACGTTAGGTACGTTTACACCTTTGCGCTCGCCAAGCTCACCACCGTTGTCAATGTTGCAGTACATATCGGTACCTTCAACATGGTCAACAGTTAATTCAATTAAGCCGTCATCAATAAGAATGATGGAGCCTTTTTCTACTTCTTGAGGAAGACGCTTGTAGTCAAGCGAGAAACGATCTTTGTTTCCAATTACGCCATCATCAGTGGTAACGATGGTTTTTTCACCTGTTGTTAAAACAACTTTTTCGTGATTTTCAAGCTCGCCCGTACGAATTTCTGGGCCTTTGGTGTCAAGCATAATAGCTACAGGAATACCGAGTTCTTGAGAAATACGGCGTACACGCTCGATATTTGTGCGGTGATACTCATGAGAACCATGGCTGAAGTTAAAGCGAGCAACATTCATGCCGCTTTTAATAATTTCACGTAAGACGTTATCATCCTCAGTAGCAGGACCCATGGTGCAGATGATTTTTGTTCTTTTCATCTATATCCTTTCACATGTATTGTTTCTATCCGCTAGCATTATAGTTGTTGTAGCAAAAAAATCTAGCATACAACGCTACGTTCTATAAACTCTTTACCTTCTGCATAACGTTCAGCATTTTCAAGGGTAACACGCGCAATTTGGCTGAGTGCTTCGTGCGTAAAGTATGCCTGGTGAGATGACATAACAACATTAGGGAATGCACACAGTTGGGTGGTAACAGATTCAAAGACTTCACTGGTGCGGTCTTGATAGACATTTGGACCTTCTTCTTCATAAACGTCCAAACCTGCTGCTCCAATTTTGCCAGAAATGATACCACGAATTAAAGCTTGTGTATCAACTAAACCACCACGACCAGTGTTTACAAAGATAACGCCAGGTTTCATCTTGGCAATTGCTTTATCATTGATCATGCGGTAGCTTTCTTCATTTAAGAAGGCATGCAGGCTGATAAGATTAGATTCTGCATAGAGCTCGTCTAAAGAAACAAATCTATCAACACAGTGCTCTTCGTCTACCAATTTTTGATTAGGATACAAATCGTAACCCAAAACTGTCATACCAAAACCTTTACAAATGCGGCAAAGTGCAGCACCAATACGACCACAGCCTATGATACCTGCTGTTTTTCCGTGTAAGGTTTCGCCAACAAGACCGGTAAGCGAGAAGTTGTTTTCGCGAATACGATTGTAACCTTTGCAAATGTGGCGGTTGGCTGCCAATGCCAAAGCCATTGCGTGCTCAGCGATTGCCTCGGGTGAATATGCAGGAACGCGGGTAACTTTCATACCAATTTCTTGAGCTGTTTTAACGTTTACCGCGTCAAATCCTGCGCATCTCATAAGAACAAGCTCAATACCCAAGCCTTTGAGTACTTCCAAAGTCATTGCGGATACGTTAGAGTTTACAAATGCACATACGGCGTCATAACCTTTTGCCAATGCTGCAGTTGTTGGAGTGAGGTCTACATCGGTATATTCAAGTGTTACATGAGGGAAATCAGGCAACTCTTTGTTGAATGAATCCTTATCGTAGCTCATGGTTCCAAAAACAAGTACTTTCATGGCAACTCCTTTTACTAAAGGCTGTATTAAGATTATGTGCACCTGTACTACGTGTGCACAAAACATTTAGGCACCTTTTAGTTTAACGCACTTTTAACACAGAGGGTATGAGTAAAGTAGAAGTCCATATCACATTTTTAAATTCATTGATGTTAAATTTGGTTAACGGATAGAAGTGAGTGGTAAATGGTATAAATATGCAGAAATCATAGGAAATTTCATCCGAGTGATTTATGGAGTTGTTGTTATGGTTTCGTTGCACGTGGCGCAGCATCGTTTATTATCTTATTTTATTTTTTCTATACCAAAAGAATGACTATTACGAGGGATTTTCATTTAAATTGCGCGTAGTATATGTATTAAACGATAAAAAAATACAATAAATTGTATGCAATAAAAAATTACAGACAGCTTTGATTACTAGAATACAAAAGCATAAGACCATTTACCGATAATTTTTGCATATCAACAAATTTATACAATAACTTTTTTATTTTATGCGTAAGAAGTATGGTAGGCTTACACTGTGATATGTTATAAGAAACACGTGTGGCACTGTTTACTGTGCATGTTCGCTCTACAAGGAGAAACTATGGATACACAACAAACCATCGTTGTTGCTTTGGGAGGAAACGCTTTAGGTAAAACTCCTCAACAGCAGCTGGCTCTTATTCAAAACACGGCAAAATCGCTTGTTGATATGATCGAGGAGGGTTACCGCGTAGTCATAACACATGGCAATGGTCCTCAGGTTGGAGCTCTTAAAGTTTCTACCGATTATGCTTCTCAACATGGTGTTGGACCAGAAATTCCCTTTGCAGAGTGCGGGGCTATGTCGCAAGGCTACATTGGATATCATCTTCAGCAGGCAATGACCAACGAACTTGCTCACAGAAATATACACAAGCCCGTGGTGTCAGTAGTTACGCAAACGCTAGTAGACGCTGCAGATCCTGCGTTTCAGCATCCTACTAAGCCGGTAGGTGCCTTTTACAGCGAAGCAGAAGCAAAAAAGCGCATGGAACACTCGGGCGACGTCTATGTTGAGGATTCGGGACGTGGATGGCGATGGGTAGTTGCATCTCCTCTTCCAACCTATATTGTAGAAACCGATACTATTAAATCGCTGGTTGAAAGTGGGTGTGTAGTTGTTGCTGCAGGTGGCGGCGGAATACCTGTTGTTAAAACCGAAGCTGGTTATAAAGGTGTTGCGGCCGTTATCGATAAAGATAATACCGCAGCTTTACTTGCTCACGATATTAAAGCCGATCGTTTAGTTATTTTAACTGCCGTCGAAAAAGTTGCCATTAACTTTAACAAGCCTAATCAGCAAGACCTAGATGTAATAAACGTGGAACAAGCAAAGCAATATAGCGATGAAGGCCAGTTTGCGCCAGGATCTATGCTTCCTAAAATTTCTGCGTGCGTAAACTTTGTACAACAAACACCTGCAGGTGAAGCCCTCATTACCTCGCTTGAATGCGCTAAACAAGGGCTTTTAGGCAAGACGGGAACACGCATTGTAGCTTAAGCTTTTTTGAGCACTTTATCGAGCAATTGAGTATGTAATTGACGTATGTGTATTGCACATACGTCTTTTTATATTTTCTTCTTGTGAATGTGGTGGGAACTTACCAACATTTTAGTCATAATATAAGAAGTTTTTTGATAGGTACTTGGAGGATGTATGAACATCACAAGAAAGTCTTTTTTATCACTTGCGTCTTGCGCTCTGCTTTTTGCAACAGGTTGTACGGGCCAAACCGAAGATCAGCCTCAGGATACTTCTTCCTCGGAATCGCCTGAGCCTGCGCCCAACTTGAGTGAATTTAAGGCATTGGAGCTCAAACGCGATGGTTGGAAATTTGATAAAGTGAACAACTGTTTTTATCAACTTGGTATTCCGTATTGCTTACATCCTGCGTCAAAAACATACGGCTCGCTTTCAATTTATGTACCTGGTACGTATTTTCTTGCAAAACAAAAAGGTGATTCGTGGCAATGTACCACCCGCGATGACGCGCAGCTAGGTGATTATACACCTCAAACTGCTCCTATTGTTATGCCACTTAATTCAGCGTTCTTTACGCCACAAGCCTGTCCTAATGTCTATGAGTACGAAGGCATGCGTAGGTATTTACAAGCGGGTATGATTTATGTGTATGCTGGCTTTAGGGGCAGAAGTTCAGGATTTGAAAGCGATAAAAAAGAAATGTTCTCTGGGGGAGCGCCTTGGAGTGTGGTTGATCTTAAGAGTGCTATTCGATTTTTGCGCTACAATGCATCTGCTCTACCTGCTAATACCGATAACATTTTTACACTTTCTTATGGTGCAGGGGCAACTATAAGCTCTGTTTTAGGCTCTAGTGGCGATAGCGACCTCTATACGTCTTATCTCAAAAAAGTTGGCGCAGCCACACACGATAGTAAAGGAAATACTATTTCCGATAAAATTGCTGGTTGTGCGCTGTGGTGTCCTTTGCTTGATGCCGAGTTAGGGGACTGTGCCTATGAATGGATGATGGGGCAATTTGTAACGGATGAATCTCGCAAGGCGAATTCGTTCAAAAAGCAATTGTCTTCAGATCTTGCACAAGAGTATGCAGCTCGCTTGAATGAGCTTGGGCTGTGTGATAACCAAAATGAACGCCTTCTTCTTTCAAAATTAGATGATGGCAGTTACTGTGATGGATCATATTACAATTATGTGATGAAAACGCTTACTGACGCTGCAACCGATTTTATTACGCATACGCAATTCCCTTATGTTCAAACACCTTCACGGTTGATGGAGTCTGCGTTTCCGGGTAATTTGAACGAAAAATGCGTCAGTAGTACCACTAAAGAGCCAGAATCATCTTCTTCTGCTCAAGATGGGTCAAAACAAAAATTGTCGGGGGATTCAACACCGTCTGATAAAACTTCTACAGGAGTTTCAAAGGTACAGGGAACCTCGTACGAAACACCATCAAGTTATCTTGCATCACTTAACAGCGATACGCGCTGGATTACCTATTCTTCGTCAAAAGGAACGGTCACGATTAGTAATTTATGGGAATTTGTAAAACACTGTAAAATTCCCAATAAAGCAGTATGTGCTTTTGACGCACTAGATAAGTCTACGCCAAGCAATCAGCTCTTTGGAGTTGATAACGAATCTACCTTGCACTTTGATGCGCATGTTGCGCATTTACTTGCCGAGCACCAAGATGCATATAAAAAAGATTCTGCTTTTGATACCAAGCTTGTAGATGCATATCGTCAAGATCTTGATAAGAAAGATTCTTTAGGTTCTTCGCAGCAGCTTCGTATCAATGCGCTCAATCCGCTTTATAACTTGTGTGGTTCAAGTGAGGGCTTTGGCAAAGCGCAGGTTGCACCATTTTGGCGCATCAATACAGGGCTTATGCAGCAGGCCTCGCCTTTAACTACCGAGCTTAATTTGGTTGCTGCTCTAAAACATTATGATGGTGTAAAAGACGTTCAATTTACACCCGTATGGGATAAGGGCTTTGAGCTTGCCGAAGTTAAAGGACATCCGCAAGATAACGCTATCCAATGGGTAAGTACCTGCATTAAGCAATTATCCGCTCTTCAAGAGCAAAAAGAGCAACAAGAGCAAGATGAGCAGAGTCAAGACGATAGTAGTGATTAAACTTTTGATTCTTAGCGTTTGACGCTAACACAACATTTTATGTATCAAAGCCATAATACACACAGGAAGGGCCATTATGGATCACAATTCATCTCATACGGTATTGGATGCACAAACAACGCTTGATCGTGCACAAAGTACGCATAATCGCGCGGTTGTAAGCGTTTTAGGAAAAAACCGCTGCGGTATCGTTGCAAAAGTTGCAACGATTCTTGCTAACAATAATGCAGATATTTTGGACATCTCGCAGACAATTATGTCTTCTATTTTTACGATGACTATGGTTGTAGATCTTTCAGAAGTTAGCGTTAGTTTTGCCGAGATTCAAGAGTCGCTTGATAAGCTTGGAGAAACATTGCACGTTCAGATTACCATGCAGCGTGAAGATGTATTTACCTATATGTATCGCCTGTAATCACACCGCTAGACTGTTTAATGCGCCTCGAGGCGTACTTCGTGTGCTTTTATGCGATAAGCCATGCGTACCTTTGCGCATGGCTTATCTCGCTATATATGGGTAAGATTGTGATTATGGTGGTGCTGCTCAAATTTTGCTTCTTCCAGCTTAAATTCGGGATCTTTGGGCGAAACCAGTTCGTCTTTTCCTGTAGTAGGGTTGGTGTGGTGGAAAAGTACGGGCTCAAATAAATGCAATTTAAGCGTAAACACTAGCGAAAGCGCAAAAAGTACGATAAAAATGCAGATACGTGGCAATACCTCAACTTGCGTCATAAGATAGGTTCCACAGCACAAAAATGCTGTCCACGCATACATAATAAGAACTGCTTGTTTTTGATTGAATCCTTCAGAAATAAGACGATGATGAATGTGCCCTTGATCTGCTTGACTAATACTAATATGTGCACGTTTTCTTCTGATAATTGCCGAAAACGTATCGATAATAGGAATACCCGAAATAATAAGAGGTACCATGATGGTGGTAAGACCTGCTACACGTGTTACCGATAACAGCGAAATAACGCCTAAGGTAAAGCCAATCAGCAATGATCCTGAATCGCCTAGAAAGATTGAAGCGGGATTAAAATTATATTTTAGAAAACCAAGCGTTGATCCACACAGTGCAATTGCTAAAAACGCAGCATCAAGCCTATGTGCCATAATTGAGAGTACAAACATAGTTGCACTTACAATAAAGGCAAGTCCTGTTGCAAGGCCATCAAGACCATCGATGAGGTTAAAAATATTAACATATGCAACTAAGTAAAGAATTGTTAAAGGATACGCAATCCAGCCCAAATAGAGCGCGCCAGAGCTTAATGGATTAACAATCACGCCAATAACAAGGCCGCCGCAGACGGCACATGCAGCCGAGATAATTTGACCAATGAGTTTTTGAAGGGGCGTCAAATGATAAATATCATCAATAACACCAGTGATAAAAATGCAGATCATACCAAGCATAATAAGTGGGTAGTTAATGTACTGAAATACTTCACTTGGTAAAAATACGCTTGGCCAAAGATGAGCTAGAATACCTAAGTAATGAATGAGCAGTGTTAAGAAAATTCCTGTGAAAACGGCAACACCACCCATGCGAGGAATGGGTTTTTTATTAACGCGGCGTTTTCCAGGGTAGTCAATAGCTCCAAGTTTGTGGGCGATTATTTTGGCAAGGGGTGTAAGCGCCAAAACAGTTACGAATGCTATAAAAAATAAGCAAAGAGAACACATAAGCGTAAATGGAGATACTATTGATCCAAGTACAGGTAGGATGTTTAGAAAGTCTAAAGAAGATGTAGATATATGGAGAGCCTTAAAACAAGACGCATCAAGTGTTTGCATAGTAGGGTGATAAACCACAGTAGAAAATACGGGATTAAGGTGGGTAAAATTGCTCACGCTGTAATCTATAAGATTTGTGAGCATAAAACGTTCTCCTTATCTTACCCTGCGTTATTTGCATAAACGAGGTAAATCAACTTTGATGGCCAATAGTTACATACATCTTCAGTTTGAACGATAATGACTTTCTATTCAAGTCTATTTTATTATTACAAAATTCGTTATAGTGGTTATAGCGTCCTTTCGTAGTACAACTGGGTGAACCGACAAGCGTTTTGAGGGAGCTCATATTTCGCGTTCAGTACAGACATCCTTCACAGTTGAGGAAGCTGGAACAAGCGATGAGAGCACCCACCTTGTGGAAGGTGGGTTCATTTCGCACCTACGAAAGGGCGTGTTTATAAATGCTTGCGCCTCGATCTCCCTTGATTATCATTTGTAAAGCGCCCTTGAGGATCTGTGTAGGTTTTATTTTCATACGCATTGTGCATATCCTGCGCCTCAGGTTCAAAAATGCCCGTGTCAGTACCTATAAATTCTTCACCTTGATAGCTATACTCATCATCTTCGCCTTCATCGTTGCCATCAAGTCTAAGCGGTCTAAAGCTAGCTGTATCTCCACCAATAAGGGAGTGCTCAACCGACTCATACGAATCTGCAAGTTCGTGTTTAACGCTGGCAGAAAAGATATCTTCATCGCTGTCGTCTATGTGCATAACTCCTGTTTGTTCAGGAGAGGGGTTTACGTGAAGTGGTTTCATAATGCGCGTAAGGCGGTGCTGCTGTTTGGCTCGTGTAAAGAGTGGTACATACTCAAAAATAATGCTTGAGTTTTCAAGGCCATACCATTTGACAGGCGAGCCGCAAAGTCTGCGAATAATATATTTAGCTTCAATTACCACGCGATTAAGACCCGAGATATTGGTTTCGGGCGACAAAACCTTACGCAGCATGCAGAATCTAAAGTCGCCAACGTTGCTATTTTCTCGATAAATTGAATACTTGTGATGTTGAGGGTGCAGAATTCGAGCATCTACCATATCGGAAACAATTTGATACAAATATGTGTTAATACGTTGGTTTACTCTAAATCCAAGACGGAGCTGTACTTTAAAAATAAAGTTTGTACCAAAGTTTTCTATCAAATATTCGTGAGTGTAAGGTTCATTGGTAACTTTAATGTTTACAAACCAGTATGCTTTTGCGCGTTTTGGACGCTTATCCAAAATAGAGTATAAAATATCTCGATCAAGTCGGTCTTGAGATGAGTCATTTGATAAAAAGACAATGTTATCAGCAGTAAAGGGGAATTCTCTATCGCGTTTAAGACGGCGCAATTGATCGATATATTTAACGATGGGTAAATATACGGTTTGTGTATGTTCTACTGCAGTTGCGCGCCTCCATATATACATAATGGCAAACATTGCAGCTGCCATGAGCACGGTAAAATATCCACCGTGGAAAAACTTGGTGAGTGATGAGAAGAAAAACATCAACTCGATTGCGCCAAAGAACAGACCAAAGATAATAGCTGCAGGTTTGTTACGTTTAATTGAGGTTAAGTAGGTGTACAACAAAATGGTGGTCATTAACATGGTTGCGGTGATAGCCAGACCGTAGGCAGCTTCCATGTGGTTTGAGGTTTGAAAGATAAGCACCACTAATATGCATGCAAGCCACATGGTATTGTTAACAAGTGGGATATAAATTTGACCTTTATTAAGAGATGGATAATTTATTTTCATATGAGGCATAAGGTCTAGGTGAATTGCCTCGGAAATAATGGAATACGAGCCAGTAATAAGTGCCTGAGATGCAATAATAGCTGCAAGAGTTGAAAGTATAACTGCAAATACACGATAATTTGGATCGATCATCTGAAAAAACGGATTTAAATCGTCTAAGCTCGCAAGTCCTAATGATGAATTATGTACAAGTATCCAAGCACCTTGTCCTAAATAGTTAAGGATAAGACAGGTCTTAACAAAAGGCCACGTTGCAAAAATATTGACCTTACCAACATGACCCATATCGCTATAAAGTGCTTCTGCACCTGTGGTACAAAGAAACACGTTACCCAGTACCATTAAACCAGCTGCATTTATTTGGCCATTAAACAAAAACACAAGTCCACGGATGGGATTAAGTGCGCGCAAAACATTGAGATCGGCACATAAATTAATAAGACCTGAAATGCCTAAGTAAAGAAACCATACGGTCATAATAGGACCAAAAGCTTTACCAATTGAGGATGTTCCTGATCGTTGTACAAAGAATAAAAGGCAAATAATAGTGATGGTAATAATTACAACCACGCTTTGGCGTCCACCCATAAGTACGCGAATAAAAGGAATGGTTCGCAGACCTTCGATAGCGGTGGTAACTGTTACGGCAGGGGTTAAAATACCGTCTGCAAGCAGTGCAGCTCCGCCTATCATAGCAGGGATAATAAGCCATTTTCCAAAACGTTTTACAAGTGAGTACAGCGCAAAAATTCCGCCTTCATTGTGGTTATCCGCGCTCATCGCTACAAATACATATTTGACGGTTGTAATAAGAGTAAGCGTCCAAATAATAAGTGAAAGAGCTCCTAATACAACATCTTCTTTCATAGTCATAAGTCCGCCGTTACCTGTCATAATGGCTTTAAGCGTATACATAGGACTTGTTCCAATATCGCCGTATA
>CAMQEO010000030.1 GCA_946999785.1 uncultured Atopobium sp.
GGTTGCAGCAAACGGTAATAGGACGAGCGGACAATATTCGCCTGTACGAATAAATAAACAGCTGCTGCCACCAGGGCAATAGCAATAACTACAAAAAAGCCGGATGAAAGTTGATAAAATTCCGGCGCTATATCCGAAATTATAAGAAAAATAAAGGCAACCATACATAAAACGACACCGCTGACCGTCCGCAGCACATACGACGGCATGAACCTCTCCAAGCGTTCTTTGAGCACACTGTCAACGCCGTAAGCTGTTTCAAAGTCCTCTTTTTCCAAATATTGATAACGCTTTCCGTGGAAACTCTGAATAATAAAAATAACTACAGCTACGGTAACAATCGCAACGCTGAAGGCTAAGCCCAAAGTTTTACCGACTTGCGCATTTACTGCTGAAGAAAGCAAAAGCTCGCTGCCGATCATGGGGATTGCCGCCAGAATACAAAGAAGAACACCTAGAGCAATATAGGCAGCAAATGATATTCTGTGAGTAATATAAGCGGTGGCTTCTTCCAGCTTAATTATCCGCATGCGAACACCGGCTTCTTCCTGGCAGGCATTTTCATCTGCGTCGACGTTGTTCCCCATAACATCAATTTCATCTTTTACCAGAAGATCAGTACTAACACCAAACAAACGGCTCAATGCAATTATCCGCTCCATATCCGGGATACTTTGTGCGCCTTCCCATTTGGAAACAGATTGGCGACTGACGCCCAATTTGTCCGCCAATTCCTCCTGCGACCAACCGTTTTGTTTACGCAGTTCCAATATTTTATCTGCTAAAATCATTAAAAGATCTCCATTTCAAACTCGAATTCATCATTATGATTATGGCGAAATTATAGATGAAACAGCAGTTGCATGGTAGCAAGTGTGGTTGGCAATTGCCGCTGAAAGCGCAATTTCTGCCGACAAATGAGCGCAACCGAACGCCAATTCGTTTTCTCTCATCATTATGGACGTAATCTTCAAGTTCAACTTGAATTTAACGCCCAAACGAGGATGCATGCCGTAGCGTGTATGAAACCACCTCGTAGCACGGTCGTTTTGATACTACGTTCGCTATGCTCTTGTGATGTTCACATCGTGTTCTTGTTACCGTTTGCTGTGCGTAGGTTGTTAGAGATCTCTTCTCCAGTTATTCGCCACCAAATTCGCCAAATTAGCTTTATTGTCTTTGTTGACTCTTCCCCAGAAGTTAACTTCATATCCCATGCTTTTACCAAGATGCAAGAAACGAATAACCTTATGCGCCCACCATGGTTTAAGGGTAAATTCTTCAATTTCATGCCACGGCATTAGAACAAAATCGCTCTTTATCGGCGTGCCCAGTTCTTTTTCGTAAATGCCTTTGGGGCTAAAATACACAATGAATTGGCGACTGCTATCTGTTGCGTAGTACAGTGTATTAATGAAGAGTTTGATGATGTCGCTTTGCCAGTTGTTGTGCTTCACGACCACCAAATAATGTTCCGTGTCGCCAAAAGCCTCTTGTACCTGCGATCTAAGTTCGTCCATGTCATACATAAAAAGGCTCATAATTCACTCCAATCACTGAGTATGAATACTTCTTTGATGTCTTTTCCTAACACGAGAGAAATTTTGTACGCTGTTTCTAAGGTGGGGCTGATGATGTTGTTCTCGTACGCCATAATTGACCTGCGCTTTAGACCGACAGCTTTTGCCAGGCGGTGTTGCGACAGCCCTTTTTCTTTGCGGAATACCGCTATCCTATTTGTGATGACAACTTCCATATGAACGCCTTTTGGTTACATTTATAGTACCTTGGTACTATTTATAGTACCATCTTTAAGGCAACGGTCAACCGTTTTTTGCTTGCTACGGATAATTTGGCAACATTTCATTCCAGTATTTGTCCGGTTTTCATTCATGCATTTGGCGGCTTGTGAACCAAGTATTTGGCGGCATTTTAGCTGAATCTTTGGGGGGGGGTTGAATGCGCTAACATCACCTGCTATTGCATACAACATTGTTTTTTATTTTCCAGTTTTTGGACAGTTACTTCATAGCCTCGTTAAAGTAATTCTAGGTACATTGTGTCCGTAATACTCACCGTGGTTTGGTACAGTTGCGTTAATTGTATGGCTGAGTTTCAAATCTGATGACTATTTCTTAGTTCTAAGTAATATTGTTTATTTATCCCCTATAGAATTTAAAAAAATAACTAAATGTTTTTCTAGTTTTTCTTTATCATCTACTAGTTTTATGCATTTTTTAGGAATGTAGTAAAATTTATCATCTTCATCTCTTAAAACTATGAATTTTTTTTCTTTACCTTCAGGGTAATTATTGACGTCGTATAAAACTCCATAGTGAGAATAAGGAATTTTTTTTGTATTTCTTACGAGAATAATTTGCTTAGTTCCAGTATCTTTTATTACCTTCTTCAAAGCATCACGTGGGTGAAAATTACCTGTAGTGACATCTACATTTACGTTATAGTCGTTAGAATGTATTTTAGCTTTTTTATAATTTTTTTGTTTACTTATGCGATCAAATAAGTTATTACCTTCTTCATCAAATAACTCATCATTTTCTTCATAATTTTTCAAATCTATTATATCCGTAATTTTATTTGGATCTAAATCATCTTCTGTAAGTCCAAAAGTATATGGCATTAAAAAAATTTTGTTATATTTAATCCCGTAAATATCCACTTCATTTTCTAGCTTTATTACCCACCAATATAAATTTTTGAATTTACCTGCTCCTCCACTCTTTCTAGCATTTTTTATTTTTTCTTTTAAATTATTATTACCCATAATAAACTCTCTTTTCTTCTACATAAAAAGCGGGTGCAAAGAGTGTGGATTTTATTTCTTAAACAATTCTGAATGTGTACCTAGTCGATATAACATCAAAACAAGAACTTCATTCTTAATTTCATAAACTAAAAGCCAATCTGGTTCAATATGACATTCTCTTGTTCCGCTATATTTTCCAGACAGACCGTGATCACAATATTTATTCTCTAACGCGCCCCCATTAGCTAAAATATCAATTATTTCTAAGAGGTTGTCCATATTTTTATTTTGTTTTCTAGCTAATTTAAGGTCTTTTTTGAATTGATTCGTGAATTTTACTTCGTATTTCATAAATCAAGTGCCGCCTTTAAATCTTCCATATTGCGATAACCCTTTACATGAGGATCAGATGCAATCCGTCGCCCTTCCTCAATAGCAGCAATCGTTATGTCATTGGGAGCCTCTAATTTAAGAGAAAAAGGAATCCCGTTCTCACGAATAGTTGTTCGCAAAAACATGTTAATTGCTGTTGTCATATTGAGCCCGAGTTCTGAAAAAACCTTATCAGCTTGTTCTTTAATTCCTTTATCTGTTCTAATATTTAAATTCGTAGTAGCCATATACGATACCCCCTTTTCCTTTTATAATAGACAAATATTAGTTTATATTCAACACATTGTCATTACAACACATAGAGTAATATTGGTCGATCTTCCGGCCAATATTACTACACAATTCTCAGCCCCAAAAAAGCTCAACTAGCACCATCAGCACTTTTACGATAGCTACTGAGCAAGCCTGTAAAATCAACCCTAAACTGCCAGCACCTAAGCAACCCGTGACATCAAGTAAACGTTTTCAATATGGATTAAGCGGTCAGTATGGATAAAATGAAATGTTTCTTAAAGCTTCGTATGTGGGAATATATCCATACTAATAAATAAAGGTATTCGTTATAAATCTAAACTATGCTTATCCAATAAGAAGTCGAATAAATTAAGAGTAAGTATTCCATTTTCGTCTAAAAATGGCTTGATTCTATCTTTTACGATAATTATTTTTTTAAATGAATCATCATACGGGGGGGGGTGCGGACATTTTTTAGACAGCCACACCCAGCCTCCTTCTGTTCTCGATCAGACCCATTCCTCCGATATAGTTTCACTACAAATGCCGTGTAGAGAAACGCTCTATATTTAGAATATAATCGCAGGTGATATTAAGAAATTCCACATCATGCGAAACAATAAAAATAATGCGTTTTTGGTTTTTAAGCGATTGAATGCAGTGCGATATGGCAAGCATGTTTTTATAATCCATGCCACTGGTTGGTTCATCAAAATACATGAGCGCCGCTCCATCAACCATGCTAGTAGCAATAGCAACACGCTGTTTTTGACCCCCAGATAAACTCATGGGATGCACATTTTGAATTCACGGATGTTAAGTTGCTCTAATATAGAGTCTAGGGAAACTTCAGATATGTTTTTTTGCGTAAGTGTGAGCTCATGTTCAACTGATTCGCTAAAAAGCTGGCTGTTTACATCTTGCATTACTAGTGATGATAGCGAAATCCTCTTTCGTTTATTGCACTGTTTTTCCTGGTAAAACACTGTTTCTTTTGATTGTTTCATAACACCAATCAGGCTTTTAATAAAGCTTGATTTACCACAACCATTTTTTCCAACAATGCCATAAATATAGTTCGTATGAAAGGCAAGATTGCTTACATGAAGATTGCATTGCTTTGCAAAGCTTAATGTGAGATTGTCTATACGTAATGTTGGACAATTTTCTATTGTGTATGGTGGCAATTCAGACAACGAGAGCGCCTCATCAACATTGCTTCGCAGTCCAAGCGCATGCAACTCATCTGTACTCAAGCGAATAAATTCACTTTGTGTATAACAGTGTTTTATTTTTCCCTTTTCAATTTGAATAAGCCTATCAAGTATTTCGCGTAGGTAATACAAGCGATGCTCAGCAATAAGCAACGTAATACCCTGTTCTTTTAAACGCCGAAGCATAGTAGCAAGTATTTCAATATAGGTATGGTCTAAATTTGATGTAGGCTCATCAAGCAGTATAAGTTTGCAACCTGCAATATAGGAGCTTGCCAGGCATAAAATTTGTTTTTCGCCACCTGAAAGTTCAAAAATACTTCTGTTAAGCAAGTGAGCAATCGGAAAAAGAGAAAGTAACTCTTGTAACCGCTCCTGCATATCCTTTTTAGACACTCCGGTGTTTTCCAGGAAAAACAGCAGCTCTTGCGTTGTATCGACGTTGAAAAAATGCGTTTTGGGATTTTGAAATACTGATGATACAAGCATTGCAATTTCATATATTTGCTTTTGAGTAAGCTCGTCGCCATCAAGAGCGATGGTGCCTTCGATGCGCGCGTTATCGTAGCGCGCGCCTAATCCGTTGATGGCATTTATGATGCTCGATTTGCCGCTTCCGCTTTCGCCCGTCAAAACAACGCATTCACCTGGCGAAACGTTAAGGTTGATAGCATGAACCACCTGGTTTTCATCGTAAAACACGCTTAGATTGCGCAGTGTAAGCATGCAATTCCTCCTGCAATTAGTGCCGCAACAATGCTCATATACAAAAAATCAACAACGCGAAAGCGAATGGTGGTGTAGCGCGTTTTGGTGCCGGGGTTGGATATGGCTTTGCACTCTGCGGCTTTGGTAATGTCGTCGGCAAGGTTGCACGACACAATCATCAGCGGCACGAATACGTATTCTAAATAGCGTGCTGGGTGGCGTTTAGAAATGTTGCGAATGCGCATAGCGGTGGTAATGGCGGTGCTTTCTTCTTTGAACGCTGGGAAAAAGCGAAACATCACCGCCAGGGGAATTGAGACGCATTGCGGTACTTTCAGCAGGTAAAGCGAGGACAGAATAGCGCTCACGCTTGACCCTTTCACCAGGAACTTTCCTGCTAAATACGGCAGCATGAACAATTTTATCACCAAGCCGAAACACAAGAATATCTTCAGCACATCAGGCAGACTCGAAAGCGCGTCAAAATTCGGTACAAAACTAAGCAGCGTGTACACAATCAGCGCTTTTAGCACGGTTGCGCGGTAGTCGTTCAGATACAGAAATGCCAGCAGCGTAATAAACAGCGGAATTTCGGTAGGGAGGTGCTTAAAGACGCACAGCCCTGCCAGCACCAGCACCACGCATTTGCTGATGGGGTTCGGGTTGAACGGGTGCGCGTGCGAGTCACAAAATGAACGGACGATTTCTGCCGCTGCTTGTGCGGATGCGTGTGTGATGCCATCTGCGGCTGCTTGTGCGTTCGCTTCGCACGATGGGGTGCTGGTGCTTTCGTTCTTGGTTGATATACGCATGTGGACATCCATTTTTATGCAACAATTCCGGCTTTTACAAAGTGCTTCTTTAAGAGCTTTTTACCGATAAGCGCCCCGATAATCGCACCCACAATTGCCCCGATCGTTACTAAAATCATGCTTTGCCATGTAAGAATTTGAACAAGCTGCGCTATATAAGCATCTCCCATCGGCTTACACAGTTCAAGAAAACGCTCACGCACAAAAATCATCTGGCTTAATACGCCAGGTATCCATAGCGAATACACTGCATATGCCAGCGTGTTCCAGGTGAAGCTTGAGTAGTTGCCAATTTTGCGCAGCACTTCGGCAAGCAGGGTCGTGATAATGACAATCACTAAAACAACGTACGTGTTGCCCAGCAAGAACGTGAGAGCGGGCGGTATAATGCCAAAAATTGCAAACGCAAACATCTTTTGTTCTTTTGCCATAAATAGCAGCACCAATGGCCCAGCAATAATGGCGGCAATGGTGGGGTAGATCAAATACAAAATCGGCACAATCCCCATACAGTCGCATGCCATGATAATGACAAGGTAAATCACATCGAAAATACCAATAAGAACTAAATCTTTCAGCATAAGTGAAGAACGCTGATTTGACGTGGTGTTTTGTTGTTTCATACTAATCTCCTTACTCTATGAATGACGCGAACGTAATGCCGCGTGTGGTGCCGTGGTCCCGTAATGTTGTGGTGCCGCGGTGTCGTGATGCCGTGGTGCCGTGATGCGGGCAGCTCGTGTGGTGCCGTTACGCCGCTCCCGCCCCGTCTTTGCGCTGTCTCAATACACGAACTCATCTGCTGCCTGTGTTTTCTCGACCAGCTTTTGGTAGCTTGAACTGGAACGAAGCAGCTCGCTATGCGTGCCGCACGCTTCAACGTGGCCCTCTTTCAGCACCACAATGCGCACTGCGTTCTGAATCGACTTCATGCGATGCGAAATGATGATGACTGTCTTGTTTTTCATCAGCTCATTCAGCGATTCTTGAATTTTTCGCTCGTTGTCAACATCTAAACTTGACGCAATTTCGTCCAAAATCAGAATTGGTGCATTTTTCAAAAACGCGCGCGCAATGGAGATGCGCTGGCGTTCACCGCCCGAAAGTTGCTGGCCATTTTCCCCGATGAGCGTATCAAAACCCTCGGGCAGATTGTCAATAAAGTCGCACTGCGCAAGCTGCGCGGCACGCTTTACTTCCTCATCGCTTGCGCCTTCACGCCCAATGCGAATATTTTCAAGAACGCTTGTGTTGAACAGCACGACATCTTGAAACACAATCGATACGTTGCGATACAAACTTTCAGCTGACGCGTCTTTAATGTTCACGCCGCCAATGGAAATGCTGCCCGAATCGAAGTCGTACAGGCGCGCTATCAGGTGCAACAGCGTCGTTTTACCGCAGCCCGACTCACCAACCAGCGCGCACACGCTGCCTTGCGGCACCGTAAAGCTAACGTCTTTGAGCACTGGTTTGTTGACATCGTAAGAAAAATTCAGGTGCTCGATGCTTATGTCGAAGCTTGAAAAGTTCACATCGCGCCCGCTGAGCGCTTTTGCATTGCGAATTTCGTTGATGCGTTCCACTGCCGAATTGATGTAGAAAATTTCCATGAAAAACTCCATGTTCGCATCAACCACTTCTTTGATTTTCATGGCAGCAAGCACGTAGCCTATCAGGTACAATATCGAAATTTCTCCCGTTTGCATAAGGAAAATGCCGCCGACAATCGTAAATGCAAGCGAGAAGTGACCAAAAATTCCCGAGCCCATTAACAGGAACGCGGCATTGCGTTCGCTTTTCCAGTGCACGCGCTGCGTATCTTCAAGCCGCGCGTATAAACTGCTTTTGACGTGCTCGGTTAAGTTGAACGCGGTAATTTCTTTCGACATCTCGATGCGCTCTTGAAACGCTTGCGAATTTTCACGCAGGCGCACGTAATGTTTGTTGAACTGCGCGCGTGCGTAGTTTTTCCCCAGCACAATCAGCCCAAACGACACCAAGGTTGGCACAATAGCAAGCAGCGCCATTTTCCAGTTGCCGATAAGCATCAGTATCGTAATTACGGGCAAGAACAGGCAAAACCCAAGCGCTGTGGGAATGGCGTGACTGCCTGCGTGCTCGATTGCTGCCACATCGGCCATAATGCTTTGCGCAAGATCGGCAAGGTCGTGCTTCGAAAAATACGACATCTCAAGCTGTGAGAGCTTCTGCGCAATTTCGATGCGCAAGTTCGCTGCTTCCTTGTAGGTTTCGTTGTATTGTGATTCGTATTCAAAGCTTAGCAAAACGGCCATTACAATAAGCGTGATCAGCGAAAAAAGCACGTAGGTAAGCGTGTCGTGCACGTGTTGTAGCAGCAGTTGATCAACCAACAGCAACAGTAACATTGCTGGGCACATCGTTATAACAAATACCAAGAAGCTGAACATGCCCGCCTTCAGAGCGCCGTGAACTCCTTGGTCAGTTAGAGCGAAGCTGCGTTTCAGAAACTTATTCATTGCTTACTCTCCATTCGTTCGCCTGAGTATAGAGTGTGTAAAGCCGCTTATACTTTCCGTTTTGCGCGATAAGCTGCGCGTGCGAGCCGCGTTCCACGATTTTCCCCTGCTCAGCAAGCAAAATTTCGTCCACGCCCGTGATGGATGACAAGCGATGCGCAATCATGATCACCGTTTTACCGCGCATCAGCTGTTTGAACGCTTTTTGCAGCTCGTATTCGTTATCGGCGTCAACAGAAGCCGACGCTTCATCCATAATGACGATGGGTGCGTTTTTCAAGATGGCGCGCGCAATAGCAACGCGCTGCGTTTCGCCACCCGACAGGTACACGCCTTTCGTTCCAATAAGCGTATTCTCGCGTTTCTCCAGCTTGTTGATGACGCTATCAAGCCCTGCTGCCGACAGCGCCGCCATCACTTCTTCATGCGATGCATCGCGCTTGGCACAGTGAACGTTGTTGAACAGCGTGTCATTGAACAGTTTGGCGTCCTGAAACACGAAGGCAATTTCGCGAATAAGCGCCTCTTGCGTGTAGGAGGAAAGTGGTTTTCCGCCAATCAGCACCGCACCCGAATCAAGCGGGTAGTACGCGCAAATAAGCTTCGCAATGGTCGACTTGCCCGAGCCCGACTCACCCACCAGCGCATATATCTTGTTTTCCTCAAGCGTGAACGACAAATTTTGAAGAACGTGTTTGTCGCCGTAGGAAAATGACACGTCCTTAAACTCGATGGAGTGGTGCGCAAAATGCGTTTCGTTTCCAAAATGCATGGATTCATCAGCCATTTGTTTGTACAGCGCTTCAAGTGAATCAACCGCGTAGTTGCCTTGGAACGCAAACATGCCAATGTACATAACGCCCATGAATGCGGCAAACATCAAGCCCGACAAGAACAGCACCATCATTAAATCGAGCGCAAGGATAGAAGGGCTTCCCAGTTTAGGCAGGAAAAATACAATCGGGATAACAAGAATTGCCGCCACGCCAAAGAACAGGAACTGATATAAAACGTAACTTTTTTTACAATGCTTCGAATACTGATACGCGTAATCGGAGTAAGTTTGAATAAGCGTGAATAGCTTTTTCATCGAACTGATTGACACGCCGAAAATTTTAATGACGGCAATTCCGCGAATATATTCAACTGTTTCCGCAGATAGTTTGTCCAGTGCGTCCTGATATACTTTCATGAATTGGTTACCGCCCATCATGCTTGCCAGGATAGCTCCCGTAACAAGCGTAAGGATGGTAACGCATAATCCAACGCGTATGTTTACAAAGAAACTTACAACAATGATAAAAATGGGCATCAGGAATGCTCTCGTGCCATCGGGGATAATATGCGCCACTATGGTGTGGGTAAGTGCTGCGTTGTCGTCGATGGTTTTACGAATACTGCCTGATGAATGGGTATCAAAAAACCGGAAGCTTGCTGTGTTCAGCCCTTCAACGCCGCGTTTTCGCAGCGCAGTTTCTAAGCTGAAGCCCACGTTATGCGCTATGAGTCCAGAAATGCCTCGAAATATACTTCCTGCCAGCAATAACAGCATAATCACGAACGCAAAACTTTGCGCGCTTTGCAGGTTGCTGGTAACGATAAGCGCGTGCAAAAAACGATAGATGGTGTAGCATCCGCTGGTAATAAGGATGCACGATGCGCCCGATATAATAACTGCCAGTATGGCTAAGCCTTTAAGCTGGGGAATGTAGGCGAACAGTTTTCGGTAGGTGTTCATAAGCGTTCCTTTCTTGATGGGGAAGGCGTTGTGCAGCGGTGCGTGTTTGCGTGCGGGCTCAGCTTGCGCTGTTGCTGCGCGTGCGCACGTTCTGCTTGTGACATGCTGTTTTCCAAGTTGCCTTGCTTCAGAATGAATAGGAGTATCTCTTTGATGAGCGCCTGATTGCTTTGTACGAGAGCATGTTCCTTCAGAACATTTGCAGAAAGAATAATTGCATTTACAAAAAACGTTATAAACGCAACCTGATTTGACGTAAGCCTGAATGACGTGGTGTCGATGTGCTGCGCTTCGAACAATTCAAACGTCGTGTGCTCAAGTTGCCTATACACCTCTTCAAGATGGGGGTTTCTTTTTTTCGCCAGAAGCAATTCAACGTAAACGGGCATTAGTTCGTTCGCGTCAACAGCCTTTTTTGCCATTTCTTCGGCAAGAAATTCCATGCTCCACTGTCTGCCGTTTGCTATCGATTGCGCAATAACGTTGTTGCGGTATACGATGCCATCAAGCATGATGTCATACAGTATGCCGGCTGTATTTTTGTAGTAGTGATACAGGCCGCCTTTTGAAAGGCCCGTTTCTTTCACAAGGTCTTCCATGGTGGTATTGTCAAAGCCCTTTTCCACAAAAATACGTGCTGCTACACGCTTGATTTGCTGTTTGCGCTCATCGAAGCTAAGGCGTTTATTACGAACCATAGGCTGCTCCCTTGCTGGTGGAACGTGTGGTGCGTAGTGCGTGGATGTTTACATCGACGGTTGCGTCGATATAAGCATTATAAGTTAGACATGCCTTACTTTCAAGTACTTCTTGGTGCGGGATAAGGGGTGTGCAGATGCGTCTGCAGACAGAGCGCAGGCGCGTGCTTCCCTGCAGCAATGCGCCGCGGCACAGCAAATGAAAACGGAATTTACACCAACGTTAGAGCTTGACCTAAGCTGAGATTCTCCATTCTTTGGTGTCCAAAAGAAATTTGCAAGCTCGATATTGACAAGCTGTTTTAAAAGTGGCATATTTATAACACGTGTTAGAAATATGTCACTTTATGATTTTACATTAAAAGGAGATTAATATGAAGAAAAAAGTATCAATACTAGAAATTGTAGCAACAAAAA
>CAMQEO010000031.1 GCA_946999785.1 uncultured Atopobium sp.
CAATCGTTCATTATGTCAAAGTCATCTATACTGTATGAACTTAATAAACAATTTTCAAGGCGTTTACAAATTGACCTTGTTGTTGAAGGAGTTATAGTTGGTCTTTTAGCCGGACTGACTATAACTCTTTACCGTATTACCCTTGATAAAGCCGAAGAATTTGTAATGTGGCTGCATAATTATATGCGCGAGATGCCATTAGCTATAATCCTTTGGCTTGTCATTGCGGTATGTTTAGGCTGTGTGGTATGTTTCTTAACCCGTTGCGAACCGCATTCTAAAGGGTCTGGCATTCCACATGTTGATGCAGAAATAAAAGGCGAGCTATCTATGAAGTGGTGGCGCGTGTTACCTTTTAAATTTTTAGAGGGGAGTATGTGCTCGCTTGCAGGTATGTCACTTGGCCGAGAAGGACCAAGTGTACAGCTTGGAGCCGTTGTTGGTAAGGCAGTTTCTAAACTCTTTAAGCGTCGTCGCATTGAAAAACGTCTTCTTATTACTTGTGGTGCAGCTGCAGGTATGGCTGCAGCTTTTCATGCACCACTGACTGGCACATTATTTGCGCTCGAAGAAATTCATAAGGAGTTTAAGCCAGCACTCTTGATAGCTGCTATGATTTCAAGTATTGCATCAGACTTTGTGGTGTCTCAAATTCTTGGTGTTCAGCCTGTCTTAGCTTTTCACTTTATTAAAAATATTAATCATGCATATTATGCGTATATCTTGCTTTTAGGCGTTTTTTGTGGACTTTTGGGAGCAGCGCATAATGCTGGAATGTTTTTTATTCAAGAAACGTTTTATGCAAAGCTTGAGAAATTTCATGCGTATTTACCACTTATTTTTGCAAGTTGTATTTCGTCTATAGCTATTTACTTTGCTCCAGCGTTGTGCTGTGGTGGGGATAAAATTTTTGAATATCTATCTCGTGCACAAAATCTAGCGCTTCCTGCAATTATTGCATTACTGATTGGTAAATATTTCTTCACCACATTTTGTTTTGCTTCCGGTGCACCGGGAGGTACCTTGTTTCCTCTTTGTGCAATGGGTGCTCTTACAGGTTGCCTTTTTGGGGCTTTTGCATATACGTATCTAGGACTTCCTCAAGTCTATATTATTAATTTTGTTGTACTGGGTGTTGCAGGATTATTTGCGTCAGTTGTGCGCGCTCCTGTTACGGCAGTTATTCTTGCCTTTGAGCTTACTGGTAGTTTTAATGCACTTTTAGCAGTATCAATTGTATCTATTGTGTCGTATATCTGCGCAAATATGTGTAAAGTTGATCCATTTTATGAGCATTTAACCATGCGTCTGATACAAAATATTTCTACCGAGCAAACACATGCTATTCAGAAAATGATGCGCGTAGATTCACACAAAGAACTAATTGCTAAAAAGCTCCCACATAAAAAAGAGTTGGTGTTTCAAACGCTTCATGTAGGCGTTAATTCAAGTGTTGAGCATAAGTGTCTTGCAGAGATTAAATTTCCTCAGGACATGCGCATTATAACAATCAATCGAGAAGGAATGACCATTTTGCCGACAGGTGATACAAAACTGGTCGCTGGTGATGAGTTGTTATGTTCGTTTATAACCCAAACAGAATTAACAACAAAACCTAAGGTTCAAAAATTACTAGACAGTCACTTTATCGATGGTGCATAGGTTTTATCTGCGCTCTATGGCTCAAGAAATAAAAGAGGAAGAGAAGCTATCCCTCTCAACCTCTGTTGTTTAATTACTTTACATAAGATATATTATCATGTTTTAGTATAAAATTAGTTACGACGTTAGCACTAAGCTTTACATGTACAGTTTATACCTTGATTTAACAAACAAACGCTTAAACAAATGATAAAACTTATGCTTTGGCTTTTATGAATTTGTCTTAGCCGCGCGTTTAAGTTTTCTAATATAACTTGCAGCACTTGTTGCAGCAACAGCACCGTCTGAAGCCGCTGTAATCAGTTGTCGTAAAACTTTATCGCGAACATCGCCTGCGGCATATAAACCTTCGGTGCGAGTTTGCATATGGTCATCGGTTTTAATGAACCCATTTTTATCGGTATCTACAAATTGACCGACGAGCTGATTCATAGGTTTTCTACCTGCAAATACAAATACGCCAATTCCGTGTGGCTCACAGGTAATAGTTTCTGTAGAGCGAGTTTTAGTGTTTTCTAATGTGATAGATGTAAAACCTTCGTCAGACTCCCCTGCAAGCTCCTTAATTCGTGTATTGTATACAATCTCCATTTTCGGATTTTCTTGAACTTGACGAATAACGCCATCTTGCGCGCGCAATACATCTCGTCTTACTAAAAGTGTTACCTTCTTTGCAAATCGCGCAAGAAAAAGTCCCTCCTCACATGCTGCGTTACCTCCACCAACTACATACACAGGTTTATCACGGTAAAACATAGCGTCACAGGTAGCGCAATACGAAACACCGTGACCAGTATAGCGGCTTTCACCTTTAAACTCTGCTTCTTTTGCAGTAGCGCCACAGGCTATGAGCACGGCTTTAGTCTTAAAAGAGTGGCGGGACGTATGTACCAAGAAGTACGGCAGCCCTTGTTCGTCTTCAAAGCGTTTTAGAGAATCAACACGCTCCATACAGAGCGGAACATCCATATCTTTTACTTGTTTATGCATAATTTCTGACAATTCATAACCGTTGATATGCGGGACGCCTAAATAATTATCAATTTTATCAGTAACGATCATTTGTCCGCCAAGCGCTTCTTGTTCAAGAATTACGATATCTAAAAGCGCACGCTGGGCATATAATGCAGCAGACAAACCTGCAGGGCCGCCTCCGATAATAACCAAATCTTTTAACGTGGGTTGCTCAGTTTGTTCTGTTGTAGTTGTATTCATGCCTTCTCCTCATGTATGCAATTAAATGACTGCAGTATACATACCCATATATCACATGATGTATCATACAAGCGTAAGTCTTATACAAACATGTGCAAATAACACCATGTGATTTTAAGGACACTAAACCCATAAATGATGTTGCATAAATAGCGAAAACTCCAGCGTACGTACCAATGTTGATACATACGCTGGAGTTTATGAAACAGTACAAAGACAAAAGTTAAATACCACTCGCAATAACCATAATGAGTTGTTACAACTCAATGAAAGTGTTTTGTTGCATTTATGCTTTGTCTTTTGTATGACGCGGTAGAAGAGCATTTAACACAATACCAATTAAGGTAGATGTGGCCATTCCTGGTAAGGTATAGCCTCCCAGTGGAATGTTAATTTGTGCTGTTTCCATGCCAACGCCTAAAATAATGACAACTGAAGCAATCATAAGGTTGCGGTTATCGTCAAAATCAACTTTATTGGTAACAAACATACGTAAACCATTGGAAGCAATTAAACCAAAGAGTAACAAGCTGACGCCACCCATAACAGGTACAGGAATTGTTCCAATAAATGCAGCAACTTTTGGACAAAAACCACCAACGATAAGCGCAAATCCTGCAGCATACCAAAAAACTTGAGTTGCAAAAACATGTGTAACACTCATTACGCCAATGTTTTCTGCATATGTTGTTGTTGGAGGGCCTCCTAAGAAGCCCGAGATACAGGTTGAAATTCCGTCACCAGCCAAGGATTGAGGAAGCATTGCTCTATAGTCTTTGCCCACAATTTCGCCAACAGCAAGCAAGTGACCAATGTGCTCGATAACTACCACAATTGCAACAGGAGCTATCAACACAATAGCGTGTGGGTCAAAATGAGGCGTTTGAATAGGCGGAAGGCCGATCCATGGTGCATCAACTACGGGTTGGAAATTAATAAGCCCTGCACATGCTGACGCAACATATCCAACGAGGATTGCTAAAAGAACAGGTAGTGTACCGATGATTCCTTTTTGACCAGAAAAAATTACGGCAGCTAAAAGCGTAATTCCTGCAATACAAGCACTTACGGCCGCAAATTTGGAATCAGGTCCTAGCAGCGCCATACGCGCAGCCGCTGCAGAAAGTCCAACACCAATAACAACCATAACTGATGCAACCAATACAGGCGGAAGTAAGGTGTTAAGCCAGTTGGTACCAGCAATTTTAATAATTCCCGCAACTGCCAAGAACACACAACCCGCTACAACTACACCCGATAAAGCCGTATGCAAACTTCCCGTAGCTGCAGTAGCAACAATAATTGGGCTGATGAATGCAAACGAACTACCCAAATAACTAGGTATTTTGTTACGAGTGACCAAAAGGTACACAATAGTACCAATACCTGAACACATGATAGCCAGGTTAGGATCAAGACCGGTAAGTACTGGAACCAAAACGGTAGCCCCAAACATACTCATCATATGTTGAATTCCTAAAGGAATAGCGCGTGCTACAGATACATGGTCATCTACGCCGATGATTTTTGCATCGTCTGCTGTACTCATAACACTCCTTTCTTCAGATATATGCGCATGCTCTACTTTTGGAGAACACGCGCATATTACCGTATAAATTTAAGCTTTACCAACATTTAGTCGATAAAGTTAAAAAACAACTTTTAAAGCAGGAAGAAATAGACGACAAACATAATTCCTGCAACCCACATAAGAGGTTTAATCTTTTTAACATTGCCCGTAATGAGAGCAACGATGATGTAGGAGATAAAACCAAATCCGATACCATCAGAAATTGAGAAGGTTAAAGGAATACCGATAATGGTTGCAAATGCTGGGAAGCTTTCTGACAGATCGCTCCAGTTAATTTCAACGGTATCGCTGATCATAAGATAACCAACCAAAACCAAGGCACCACAGGTAGAAGCAGCACTTACAACCGAAATAATAGGTGCAAAGAGCGCAGCTAAAATGAAGAGAACTCCTGTTACAATTGCAGAGAGACCAGTGCGTCCACCATCGGCTGCACCAGATGCAGATTCAACAAATGTAGTAATTGAGGATGCACCAAAAAGACCACCAAGTGCTGCAGCTGCAGAGTCAACAGTTAAGATCTCGCTGATATTTTCTACGGTACCATCTTCGTTAAGGAAGTCTCCAGCCTTAGCAACAGCGGTTGCTGTACCCATGGTATCAAAGAAGTCGGACATAAGAAGAGAAAATGCACATACAAGACAAACAGGATTGATAAGTGCTTTTACAATTCCCATAGTCCCCTCTTCGTCAACCATAAAAGGAGCACCAAAGGTAGAGAAATCAAGCGGAGCAATAAAGCCCGTAGGAAGCGAAGTAACGCCTAAAGGAATACCTGCAATTACCGCCAAAGCAATACCAATTAACAAAGCACCTTTAACTTTGAGTGCATAGCATGCAAGCGTTACTGCAACAGAAATAACACCAACGATGAAAACAGGATCGGTAATTTTGTTAAGCGTAACGAAGGTAGCAGGGCTCGGAACAATAACACCACCGTTTTTAAGACCGATGAATGCAATGAAAATACCAAGACCCACAGAGATTGCATGGCGCAATGAAACAGGGATCGCGTCCATGATAGCTTCGCGCAGACCACAGAACACTAACAGAAGTATGACAATACCTTCGATGAATACGATCGCCATAGATGTATGCCAATCGTTGTTAGTAATAAGAGGCAAGGTAAATGCAACAATAGCGTCAAGGCCTAAGCCAGTTGCAAGCGCAACAGGACGATTTGAAATAAGTCCCATAAGAATGGTTACAAGACCCGAACCAATGCAGGTTGCTGTAATAGCAGCGTTTAAAGGAATACCAGCATGTACCAAAATTGCAGGGTTAACAGCAATAATATATGCCATCGCTAAAAACGTAGTAAGACCAGCTCTACATTCCTGTGAAACAGAAGAACCTCTCTCACTTGCCTTAAAAAATGTTTCCATCTCCATCCTTTCTGAATTCCTATAGAAACATAAAAAAACCGATAGTGAAAACACTACCGGTTAATTACCACTGGAACCAAAACCGTTATCGCCACGGTCAGTAGAAGAAAGCTCAGCTGTCTCAACAAGCTCTACAACGGGGACTTTTTGAATAACAAGCTGGGCAATTCGATCCCCTTTTGAGATATGAATATCGTTATGAGGATCTAAATTGACGACACTCACAAACAATTCTCCGCGATAGTGAGCATCGATAAGGCCTGGTGTATTAGGCATAGAAAGACCACATTTATATGCTAAGCCACTTCGTGGCTGTACAAAACCAGCATAACCATCTGGAATCGCAATAGCTAAACCAGTTGGAACCAAGAAGCGTTGAAAAGGTTTAAGAACAAGGTCAATATAGGAACACAAATCAAGACCTGCATCACCTGAATATGCATATCGAGGAAGAATTACATCTTCATGCAGGCGTTTTATAGGAAGTTTGATGGTATCAGATGAAGGGCTATTCATTCGATAAACTCCTTAACTCTTCGCTGAATTCTTCGACATCTTTAAAGTCTCTATACACCGACGCAAAACGCACGTAAGCAACTTTATCTATATCAATAAGTTTTTGAAGGACACGCATGCCAATCTCTTGTGACGTGATTTCTGTTTTTCCGTTATCGCGTAGTTCAGTTTCTATAGAATCAATAAGCTGATTGATGCGATTAAGATCAATGGAACGTTTAATAGTTGCTGCTACAAGACCACGACGCAACTTTTCATGACTGAAAGGTTCTTTGGTGCCATCTTTCTTAATAACAAGAATGGGCATTTCCTCACGTCGTTCATAGGTTGTAAAACGTGTTTGGCAACCTATACATTCGCGACGACGACGAATGGCGTCGTTTCCTTCAGAGGAACGGGAGTCTACAACTTTAGATACATCACATCCACATTTTGGGCAGTGCATACAACTCCTAACGATTAAAACTCCGATATCAATGTAACATAATAACGGTTTATCACCTACAGAGGTAATCATTTTGACTCTAAGCGTAAACATTCTCGAAACAATTCATGAAAGTGTATGTTCTTGTGTATGGATTTAGACATTATTGCATGTACAGAGAATAGTATGGGCGAGCCAATGCATAAATTAGTTGGATAATTGCATGGGTATATATATCCGCTGACCTTCGTGTAAACGAAAACCTTCTATATTATTGTATGAAATGATCCAAGATTCAATTGCCGAGCGCTCAAAGCATTTAAGGTTAGATTCATTAACTAGTGAGTCGATTCCTTCTCCTTTTTGAACGATTGTAGCCGAAGGAATACTTGCTTTGAGAAGCGTGGAATCATGGGCTAATCGATAGTTGTTACATAAAGTGCTGATAAGAAAACCTGTGATAAATACAAAAGAAAATAGAATTGTTAAGCTCAAAGATAATGGCTGCACCTTAATACGTTCAAGGTCGTGAAAGTTTTTCTCTGTTAAATCTGTCGTGTACATGCTCATCTTTTGTCCTTTCTTTTTTCTTAACTTATATATACACGAGGAGACGGACATTAATTAGAATCGAAGGTAGAAAAGCTATTGCGTAAAATGAGTCATAGGATATACGTGAGGAAAAGCTTGTAATCAGTATGATAAAATTTTTTTATAAAAATTAAGAACATATGTTTGTAATTTAAGAATGTTCATGCTATACTAAATTAACTACAAAAAGAGGAGCGTGTCCTATGAGAAAGCTTGGAAAACGACAAGAACAAATTTATTCCTATCTGTGTTCCTATGTTTCAGAGCATGGCTATCCGCCTTCAGTGCGAGAAATCGGAGAAGCGGTTGGATTAGCGTCTCCCTCTACCGTGCATATGCATTTGCACGCCCTGCAGGATCTTGGTTACATCCATAGAGATCCTAAAAAACCACGCGCACTTGTACTTCCCAAGCTTGTACAAGACGAAGGTGAACAACACCGTGTTGAAAACGATAATGTTGAGCTTAATGTAACTATTCTTCCTGTCGTTGGCCGAGTGGCTGCCGGTGTACCTATTCTCGCGGAACAAAATATTGAAGACCGTCTTGCGGTTCCTACTTCTATAAGCTCAGACTCAAGTTCGTTTATCCTTAAAGTTCAAGGTGAGTCTATGATTAACGCTGGCATTTTTGATGGCGATTATGTTGTTGTAAAAGAACAGCATGATGCACGTAACGGCGAAATCGTCATTGCGATGATTGATAATGAATGCACGGTAAAGCGTTTCTTCAAAGAAAGCAGCTATATTCGCCTACAACCAGAAAACGATACAATGAAGCCTATTATTGCTAAACATCCAACAATTATTGGTAAGGTAACAGGTTTGTTCAGATCGGTTATTTCATAAAGGCGTGCGCGTGCATGGTTCTCAACGCATAGAAGCTTTTGATGTAATACGAGGTTTTTCACTCGTATCTATGATTGCTTTTCATGCGTCTTATGACCTGGTATCGCTGTATGGTGTATCGCTTACCTGGTTTGTTTTTCCCTATATTGATCTATGGCGTAACAGTATCGCATGGGTGTTTATTTTTCTTGCAGGTATGATGTGCTCATACTCAGTGCATAAGATCAAACGCTGTATTGTTTATCTTGTATGCGCTTTCATGATTTATGTAGTGACAACTTTAGTGGCTGTGGATATTCCTATTAATTTCGGCATAATTTTTTGTTTAGGTATGTCAACAGCTGTTGTTACGCTTGTATCATACATGCTTTTACGTGTTGTTAAAACAGCTGCATTCGTAAAACTGAGCGCAGTTGTGCCTTCGTTTACGGGCAAAGTAGGTACGTTTATTTTGCTTTGTGTTATGCTTGGCCTCTTTGGAATCACGTATCATATACCGCACGGATATATAAGCTTCTTTCAGTATACGTGGCGTTTACCTGCATACTTATATTCCTCATACATTACTGCAGCATTTGGGTTTGCTCCGAGCTATTTTCAATCAGGTGATTACTACCCCATTTTTCCGTATCTGTTCTTATATAGTGGCGGCGCATTTGCGGGATGGTTAAGCAAATCGTATATGATGACATTACAAACGGCGCGGAGGTGCAAAGAGTCAGTTACGCTTGCTCATTGCTCCCCTGGTGCGTTGCTTTTTTACGGTTTAACATTTGTTAAAAATCTTCTTGCACTCATGGGAAGACACTCGTTACAAATATATGTGCTTCATCAACCGCTTTTATGTGTCCTTATATTTTTATGTATGAGTCGGAGCGCATAAAAACTTACAATTCAAAAGGTTTAAGCCGCTCTACAAGCTTACGAGGAACATATACGCAAAGCTGAGTACCTTGTTCGTCATACGTTTCATGTACTACTCTACCATACGTATGAATTAAAGAAATAAACGAAGAATCCTTGTACGCAACATGTAAAACCATATATGTCTCTTGGCTCATAAGTTTATGAGAAATCTTTTGTAATAGTGTTTCTATCCCCTGTCCTGTTTCGGCAGAGAGATAAGCGACATGAGTGGGGTCTATTGAATTGAATAATGCAAGCTCGTTGGGCTGCGTATGGGCACTAGATGAGTTTGAAGGAGTGAGATTCTCTACACAGGCAGACACTTCATGCTCGCTTGCGTGAGCATAAGAGTTTGATGCAATACGATCGATTTTATTAGCCACTATAAGATATGGGATTGAGCCTGCACCAATGTCGTTGAGAATAGAGAGAACCACATTCATTTCTTTTTCTGCATGAGCAGATGAAACATCTACAACGCACAGTAGGAGATCGGCTGAAACAACATCAAGCAAGGTAGATTTGAATGCATCTATGAGTTCAGTGGGTAATTTTTGTATAAAACCTACCGTATCGCTCAGTACTGCACGACGAGTGTCAGGAAGGGTAATCGAACGCGTTGTTGAGTCTAATGTTGCAAATAATTCATCTTTTACGTAGGTTGAAGAATGGCTTATTCGGTTGAGCAAGGTAGACTTACCTGCATTCGTGTATCCAACGAGTGCAATTTTATACAAAGGTGAAGATGAGCGAATACTGCGTTGCACCTTGCGCTGTATCTCTAAACCTGCAAGCTGCTGTTTAACATGGGCTATTTTTTCGCGTGAAAGACGTCTATCAATTTCGAGCTGACTTTCTCCTTGACCAAAACGTGATCCTATACCACCACGGGTTTGTTCGCCTAATAGATGGCTCCACATTCCTTTAAGGCGAGGAAGCATATATTGCATATGCGCAAGCTTAACTTGAAGTTTGCCTTCCTTAGTAGCGGCATGAGCTGCAAAAATATCTAAGATAAGCGAACAGCGATCAATAACTTGAAACGATTTTCCAACAGCATGGCAAATATTACTTTGTTGAGACGGGCTCAGTTCATCATCAAAAATTATAAAATCGCACATTAATGATTGTGCCATATGTTTAAGCTCGAGCAATTTACCTGAACCAATATAGGTTGAGTGTACAGGCGCATCAAGTTTTTGGACAAGCTTACCAACAGTTGTAATGTTAAGTGTTTCTGCCAAATGTGAAAGTTCTGATAAACTTTCTTGCGTCGTAAAATCACAGGCAGCCGATGGTGTTTCAACTGCAACAACAAGCGCACGTGAACTGTTTTCATGTGGGTTATAAAATGAAAATCGAGTCATATAATCTTCTTAGCTTATATCGTTAATAATTTGGTGACACATATCATCTAAAGATTGCGTTGCACAATCGAGCCACTCAACTCGAGGATCACGGGAAAACCACGAGATTTGGCGCTTTGCATAATGACGCGTACGGCGTTTTATCAGGTCAACAGCTATTTCAAGTGAATAAGTTCCGTTTAAATAGGACAAAATCTCTTGATAGCCTATTGCCTGCGATGCCGTTTTGCTCTGCTGGAGCCCACGTGCTTTGAGACGAACCACTTCATCAACAAGGCCTTGTTCAATCATAGCGTCAACACGCTTTTCAATACGGCTGTACAGCTCTTCACGAGGCCAGGAGAGTCCATATATACGTGCCGTATAGAATGGCTTCAAACGCTGTAATCCCTTTACATGTTCGGCGTAGGAAATACCATCATCGAGCATTTCAAGCGCGCGAATAACACGACGGACATTATGAGGATGAATGAGCGCAGCAGATGCTGGGTCGCGTTTGCATAAAAGCTTAAAAACGAAGTCAGAACCCTCAACCTCAACGAGAGACTCATAGTAGTGTCTTTGAGGATTTTCAAAAGAACCTTGAGGAAAGTGCATATCATCTATAACTGCATTGAGATAAAGCCCTGTTCCTCCACACAATATAACCTGTTTATGATTTGCACGAAGCGATTCCACGCACGCACGTGCCTCAAGTTGAAAACGTTGGACTGAATATGTTTCTTCAAGTTCGGCACAATCCACCATATCAAGCTTAGCTTTGCGCTCTTCTGGCGGCAGTTTGGCAACGCCGATATTCATACCCTTATAAATTTGTAGTGCATCAACAGAGATAACATGGGTATTAAAATGGAGCGCAAGCGTGTCGGCCAGTGATGATTTACCTGAGGCAGTTGGTCCAACAATGGCAATAATGGGAGA
>CAMQEO010000032.1 GCA_946999785.1 uncultured Atopobium sp.
TAACACTTTGGAAACGTTTCCAAAATATTAGATGCCCTTGGGCGAGAGGAGTTGTGAGACATGCTCAATCGTAGGAACTTCATTAAGGCGGGTCTCGGTTTAAGCGCAGGTATGCTTGTTCCGTTTGCTGCAGGTTGCCAAGATGAGAAGGCTTCTTCAGGTAAAAAAGGTGAAGCTAAAGGTCACGTATACTACCTTAACTTTAAACCAGAATCTGACGAGCAGTGGAAAGAGATTGCCGAGATTTATAAAGAAGAAACTGGCGTTGAAGTTACTGTTAAAACAGCAGCTGCAGGTCAATATGCTTCTACCTTAAAGTCTGAAATGGGTAAAAGCGAAATGCCTACGCTTTTCCAAACCAACGGTCCTGTAGGCTTAGCAGGCTCTATTGATTACTGTGCTGATTTGGACGACTCAGAAATCGTTAAAAACTGCACCAACGATGCATTTAAGCTTAAAGGTGACGACGGCAAGATTAAAGGTATCGCTTACGTAATTGAGAGCTACGGTATTATCTACAACAAAAAACTTCTTGAGAAGTCTGGCCACAGTGCAGACGAAATCACCAACTTTGAGAGCTTCAAGAAGGTTGTTGAAGACATTACTAAGCGCAAAGGCGAGCTCGGCTTTAGCGCATTTAACGCACCAGGTATGGATAAATCTTCCGACTGGCGTTTTAAGACTCACCTTGCAAACCTTCCTATTTACTATGAATACAAGAAGGACAATATCCAATCTACTAAGGCTATTAAGGGTACTTACCTTGATAACTATCGTAAGATTTGGGATCTCTACATTAACAACTCAACTACAGATCCAAGTCTTCTTACCACAAAAACCGCTGATGACTGCACCAATGAATTCGTAACAGGTAAAGCAGTATTTTATCAAAACGGTACCTGGGAGTACGAGAAGATTCAAGACCTCGGTGACGAGAACTTGGGCATGCTTCCAATTTACATTGGTGTTGAAGGCGAAGAGGACCAAGGTCTTTGCACTGGTTCTGAGAACTACTGGTGTGTTAACAAAAAGGCTAAACCTGAAGACGTTCAAGCAACTCTTGACTTTATGAATTGGTGCACCAATTCTGATAAGGGTGTTAAATGCCTTTGTGGTGGTAAGGAAGCTCTTCCTTCTGGTGCAAATGGTTGTGGCTTTACCATTCCATTTAAGAAGAATCTTGAAAGTGCTAACCCACTTGTTAATATTGCTAACAAATATGTTGCTGATGGTAAAACACCTGTTGACTGGTGCTTTGCAACTATGCCTTCTGAAGAGTGGAAGAACGGCGTAGGTTCAGCATTGGTTGCATATGCTGCAGCTCAAAATGACAGCAACTGGGGCGCAGTTGTTAAAGCATTTGTTGACGGCTGGAAGACAGAAGCTGAAAAGGCTAAGAACTAATAAGTCCTTAAAGCTCGTAAATGTGGCATTTATCACGTTTTAATTGTGATAGAGATGTAAGGGTTCGCGGAGGACATAGCACGTTGTTCTCCGCGTTTATTACATGTAAGGGAGGTTTGTTAGCATGGAAAAGTCTATAAAGAAGTACTGGCTTATCTTTTTGGTACCAACACTTGCTTCTTTTGCTATTGGTTTTGTTTTTCCGTTTATTATGGGATTGGTTCTTTCCTTTACCCACTTTACGACTGTAACCGATGCAACTTTTAATGGCTTTGAAAACTATATTGATGCATTCAGTGATAATTTATTCCAACATGCATTTTGGTACACTGCAGCGTTTGCGGTTGTTTCTGTCATCGTTATTAATGTTGTTGCATTTGCGATTGCTATGGCGTTAACAGGAAAACTTAAAGGAACCAATATTTTCCGTACATCATTTTTTATGCCTAACCTAATTGGTGGTATCGTTTTAGGTTATATTTGGCAGCTTATCTTTAACGGTGTTTTACAACAATACCAACAGACAATCAGTTTAAATGAATGGTACGGTTTTGTAGGTCTGGTTATCTTGGTTTCCTGGCAACAAATTGGTTACATGATGATTATTTATGTTGCCGGTTTACAATCAATTCCAACCGATGTTTTGGAAGCTGCTCAAATTGACGGTGCCAATGCATGGCAGCGTTTATGGAATGTTACTATTCCAATGATGATGCCCTCCATTACCATTTGCTTGTTCTTGTCATTAACAGGCGGCTTTAAACTCTTTGATCAAAACCTTTCCCTTACGGCAGGCGAGCCGGCTCATATGTCCGAAATGCTTGCACTTAATATTTTTGATACGTTCTATGGTAGAACGGGCTGGGAAGGTGTTGGACAGGCTAAGGCTGTTGTGTTCTTCTTCCTTGTTACCATTTTGGGTCTTATTCAGCTCCAAATTACTCGTAAGAGGGAGGTGCAACAATAATGAAAGAAAGAAAAAGACTTTTATCTATTATAGGAACTGTTGTCTTTTCGATTTTCAGTATTGCGTGGTTAATACCTATCGTAATTATTGTAATGAACTCGTTTAAGAAAAAGAGTTTCATTCAATCCATACCTTTTGATTGGGTTACTCCAGAAACGTTTGCCAAATTTGCTAACTATACGGCTGCACTTAGAAAATATCACTTACTGGATGCGGTTGGTTGGACAGTGTTAATAACTGTTGGATCGGTAATTGTTATCCTCATTTGCACGTCAATGTGTGCATGGTATATTACCCGTGTTAAAAGCAAGGTAAGTAAATTTATTTATTTGCTCTGTGTATTTTCAATGGTTGTTCCTTTCCAAATGGTTATGTTTACGCTCTCCTTTACTGCAGACCGTCTACACCTCAATACTCCTTGGGGTATCATCATCGTATATCTAGGGTTTGGTGCTGGACTTGCAGTATTCATGTTCTGTGGTTTTGTAAAGTCTATTCCGGTTGAGATCGAGGAAGCAGCACTTATCGATGGTGCAAGTCCGCTTCGTGCGTTCTTTACCATTGTGTTGCCTATCATGAAACCAACCTATATTTCTGTTGGTATTCTTGAAACCATGTGGATCTGGAACGACTTTCTGCTTCCGTATCTTGTTTTGGATACCAATAAATACAAGACTATCTCTATCGTTATTCAGTTTATGAAGGGTAGTTATGGCCGTGTAGATATGGGCGCTATTATGGCGGCACTTGTTTTGGCTGTTATTCCTGTTATTGTCTTCTATCTTGCATGTCAGAAGTACATTATTAAAGGTGTTGCAGCTGGTGCTGTTAAAGGTTAGTTTCTATGAACATTAAGGATATTGCGCGGATATCGGGTTATAGCGTAGGAACGGTGTCTCGTGTCTTAAACAGCAGTTCAAATGTGAGCCAAAAAGCACACGATCAAGTTATGGGTGTGGTAGATAAGTATCATTTTGAACCTAATGCTAATGCACGTAGTTTAAAGAGAACTGATACCCATTCCATCGCAGTTATGGTTAAAGGTCGCTATAATCCTTTATTCGCCAATATTCTTGAAAAGCTTCATACGTACCTTGACATGCGCGGAGAAGATGTATATGTTGCATATTTGGACGAAGATGAAAACGAAGTGCAATTTGCGCTTCGGTATCAGAAAGCCCATAATCCGCGCGGTATAGTTTTTCTTGGCGGTGAGCTTGAGTATTTCAAGCAAGATTTTTGTCAAATTGTGTGTCCGTGTGTCGTAATTACCAATTCAACACAAACATTGCCTTTTGCTAATTTATCGTGTGTTTTAACAAACGATGGGCAAGCGTCTTCGGATATTGTGGATGTTTTGATTCAGGCACATCATTCAAAAATTGCAGTTATTGGAGGAAATCTTTCTCAAGGACAAATTAGTCTGAGAAGACTTTCGGGAGCCATTAGAAGATGTGCACAAGCTAAAATACCTTTCGATATGAGCTTGCAGTATGAACCATGCCATTTTTCAATGCGAGAGGGCTATGATGCTTTACTTCGCGTTTTAAAACGCGTGCCCCAAACAACTGCGATTTTTGCATTGGGTGATGTTATTGCGATTGGAGTTATGAGAGCTTTGCGTGATATTGGAAAGTCTGTTCCCCAAGATATTTCCCTTGTTGGTTTTGACGGTATTGAATCTTCTCAATTTTGTATTCCACGCCTTACAACAGTCAGACAGGATACAACACGTTTAGCTGAGAGGGGGGCAGCAATTTTACTTTCTATGATCGAAGGTACTTCTCGAGGTAGTGTCTGTGAAATTGTTGACCATACTGTGTTAAAAGGTGAAACTGTTAAAAATCTGTCTGAATTAGATAACTAGCGTTATGATAGACATTTGTTTATTGTTGGATGTTTGTTTGAAAGGAGAGAAGTCTTTATGCGTTCTGCAGGAATATTACTGCCTATAACCGCTTTGCCTTCTCCTTATGGTGTGGGTACAATGGGTCAATCGGCTCGTGACTTTGTTGACTTTTTACACGATTCGTCTCAAACGTACTGGCAGGTTCTCCCTATTGGTCCTACGAGTTTTGGTGATTCACCATATCAGAGTTTTTCTACTTTTGCAGGAAATCCTTATCTTATCGATTTAGATACCCTTATTGCTGAAGGTCTTTTGTCTCAACGTGATGTTAAGACCGTAAATTGGGGTAACGATGCTCAGAAGGTTGATTACGGTCTTTTGTATAAAAACCGTTTCGATGTTTTACGAAAAGCTGTTAAAAAATTATGGGATGATCATACCTTTGAAGTTTCTCAATTTTGCAAGCTTGAACATTCCTGGTTGGATGACTATGCGCTTTATATGTCCTTAAAGGATAAAAACGACTCAAAGCCTTGGACTTCCTGGCCCGAGCCTGTTCGCCTTCGCGAGGCTCATGCATTAGAGCAAGCTCGTAAAACGTTATCATCTGATATTAAATTTTGGCAGGGCGTTCAATATTTCTTTTATAAGCAGTGGGATGAACTTCACTTGTATGCTCATGACAAAGGTGTACAGATTATTGGTGATTTGCCGATCTATGTTGCAGCAGACAGTGTGGATACGTGGTCTCACCCAGAACAATTTCAACTTGATGAGTTAAGATTGCCTACAGAAGTAGCAGGGTGCCCTCCTGATGGTTTTTCTGCAACAGGACAACTTTGGGGAAATCCTCTTTTCAACTGGGATGTTATGAAAAAAGATGGATATTCTTGGTGGCTCACACGAATTTCAGCACAGTTTAGACTTTTTGATGTTTTGCGTATAGATCATTTTCGTGGATTTGATTCTTATTATGCAATTCCTTATGGTGCTCAGGATGCTTCAGGTGGTAGATGGCGAAAGGGTCCAGGTATTTCATTCTTTAATCAGCTTAATAAGAAGCTTGGTAAACGCAATATTATTGCTGAAGATTTAGGGTTTCTTACTCCATCAGTTATTAAACTTCTTAAAGACTCTACTTACCCTGGTATGAAAGTACTTGAATTTGGCTTTGATAGCCGCGATTCTGGTGGTAGAACCTATCAACCGCATAATTATCCAAAAAATTGTGTTGCCTATGTTGGAACTCATGATAACAGCACGGCACTTGGTTGGTTTGAAAGTGTTGATAAAAAAGACGCTGATTATGCACGCAAATATTTGCATATAGCAGACGGCGAAAGTGTTGCATGGGCTGCTATGCGTGGTATTTGGTCATCTGTGGCCGACACTGCAATCGTGCAAATGCAGGACGTTTTGGAACTTGATGATTCTGCGCGTATTAATGTTCCTTCTACCTTGGGCTCTAACTGGACATGGCGCTATAAAGCATGTGATCTTTCTGACAAACTTGCAAAACGCCTTAAAGATCAAATGTTCTTATATGAGCGTTTAAGCCAAGGTGATGTTCAAGAACTTGAAGAAGCCGAGGCTGCGCGCAAAGCTCATGAAGCTAAGAAAGCTTTAAAAGATTCGTCGGTATCTAAAACACCAAAAGTTGTTTTAGATACTCGCGATGATTCTAAAAAACAATGTAAGTGTGGATCTCGAGGTAAAAAGTAGGTTATGAACATCGGTTTACACGTGGGCAGAATTACTGGGCAATGTTGTTTTGCATTTGCATGTCTTATATGTTCTACCAGTGTATGTTCGATGAAATAATTATAGGAGGTTGTAGTAGATGAACTTTGAAGATAGAGTTCGCGAATTTTTAAGCCAACATAATGTGGCTCCCGAGGCAGCAACTGGTGAACAGCTTATGCAAGCATTGACAAGCGCTCTTCGCCAAATGCAGTTTGACGCGCCAAAAACTCAAGGTAAGCGTAAACTGTATTACTTTTCTGCTGAGTTTTTGGTAGGTCGTCTGCTTCGTGCCAATCTTATTAATTTAGGTTTGGTGGATAGAGCAGAAGCTCTTCTTCAAAGTTGGGGCACTACCTTGGCCGAGGTTGAGGATTGTGAGCCCGAGCCTTCATTAGGTAACGGTGGTTTAGGTCGTCTTGCAGCTTGTTTTATGGATTCAATTGCTTCACTTGGATTGCCTGGAGATGGTGTTGGTCTTAACTATCACTATGGATTATTCCGCCAAGATCTTTCTCAAGGTTATCAGCTTGAAGAGCCTAATCCTTGGATCGAGCGTGAATCTTGGCTTTGTTCTACTCCATTTACCTTTGATGTTCCTTTTGCATTTGGTAATTTACGCGCCAAGCTTTTTGACATTGAGGTACCTGGTTATAAAAACGGCGTTGTAAATCGTTTACATCTTTTTGATGTTGAAAATCCAGCTCCCGCACCTGAGCATGGTATTTCCTTTAATAAGAATGATATTGAGCACTGCCTCACGTCATTTTTGTATCCTGACGACTCTGATGAAGCTGGACGTCTTTTGCGCGTATATCAGGAATATTTCATGGTTTGCGCAGGTGCTCAACTTATTCTTCATGAGATGGAAGAGGCGGGCCACCCACTTGACCAGCTCGATAAGTTTGTAGCTGTCCACATTAACGATACGCATCCTTCTATGGTTATCCCCGAGCTTATTCGTCAGCTTGTTGCACGTGGTGTTTCGGTTGATAGAGCTGTAGAAATTGTAGAAAATACTTGTGCGTATACCAATCACACTATATTGGCAGAAGCTCTCGAAACATGGCCAATTGACTTCATTTCTCGTGTTGCACCTCAACTTGTTCCTATTATTCAAGATCTTGATCGTCGTGCACGTCTGCGTACACAAAACGAAAAACTTGCTATTTTGGACAAGAACAACGTTGTTCACATGGCTCATATGGATGTTCATTTTTGTTGCAAAGTTAACGGAGTTGCTGCACTTCACACCAAGATTCTGGAAGAGTCAGAAATGCATGGCTTCTACCAGCTTTATCCTGATAAGTTTAACAACAAGACTAACGGTATAACTTTTAGACGTTGGCTTATGGGATGTAACCCCGACCTTGCCAATCTTATTACTCAAACCATTGGTGATGCATGGATTAAGGATGCTTCACAGTTAGAGCGCCTTCTTGATCATGTTAACGATGAAAATCTTCTGAACGCACTTGATGCTATTAAAACTTCTAATAAAAAACGTCTTGCTGCATGGCTTGAGAAAAAAGAGGGCGTTCAAATTGACACCAACGCTGTTTTTGACGTACAAATTAAACGTCTTCATCAGTATAAGCGTCAGCAAATGAATGCTTTGTATGCTATTTGGAAATATCTTGATATTAAAAATGGACACATTCCTTCTCGTCCATTGGTAATGTTTTTTGCCGCAAAAGCTGCTCCTGCATATATCCTTGCAAAGGATATCATTCATGTGCTCCTTTGCCTTTCAAAGCTTATTGCAAATGATCCAGCGGTTTCTCCTTGGCTTAAGATTGTTGTTATCGAAAACTATAATGTAACAGTTGCTGAGCATCTTATTCCTGCGGCTAATATCTCTGAGCAGATTTCACTTGCTTCTAAAGAGGCCAGTGGTACAGGCAATATGAAGATGATGGCAAATGGTGCGCTTACCTTGGGTACGCAAGACGGAGCCAATGTAGAGATCGTAAATCTTGTTGGCAAAGAGAATGCGTATGAGTTTGGTCGCACCTCAGAAGAGGTTATTAAACTTTACGCAACTAATGGTTATCATCCTACCGATTTCTGGAAGGGAAGCGATATTGAGCGTTTGATCGACTTTATCGTTTCGCCTGAGATGCTATCTATTGGTCAGTCGGAGAGCTTAACACGTGTTTACAAGGATCTTTTGTCGCACGACTGGTTTATGACTTTGCTTGATATCGAAGATTACATCAAGACTAAGGAACAATGTCTTGCCGACTTTGAAGATCGTCACGCTTGGATTAAGAAAACGCTCATTAACATAGCTCATGCAGGATTCTTCTCGTCTGATAGAACAATTGCAGAGTACAACCGTGACATTTGGCATTTAGTTTAGTGTTCACGCACTTCGTGATACACTTAAATGCAGGTAATTGAGGGGATAATGGCATTACGCCGAACATATAAGGTGTGTTGATAGAAAGGATTAATCATGGCAGAGGTAAAGCTTCAGCATATCGAGAAAATTTATCCTAATACCGAGAAACAAAAGGGTGCTAAAAAGCATAAACATAACCTCAAAGTAACCGACGAGGGTGTTGTAGCGGTAGAGGATTTTAATCTTGACATTGCTGATAAGGAATTTATCGTACTCGTAGGTCCTTCTGGTTGTGGTAAATCTACTACCTTACGTATGGTTGCTGGTTTGGAAGAAATCACCCGTGGTGATCTCCTCATTGGTGGCAAACGTATGAACGATATTCCTCCTCGTGAGCGTGATATCGCTATGGTATTTCAAAACTATGCTCTTTACCCTCATATGACTGTTCGTGCGAACATGGAATATCCTTTAAAGCTTCGGAAGATGGATAAGGATCAAATAAAGCAACGTGTTGATCAAGCTGCAGAAATTTTAGGTATCACCGAGTACCTCGAGCGTAAACCAAAAGCTCTTTCAGGTGGTCAGCGTCAGCGTGTTGCTATTGGTCGTGCTATTGTTCGTGAGCCTAAAGTTTTGCTGATGGACGAGCCGCTTTCAAACTTGGATGCAAAGCTTAGAAACCAAATGCGTGCCGAGATTATTAAATTGCGCCAGCGCATTAACACCACCTTTATTTATGTTACACACGACCAAACCGAAGCTATGACGCTTGGTGACCGTATTGTAATTATGAAAGATGGTATGGTTCAACAGGTTGGTGCTCCTCAAGAGGTATTTGACCATCCTGCAAACCTCTTTGTAGCAGGCTTTATTGGTGTTCCTCAGATGAACTTCTATGACGCTCACTTAGGTCTTGATGATGAGGGTAAGTATGTTGTTGATCTTGCTGGTCATAAAGTTGTTTGCTCACCTGATAAGCAAGAGAATCTTAAGAAACATAATGTTAAACCTCAAGATATTACGTTGGGTGTTCGTCCCGAGCATATCGGTCTCTACGGTGAGGGTAACGATATGATTGAGGGTAAAATTGAAGTTACCGAGCCTATGGGTTCAACAGTACACCTTCATGTTAAGGCTTGTGGTTCTGATACCATTATCATTGCGCAGACCGCTAAGCTTGAAGGCGAGAATCCTGCGAGCTTACCAATTGGTAGCCCCATTCAGTTTACCTTTGGCGGTAATGTTATGCACTTGTTCAGTAAAGAGAACGAAAAGAATTTGGAATTTGGTGCATAAACTCTCTTTTTAGGTTTTTTTACCCACGGTGTGTCTGGTACGCACCGTGGGTTTTTGATATGCAATTTATACTTTTTTCTATATTGATTGAGTATTTATTTTTATGAATAAAAAATTATCTTTATAAGCAAACAAGTACCTTTGTATTCTTTTAAAATCTTCGGTGCTAAACTGCTATAAGTTACGAAAATCTTTGTTTTGATAAACCTCATTTATTTATAAAAAATATCTCTATTCGTGCTAATTCATGTTATATTTAATGTATACAATCATTTTAATGAATTATTTTGGAAGAGTTTATAAGCAGGCACAGCAAAAAGGGGAGTATACAATGGAACGTTTAGAGTTTTCTGCTCGTTGCAACTGTATTGGATATGACGCATATGTTCTTGCAAAGCAGATGTCGCTCTCAGTTGATAAAACACGTCCTTGGTTTGATATGAATTGGAATGCTGAAGTCCCTGCAACTGCTGTCTTTACTCTTACGAAAGCAGAACAGATGCATTTTCAGGCTGTTAAGTCTGCCCTTGCTCTTATTCGTAAAAAAATAAACGGTATTGCCCATGGAAAAACAATTAAACTTCCGTATTGGGCAAACCAGAGAAAATATGATAGTTTGCATGATGATGCGCAAAATTGTGACTATCGCATTGCTAACGCGCGTTTAGTTGCACTTGCGCAGATATTATCGCAAGAAGGGTTTAATGTTCAATGGGTACAACCGCAAGAGCAGTTTGCTTATGTTATCTCGGGAAATACAATAACTTCTGATGTACGCTTCTAGAGTATTGTGCTTCAAACTTAACATAAACGCTTCTAGACTGCTGTACTTTGCACATAACTCACCTGAGCAAGTTTCCATGAGCTTATCATTTAACATTGGTAGTTCCTTAGATGTAGAAAATGTATAGTTTTGTTAATCGGTGAACGGTCACATTTTTCGGTAAATACATGTAAAAATATATTTGTTTATAGATCTTTGGATGACTTTATTGTAATTGTTCATGAAGATGTTCGATAAAGTCATTTGGTATCTCTAGGCGTATCGTGCTTGTTTAAAGGATGCTCCTTCTCTTGATTTTTATCTTGAGTGCATTCTGCAAGATTTTGGGACATACTTAGTTGTATAGATCTTGTTGAAACAAGCAGCACAACGAGGGAAAGGAATCAACTTCGTGATTAGTTTCCAACAATTTCTTGGAATGCTTCAGGTTAACCCCTTTTTAGCAATTGTTGTTGTACTTGTTTTAGGAACAATTTTTGTTAATGGAGCAACGGATGCGGCAAACGCTATCGCAGAGCCTATAGGCACGAGGTCTATCAGCGTTAATGCCGCTATTTTTATGAGTGTTGTTTGCAACTTTGTTGGACTAGTTGTTATGAGCTTTATCTCCACTGCTGTTGCAGACACTATGAGCGGTATGGTCAATTTTGGTGGGGATACTCATGCAGCTCTTATTGCATTAGCGGCTGCAACCGTAGGTATTGTGGCTTGGGGAGTGGGAGCTTGGGTTTTTGGTATACCAACGTCTGAGTCTCACGCTTTAATTGCTGGTCTAACTGGCGCTGCATTGGCAGTATCAGGTGATTTAAGCGGCGTTAATATGGGGGAGTGGATGAAAGTGGTCTACGGCCTCATTTTTTCTTCCATTGCTGGTTATGCTGCTGGTTGGGTTGTTGT
>CAMQEO010000033.1 GCA_946999785.1 uncultured Atopobium sp.
CGTACACCTGTATTTACGTGGATCCTTTTGACCTCGTCTGCCTTGGACTAAGAAATGCTCCAGATGAACTTATGCATTTCCGCAACCACAAACCTAGATAAGTTACCTTAAGTATACCAGCTTGTGTATATACGTCCACCATAGAATAGATTGAATACATACACACGAAAACTTTGTGCACAAAGTCATAAACGCAAGGTATTAGTACACACAGCGCGCGCAGCACGCACATGCATGCAAATACATAAAGCATGTATACAAGCTCATACAAACGCGCGTCTACAAAGCTTACATCATCAAAATCGTAACTATTCCTAGGTAGAAGGCACAATACTTAAAGCATAAGCGTGTAGTTTACCAAACGCGCGCAAGCGCAAGAGCTGACACATCCACAGCGTTTGCTTGTTTGAGCGCTCTCGCAGCTTCACGTATACTCGCTCCTGTAGTAATAACATCATCTAATACGAGAACCCGTTTATTGCTCATATCTTGTAATACAGAAATTGTTCCCGTAAGATTAGCAACACGTTCTTGCTTTGAAAGCTTCCTTTGATCCAATGCATATGGCCTTATTAAAACATCGCAATAGGAAATTCCTACAGCATACGCAAAGAGTTGTGTAACCAGCTCCATATGGTCAAAACCCCGATAACGATATGCCTTACGCGTTGCGGGAATAAAACACACAGCGTTATAAGGCACCAGCGGCGGCACGTGGGGTATATTCTGCGATGTTTGTTGTGAAGAGCACAGCCCAGATTTTGCGGTGCACATATTCGCATTATTCACATAAAACGTGCTACACATAAAACGATAAAAACACGCCAAAAGAGCCGCAAGACATGCAGATAAACGCGTATCTCGTTGGTCTTTAAATTGCAAAATAAGCCGTCTTGTATACGATGAAAACTCATAAACAGCCTGACAAGAAGCCAATCCCCATGGATCGCTGCATTCACTACAGGTAAGCCAACCGCCAGGAGCCGAGCAATTTGAACACGACCACACAGGGTTTATCCACAGTAAGCGATGAAAACATGATTTACATATAAAACTCTCGCATCGTTTATTACACACAACGCAAAGAATAGGACAGATAAGCTTTTCAAACGAAAATCCCAGCGTACGCTTAGCAAAAGAACCTCGTTGATGTGCATACAAATCGCTTGCGCATATGTTGTGTACACACTGCTGAAACGCTTCAAACGTACAAAACGAAACATAGGGATTGTATACAAAAGCTTTGACTGCACGTGCCTGACGCAACGCTTCTTCATAAATTTTTCCACACGTATCCATTGCTATCCCTTTTTTGGAACAGCACGTATGAGCTATTTCATGATAACACGTCACTGGTCAAAATGCAAACGTTTGTTTGGTTTTAACATTCGTCTTATGGAGTATGCGTTTTGAATCCATAAAAGCTGTGAATTAAGAGCATATTGAAAATATGTAAGCAACAATACACATCAACATAGCTAAACTGTATACCTATGAAGGTGCACTACATGAGCTCGCCGCCTATAATTTCAAACGAATGGGAACATATGTATAAACTTGTTGCTGTAGACTTAGATGAAACATTGCTCAACGACGCTCGCCATGTACCATCACGTGTACGTCGCGCCATTGAGCAGGCGCGCGCGAAAGGCGTTTACATAGTGCCGTCATCTGGTAGAAGTTTTGCCATTATGCAATACATTCTTGAGGAAATTGGCGCAAAAGACATGAAAGACGAATATGCCATTTCGTGTAACGGCGCATGTATTACCGAAAACGCGCACAATACCATTATTGATTTGCAGCCACCAACACCGTGGGATTTTTGTAACAAAATATGGAAACACGGTATTAAACTGGGAAATGTTGGCGTTCACGTCTACACGCTCGCCTCGATTTATACCACAAAGTGGCGCGATGACGACAGAAATATATTTACGTTAACTGGAATACCTGCTATTGAAACACGTGAGGCAGATTTGGAATTTTTACGTAACACGCATATCGTTAAGATTTTATACATGAATAATGATTTTGCGTATCTACAGCAACTGACTCATGACATGCGCGACCTCACACGTGACGTAGGCGTTACGTTTTCTTCTAACTGCTACATGGAATTTACCCCAAAAGGCATTTCTAAAGGTGTCGCACTTAAGCGTTTGGCTCATCACTTAGGTATTGACATGAGCGAGACCATTGCCATTGGTGACAGCGCTAACGATAGTGAAATGATTAAAGCCGCAGGTTTAGGTGTGTGCATGGCAAACGCCGATGATTCCATGAAAGCACAGGCTGATTATGTTACCCAAGACGATAACAATAAAGGCGGTGTAGCAGAGGTTTTAGAGAAGTTTATTCTCAACGCATAGCGTCTGTATAAACGCTGTACATACTATGCCGTACACCCTTTTTTGGCTGTACGCCCTATTTATCGGTTACATATACACGTGTATGATGCGCCTCAAGGTATTCGCACGCTGATTGTGGTATATCTTTACCCGTCACAACCGATGTAATGCGTGAATCAAGTCGAATAGGCACTGGTCCGTGGTGCAAAAATTTTCCAGGCTCGGTAACTACGATAACCTCCCCTGCCGCTTCTGCCATCGCACGAACGGCTTCAGCCTTCATTTGATCGCAATTAGTAAATCCACTTTTTTCTGACCAACCATCTGTACCAATAAAGAGATACTCTACCGAAAATTGTTGCGCCCCAAGGCGCATCAAAGGACCTACCGTAAGTTGGCAATCGGGCTGAACAGAACCTCCCAACAGCGTAACATGTACCTCGGGGAGATCTCGAACGTACCACGCAATAAAAGCACTGTTTGTAATAATGCTTACATTCTTTTTGGTTTCGCCAATAATACGCGCGAGCAATGCACAACAACTGCCGTTTTCTATCATAATCGTAGATCCGTCATACACAAAATCAGCAGCGCGCTGAGCAATACTGCGCTTTTCTTCGTAATGGTACGCCAAGCGTCCAGCAACATCATTAGGGTTTGCAAGGAGTGCATATCCATGCTCGCGCACAACAAGACCTTTGTCTTGCAGAGCATCTAAATCTTTACGTGCAGTCACGTTAGAAACATTGAGCCGTTGCGCAAGTGTTGTAACGTCAATGCGCTTTTTTTCAGTTAAAATTTCTAAAATTTTACTGTCCCGTTTGGACATGTAACCCCCTTAACAAGACGCGCGTTTAACAATCCGTGCTTTTATCCATCATATACATAACATATTGGAACTGATTTTCAAAAATTATTTACGAACTATTCTCTAAACGTAACAATTTATTGTCTAAAACCCCAAAAACGAAAGTATTTTAGATTTCTTTCATAAAAAGTTCATATGCATTGTTCCATAACGCACCATAAACTTCTGATTGAGAAATATGGCTTACAGAATGTAACGCATTAGGAGGTATACACGTTTCTTCTTTTGAATCATGAGACGGCGCACATTTAGTTGCCACAAGTGAAGCTGCCGTAAATACAACATGTGCAATCTCGCACGCATGGCCACGCATAGGAACTGGTGCCATATAAGGAGCATCTGTTTCGGTAACCATTTGGTTTAACGGGCATGCCTGTATAGCCTGGCGAACATACGGCGCAGACGCAAAAGTTGACACACCACCAAATGCTATGGTGCACCCCATTTCTACAAACGGTTTCATAACCTGCGGCGTAGATGTAAAGCAATGCAATACACAGCCTCGGGGCGGGATGCCTATGCTGCTAAGTACATGCACAGCTTGTACGTGAGCTGCTGCCGTGTTGTCATCTTGCGCATCGCGAATATGCAATTCAACAGGCAAGTTTCTTTCATGCGCTAGGCGCAACTGAAATTCAAGTGCACGAATTTGATCGTTGCGAGCAACCTTATTATATGGACCAAAGTCTAAGCCAATTTCGCCAATTCCTGCGCAATAAGGAAGATTAAGCAGCTGCATAAGACGATCGCGCGCAGACGTATCAAATTGAGCCGCTCCATAAGGATGAACGCCTGCAATAATCCTAAACGAATCGAGCAGTTGATTGTGTGCTGGCTGCGTATAACCGCGTATATGCGCACGTGAAAAATACGGAAGCACAAGCCCTTTTTGTTTGGCATATTCAAGAAGTTCATGGGTTTCGTCTAAGGTACGAGCGCGCCATGCGTCTACCGTAGACGCACTATAAATACCAAAAGACATATCCTCAACAGGATCTATAGGATCAATGAGCATCCCAACGCCTGCCAATGCTGCGCGAGCAAGAGCGGCTGAACTTGTGAGTTCACGCAAACAATGCAGATGTCCATGTGTGTCGGCAACAGGCACATCTGACGGTGGTAAAGAAACCGCTTTACCACGCTTACCATGAAAAAGCATAAGATCATCTGGTAAAAAACCGCAGAGATCAGCGACGTTTTTATATGTGCTCATATCCATTCTTTTCACCAAAATTGCAGGTTAGAGTGCTGGTTTGTGCAGATACAGGCGCAAGTGCGCGGGCAAGCTCAACAAATTGAGAAGGTGTAAGTTTTTCGGCACGCGTGCGCGCATCAATATGTACGCTCTCGCAGGCACTAAGAACAGCTTGCTTATCAAAGCCACAGGCACATAAGCAATTCAGAAGTGTCTTGCGTCGTTGAGAAAAAGATGCGTCGATGACGCGCGCAACATATGCGCGCTCGTGAGCTTTGCACAGTTGCTTATCCGCAGATCTTCGCTGTATGTGTATAACTTCAGACATGACATGAGGCGCAGGAAAAAAGTGCGAAGGTGCAACCTTAAAGCCGCCAACGCACTGCGCATACAAAGCAAGTTTTGCTGAATACGCACCGTAGAGCTTGTGAGCCGCGCACGCTGACATTCTTTGTGCAACTTCTGACTGCACCATAACAATAAGCTCATTGAGCTCGGGCAACATTTCAAGGTAGTGCAAAACTGCTGTAGCAGCAATTTGATACGGCAAGTTTGATATCAGCTTTACCGAACACATGCTTCCAGCACAATCTGAGGAAAAAAGCTTTGCGCGTATGTCGTCAGCAGAAACTTTGAGCGCATCAGCAGATATAAGCTCAAATTTATCGGCGTATTCACCAAGCGTTTCAGCCAACACATCTGGCAAAAGACGATCAGCCTCAATTGCACAAAGCCTTTTAACACGAGGCAGAAGCGCGCATGAAAGCGTACCAATACCTGGCCCTATTTCGATAACATAGTCATGCGCTTGGACATCCGCAAGCTCTAAAATGTGCCCAATAACACTATCATCTATTAAAAAATTTTGACCAAGACGATGTTTTGTATAGAGGCCAAATGAAGACAAAACATCCAAGGTAGCGCACTTTGTTGCCAGTTTAGAAAACACCATACTCCTCTACGTGGTATTTGATTTTAAAGCGAAGACGGCTACACATGCGCTAACTCACGTGCTAGAGCTACAAGCAGTGCCCAAAGCACCTACATTGACACGAAGCGTTGACACTTGGCACTATCAATCCAAGAAATGCCATGCTCATCAGCATCACTTGGCACATGTTATGCGCTGAGCGCTTCATCTTATCCAAGGCGAGGGAAAAGGGCAGCACCCTTTACAACAGGCTGATCGCCTGCAAGACCTCCCCATGCACATATAACATCAAGTGAAAGCCCCTCTATCATCGTGCCGCCTACCAGCTCGGCTTCGGGATCAAGGCCTTCGCGCATAAGTACTTCATGCGAAGTTTCGGGCATAAATGGTGCCAAAAGATGCGCTGCAATACGAATTGATTCAAGCAGGTTAAGCAGGATAAAACGCAATTCTTCTGCGCGCGTGGGATCTTTTGCAACATTCCAAGGTGCCATGTCCTCGATATAGTGATTAGCTGCGTGAACAAGCTCCATAACAACGTCTTTTGCAGCAGCAAAATTCATAGACTCCATATTTTTTTGGTACGGCTCAAACATGCGTTGGGCAATGTCGCGAAGCGGACTTATCTGTTGCTTCCACACATCATCAACAACAGGCGTTTTCCCATCAAAATATTTATCGCACATAGTAATGGTACGAGAAACAAGATTACCCCAGCTATTTGCCAAATCGGCATTATAGACTTGCTCCATACGTTCAAACGAAATTGCCGAATCTTCACCATGAGTTACGTCAGTCATAAAGTAATAGCGGTAGCCTTCAACGCCAAGTTTATCAATAACTTCCGAAGGAGCAATGGCATTACCGCGAGATTTAGACATTTTTTCGGCATTTCCCGTTTGAGGATTACGCACGGTTAAAAATCCGTGTGCAAAAACGCTTTGAGGCAAAGCCTCGCCCAGGGCCATGAGCATTGCAGGCCAAATTACACAGTGAAAACGAATAATATCTTTTCCCACAACGTGACACTGCGCTGGCCAACGAAATGCAAACTCATCCTTAGAAGCAGCGTCGTCAAGACCATAGCGAACAGATGTCATATAATTCAAAAGTGCGTCAAACCAAACGTAGGTAACGTGCTTTGTATCAAATGGAACAGGAATACCCCAATCAAAGCTCGTTCTGCTTACCGATAAATCTTGCAGACCCGATGCAACAAAGGAGCGAACCTCATTCATACGAAACGCAGGCTGCACAAACTCGGGATGTTCGTCGTATAACGCAAGAAGCTTGTCCTGAAATGCAGAAAGTTTAAAGAAATACGATTCTTCTTTCACGCGTTGGAGCGGACGACCACAATCAGGGCACAGGTTTTCGCCTTCGCTTTGTTGTGCCTCGGCGGCCTTACTTACTTGAGTTTCGGTAAAATATGTTTCCTCGGGCGTACAATACCAACCATCATAGCTACCCTTATACAAATATCCCGTTTCTTTCATACGATTCCACAGCTCCTGAACCGCTTTATATTGGCGCGGTTCGGTGGTGCGAATAAAATCATCGTAAGAAATTTCAAGCGTTTTCCACAAGTTGGTAAACAAAGGAGCTTGGCTATCGCACCATGCTTGTGGCGAAAGATTGTGAGCTTTAGCGGCTTCAGCAACTTTTTGACCGTGCTCATCCATACCGGTTAAAAACTTAACGTTATAGCCCATCATACGACGATAACGTGCCTGCACATCGGCAAGGATGGTGCAATATGCCGTCCCTAAGTGAGGAGCTGCATTTACATAGTAAATAGGCGTTGTTATAAAGTAAGAGGGGTATTGTGTCTGTGCCATACAAACTCCTTGAGATTTGAAACTGCTGTATGCTTTTATGCACAATGTTAACCATTGCGACAACATAAAAGTATATTTATTATACGTTTGAGCATGTAAATTACGAGAAACTTACATGGATACTGCAATTATTTTATTGTAAACACTCGATTTAGAAATATCAAATTCATGCGCGAGTTGTTTTGCTAACGCCGATGGGCTTATATGATGTTGTAATCCTTCGGCGATAGCGTCCTCCAACGTGCGCGCAGTACACGTATCAATGCGTTCCAAATTATCCAAACACTCACGCGCGCGGGCGGGCGTACATTCCACAACCAACACACATTCACCACGAAGCGGCTGTGTGCAAGTAGCTGCTTGCACACGCGCTATAAGCTCTTCTATAGTATCGCGTGTACAATCTTCGTGAATTTTGGTAAGCTCGCGCACAAGCGCACAACGTACGTGAGCAAACTCTCCTGCCAACTCTTGAAGCGTTTGCAACACCCGATGAGGCGATTCGTAGATAACAAGCGTTGCAGGAATACGTGAAAGTGCATGTAGACGTTTGCGAAGTGCGCTTGTTTTACGAGGTAAAAAGCCTTCAAAATAAAAATTACTCATTGCAAAACCCGACGCCGCAAGAGCGCTTAACACCGCAGAAGGGCCAGGAACCACTTCAACGCGATAGTTTGCATCAAGTGCTGCGTCAGCTAAAACTTGGCCCGGATCTGAAACACCTGGCATCCCTGCATCTGAAACTAAAGCAATGTGTTCACCAGCTGCAAGACGTGTAAGAATAGCAGGGATTTTATCGGGTAAGACATTCTCATCAGCACGGATAAGCTTCGTGTGAATATCAAAGTGGTTAAGAAGTTTAGATGTAACACGTGTATCTTCGCAAAGCAACACATCAGCATTTTTAAGCACCGATACCGCGCGAGGTGACATGTCCAATAAATTGCCAATAGGAGTTCCAACAAGTGATACATATCCAGCTTTTGTGTGTTGAGATAAGGCGGACGGCGCAGACATATGTAATTCTTCAGATAAAGAATTCCTGCGTGAAGCAACCTTTAAAGAATCGTCTTGAGGCGTTACGCACATATCATTCTTCTTTCAAACGAAGAAAATGCATGACGAGCATCCCAGCCCGAAAGTCGACCCTGCGTTTTCCATGTTTGGAAGAACCACGCATCGCAGCTGTGATATAAATCAAGTTGATCGGACATATAAATGCGTTCATGTGCAATATGCCCTTCTGGTGTCATGGTGCTATCCAATCCAGGAAGTGCCGAGCACCAGGTACCAACCATAATTTTGAAACCGTTATTTTGCGCCGCGTGTAAATAATTCCTTGAGGCTGCCAGCAATGTTTGTGTTGTAAGCGCGCCTCGCATTTCAAAATACTCATCAAAATGATCAAGATGTATGTCAAGCATGGTATGCTTGTAATTTTTAGATGCCATAAACGAACGCCACATGTGAGGCTCGTGCGCATCGGACATAATAACTAGCACATCATCGCCAGCAAGCGAACGAATAATTTCATAACCTTCACGATAATAATTGCGCAACAAATGAGCAGGTATACCGCTTTGACGCGAAAACGCAAAAGCTTTTTGTATACGAGGGTGCGCCGCAAGTTCAAAACCCGCAAGTGCAGCGCGATACGCATAACGCTTTGCAAGCGCGCTTAAAGTTTTAAGCGCATCGTGTTTATAAGTATTAAACGAGGACAATTCTGGCACATGTTCAGAAAGATCGCCCTCATTACCAGGGTTTATATCAAGCACCAAAACAATTTTTAAGCCAATCTCGTCTGCCCAGTCAAAAGCCTGATCTACATAATCGGCGCAGCCTATAAATTGAGAGGTAAAAGGGCCTGCATCGCCAAACACATAAAAAGGAACACACAAACGCACGGCATTAAAGCCACGGGCAGCAATATTTTTAAAATCAATTTCGCCTATAAATGTTGACCGATGGTATTGAATGAGGTCGGTGTAGGTTTGTTTGCTCATCGATTTAACCATAGCGCATTCATCAAGGACTTGCGCTTGTGCAAAATACTCAGGTGTAATCCATGGCTCGAGCTTTAACCAACCTGACAGATTTACCCCATGTAATGCAATATCAGACATCGGCGTCCTTTTGCGATCGTACAGCCTAACGTGTTTGACTGCTTATGGTAAGTGTACCAAAAAATCCCCAAGAGGTTAGACAAACAAGAAAAATGATAAGTATCTTTTTACCTAATTTATACATTTCGCATGCACACCGATATGTGGAGTACGCTTTATGCACATACGCAGCGTGTATAATTTGGCTCAATCATACTTTAAGCTTCGTATATTGCACAGTTGTGAGGAGTTTCATCAACCTCAACACGCACAACAGGAAGTCCAAGCGCACAAAATCGTTGATAAAAGTACCGTGCAAAATTTTCTGAAGTTGTCCTAAACGGCACAAAGGTAAGCGTAAAAGTTTCCTGTTCAAGCGCACGAACCGTTTCGGGGCGCAAAGAATGCTCTTCGACAATAAAGGTATGGTCAAATTTTTTAACTTCATCGTGAACAATCTGCTTAAACTCACCAAAATCGATAAGCATATCTTTGTCTTCGCCTTGAGATGAAAGATTTTCTTTATAAAGATACACAATAACTTGCCAACGGTGCCCATGCAGATTTTCGCATTTTCCCTTATAATTTGTTAAAAAATGAGCAGCATTAAAATAACTCTGAGTTTTTAAACTAAATCCCATATAAGCTTCCCCACTATTCTTAACGAGCTACCTACCAGCAATGAGTGTACGATGTACGTTCAAAAAGAATGCTTCAAGTACCAGCTGTGCAGACACATGAGCCGTCAATTGTTGTTTTGCGCGTGCGGCGCATGCAAGCGTAGCCAATAAAACTTCAGTTGAAGAACATGCTGCGAGGCAATCACAAATATTCATAGCATCCTGATTCATAATTTCTGTATGCGCTCCCTCGCTGAAAAACACCGTATCTCGCAACAAAGAAGCACTTATATCTATGATTTCTTCAACAGCTATCTGCTGCGCTCGGCTAAGTTGGCGTTTATGCGCCGCTTGCATCTTTTTACGTGCTCCTGCCGACAAGAAGTCCTGCGAACGGTCAAAATCGGCTTGTTGTTCGTTAGTTTTTTGATCAAGGGGAATTTGAATGAGCACACACAACTCATCGGCCAACTCAATAAGATCCCAACTGTCTGCATCAGACATTATGGCAAACATATGCATAATTTTGCTTCGTATATTCATTTTTGAAGACGAACGCAAAAAATCTATGGCAGCCTTTGGACTTTGTTTAATATACAAGGCCCATCGTGCTTGTTCAGGTGTTGACGCCGCCGCCTGTTCAACCAATTTTGCCGCTTGAGCTTGATTTATAAACGTAAATGGAATGTGTTGACAACGAGATGATACTGTCTGCAACACCTGAGCTGAGGATGGACTTACTAAAACAAAGTATACCGAAGCTGGGGGTTCTTCAAGCGTTTTAAGCAAAGCATTGGCACAAGACGCACCCAAAGATTGCGCTTCATGAATTACAATAAGCTTACGTTTTGCCTGAATAGGCGCGCGATGTACAACATCAAGAAGATCATGTATCTGCTCAACAACATAGCCTTGTGCGCCTTGAGGATAAAACTGATGCACGTCAGGATGGTTTTTATGCATAATACGTCTACAGCACGCGCACTCATCACCGCCATGGGGGCAAAAAAGCATTTTTGCTAATTCATCAAGAGCTTCAGAGATTCCTAACCCATAATTACCAATAAAGAGATAGGCATGAGAAAGCTGCCTTTGAGCATATGCTTGCTTAAAAAAAGAACACACATGTGCTTGAAGTGCTAAAACACTAAGAAGATTCTCAGAGGTTATATCAAAAGCGCTCACGTATGTTCACCTCATGCTCAAAATTAAAACGTATATGCCATACGTTATATGTTCTTATCATACAAACCATGCGCACAAATATCTTTTGCGCGTACATTTTACACAAAGCGCGTAGAAAAAGCGGCAAAACTAAAGGGACAGCTGAGGAAAGGTTTTGCGTATATCAGCATAAAGCCTTG
>CAMQEO010000034.1 GCA_946999785.1 uncultured Atopobium sp.
TTCTGGACTTACAGGCAAACCTTGAATAGCAATCATACCAGCTATAAAACCTGGTACCAATGCAGGACGCTTACCAATAGATTCTGCAATATAGGCTGATAAAACAGGAACCATTAAGCCCATTGAAATGCCACCGATGTACTTAAGCATAGCTGCAAAGCTATTATAATCGGGAGCAGTTGAACTAAATGATGTAATTCCCCATAAGAATGAAACTGCGGTTAAAACACCACCAGCTACTACAAAAACAAGCATGTGGCTCACACCATTCATCAAATGCTTGTAAATGATGTGTCCAACAGACTCTTTTTCTTCAATAGTTTCAGCGGGTGCAGCACCTGCGTCTTGAACTGAAGCAACATCTTCATGTACGACCTTTGGTTGAGCAGATAACGCACGATCAATCAACTCTGAAGCTGCATCAAGGCTTAAACATTTTGAAACACTTACCGAAACGCATGGTTTGGTAGCAAAACGCTCTTCTTGAACGTCTTTATCCGCAGCAATAACAACAGCTTTTGCCGATGCAATCTCTTGAGCAGTTAGGCCGTTTTCAACTCCTATCTGTCCATGAGTTTCAACCTTTATGGTAAGACCTTTTGCAGCAGTTGCATCTTCAAGTGCCTTTTTGGCCATAAAGGTATGAGCGATACCGGTAGGGCAACCTGTAGCAGCAACTATGTCAAAGCTTTGCTCCGCCATATAATCACTTCCTAACAACGTGGAACATGTAATATCTATAGCCTGTCGGCAAATCTTAAATCCGAGCACATAAGAACATGCATTAAATTTGTTTTACCAACAACTACATACCTTAGATTTTGATAGTAACATATTTTACGAAACATATTTACCTGTACACGTCAGAGAAAATCTCATACCGTTCACGTTAGAATATGCAGGTAAATAGCTTGCATCTTCTCAAAGTGAAAACAAGTTTTTCGTGCATGAAAGCGTTCGATCTCCTCTTGAGACAAACACTACGATATAATAGAAACAGGTCTTAATGAATTACGTTTAATTAGACTTATGCATGAGTATGCAAACAAAGGAAACATCATGGACAATGCAAATGAGACACAACAATTGAGTGCAACTACAGTAACTAACCAGTCGGCCAAAGATGAGAGCACCGCGTCTGCTAACCCTAAAACAAAGGAAGTTGGTGTAGATTTAGGTGCTGCGCTTACCAATCCTAAAGCCGACGCAGAAGAACTCAACCAGCTTGAGCAAAATCTTTTTGTAACACGTTACTGTTCTGCAGAAATTGCAGGGTTTGGCATGTCCATTGATCCACAAGGGGCTGCTCAAACTCGTTCAAAAGTGTTAAGTTTGCTTGAAAACAGACGTCACGACTTGCTGTGTTCACAAAAAACAGCAGACCTGCTGGCTCGACTTAGTTGTCCAAGCGCTGTTCTAACGCAAACGCAAAAAGCACAGGTTGCCATTTTGCAGCATGACCGCCAAAAACTTGTGGGCGTTCCACGTGAGCTTGCGCAAAAATTTGCAGAACTTACGTGCATAGCCGATGACGCATGGCACAAGGCAAAAGCGCAAAATTCATGGGAAATGTTTGCTCCCTATTTGAAACAAATTATTGAGACGATGAAAGAAATTGCGCAGGCACGCGATAGTAAAAAAGACCCCTATGACGTGTGGCTCGATGAATACGAACAAGGAACAACTCACGCGTTTTTGGACACGTTTTTTGAAGAAGTAAAATCGGGAATTGCGCCTTTGCTTCAAGATGTTTTGATTAAACAAAATAAAGGTTTTAGACCAAATACCTCACTTTTTGCAGGCAAATTTGACATTATGCGACAGCGTCTCCTTGCGCATGACATTATTGATCTTATGGGTCTCGATAAAAACCATGTGGTGATCGTAGATACCGAACACCCATACTCAGATGCCCCTTCAATTGATTATGGTATTATTGCAAGTCATCTCCATAAGCACGATGTTCTTTCAAATGTTTTTTCGATGTTTCACGAAGGCGGGCACACACTCTACGAAACAGGTGTTAATCCTGCCTATGACTGTACATCGCTTAAAGGCGGCGCATCGTATGGTATTCACGAATCTCAATCGAGATTCTTTGAAAATTACATCGCGCGCGACCGCAACTTTGCGCCACACATTTTGCGCTTGATGGCGCATCATTTTCAAGGCCAACTTGGACGCGTTACACCGCAACAATTTTGGCAAGTCTCTAACGCGGTAAAGCCAGGGCTTATTCGTATGGATGCCGATGAATTAACGTATCCATTTCATATTATGATTCGTTACGAAATTGAAAAACAGCTGTTTGCAGGTGATTTAGATGTTGAGGACGTAGCTGCTACCTGGAATAAACTCTACAAAGAGTATCTTGGTGTAGAGGTAAGCGATCCTGCCCATGGTGCGCTTCAGGACATGCATTGGTCAAGCGGGTATTTAGGCTACTTCCCGGGCTATGCGGTAGGCGACGCCATTGGCGCGCAGCTTAAGCATGCTATGATCGCTTCTGGTATTGCATGGGATGACGTGCTTGCCTCAGGTGATTTAGCTCCTATTCGCCTGTGGCTGAAAGATCATATCTGGAGCTATGGTCGTAGTCGCACGCCACATGAGCTCATCGAAAAAGCCAGCGGTGAAGCGCTTACTACTACGTACTATTTAGACTATCTGACACAAAAATTTACCGCACTTTATAACTTATAATTTGAGCTTATAGCTTAGAAACATGGGTATGAGGTTAATATGCGATTGGTACTTCAACGCGTGAAAGAAGCACGCGTAGAAATTGACAATAAAATTGTAGGTCAGTGTGCACGTGGTCTTATGATCTTAGTAGGAATTGGATCAGATGATACGCGCGCAAGCGTTGAGGCGCTCTGCGATAAGGCACTGGGGCTGCGGATTTTTGACGATGGCAACGGAAAAATGAATCTCTCGATTAAAGACATCAACGGCGAAATTTTAGCTGTAAGTCAATTTACACTTTATGCCAACTGTCGTCACGGAAGGCGTCCTTCATTTACCAACGCAGCTGCCTTTGAGCAAGGACGCAGCTTGTACGAACATTTTTGCGCGTGCGTACAAGCACATCATATCAACTGTCAAACAGGTGTATATGGCACAGATATGCAGGTACATCTTGTAAATGATGGGCCTGTTACCATCTGTTTGGATAGCGATCTTGATTGCAAACACGCTTAAAATCACCGGGCATATAAGAAAACATTCAAACACTTGGAACCTGTGCACATAAGAAAACGTGAAAGGTTAATAACGTGAAAAAATTTATACAAGAGTTCAAAGACTTTATTATGCGAGGCAACGTTGTAGACATGGCTGTTGGTGTCATTGTGGGAAGTGCTTTAACCTCAATTGTCAATTCTTTGGTTAATAACATCATCAACCCTTTCATAGTTTTTATCACAGGAGGTCAAACCACCATTTCAGGTCTGGTAGTCCCTGGTACGCGTATAGATTTTGGTGCATTTTTAAGTTCAATTATCAATTTTCTTATCGTAGCATTTATCGTATTTCTGCTGGTAAAAGGGATCAACACCTTAAAGAAAGCAGGAGGGGAACTTATAGGAATTTCACTTGACGAAAAACCTGAAACAATTACGCGCTGTCCTTTGTGTTATGAAAAAATTGATCAAAAGGCACTACGTTGTCCTCATTGCACGCAAGACATTAAAGATAGAGAAAAAATTATCGAAAAAAATAGTTGTATGCATCAAGCACTCAAATTTTAGAAGTATATGCAGGTACATGTTCTAAATCTCATCGGTGTGTACGAGTCTATTACCCTGTGATATACGCGCAAAACACGTTATACCAATAAGCGGAAGTTTTGATTTGCCTTATACTTAGCACGTTGCAAATATCTGAAGGCACATACCGTACAGTTCATTGAATGGCAGTTTAGTGCTTGCCACGTAAGCGAATAACATCCCAAAAATGATGGGAAGAAGCAGTATCCATAGGCCGCTGAAACTGCGCACATGTTGCATGCGTTCTAAAGTATTGTTGTCCAAAAGGATCGGTTACTGGGACAAACACACGCGGCGTAGGCGCATAGTATTTTTGGGGAACGCGCATATCGTGAGCATTAGCAAGCGTATAGCCCTTTGAACAGGTGGCATGATACAATCCTGTTTGTTCATCGCGCGTACAATTACAAAAAATACAATCGCAACATGCAAAGCCCGACATTGCTACCCCCTATCCTGCAAAGCGCCTTTTGAAGGTATACCAACCGCTTGTGAAGCATAAACTTATACCGTAATTTGTAACAGATAAATTCTATGGTCATCTATCAAAGATTATACGGTTCATATCTACAAGAGGCAAGCTTACGCACAAACCCATGTGTATATAGACCATAAAGATATTCATCTAGTATTTCTACATCGCTTCACATACCTCATGGGATAACTTGCATAGTTTTATAATTATTCGTATGATATGTAAGGTGTTTTATGCAACACACGGTATCTGTAGGGCTCATAAGGGAATATCATTGCCGAGCAATTCTAAAAAACATATGCTGAAAAATCTTCCGCATTTTCATATACCAACGAACGGACAAATGGTTGTGGATTCTTCCTCAACGCATGACTCTCAAAAACCCTCAACAGCTCACGTTACCCATGACCTACATTCATTATTTGAAATTGGAAACGATAACGTATTTCCAAGAAAGCACATTACAGATACGCCAAACGTTACATCTCATGAAAGCTGCGACATACAAACACCCGAAAGTGATTTATACGTTCCTGCTACGTATCAGGATATGACAAAGATACAAAAATCTGCAGTTCAAAAGCTTAAAGACCTGCCATTTCTTCTTAAAGCAATTACGATTGCACTTATTTGCTCCGTCCTTATCTCATCTACTATACTTACACAATGCTTTGGGCTCCTCAAAGGTCAAACCATGGATAACTATGTAGGTGTTTCGGTAGACGAAGCAACAGCAGAGTTACAGAGCAAAAACCTTTCCGTTAAAGTGGAAGAACAGACAACAACCCTTAACGATCAAATTGGAAAGGTTATTGCAACAACACCAAGCTCAGGCGAAAACGTTATGCGCGGAAGTACCGTAGTCCTCAAAGTTGGAAAATTGAGCCAAGATTCGCGCGAAGTACCATCGTTTATAGGACTCACCGAGCAAGACGCACTTAAAGCAATTGCTGACACATCATTTTTTGTGAAAGATCACGTTGAATACGAAGAGAATTCCCAAGCTGCAAAAGGTACGGTTATTGCCCAAGACCCCGTGCCGGGAACCTTAAAGACAAAAGGATCTTCTATCAAACTCTATATTGCACAATAAAGAGCGTTACAAACCACAACATACAAGATAAACGTACACCCAAGCCCATGAGCCGCCAAATAGTAACTCACAACCTATCCACACAGACAAGCCTCATCATTTGGATTTTTGCTTAAATGTGCCGTCACTATAATTTATTTCGTATCCTAAAGCCGTGTTATAAACTTCCACTTCTTCATTGATTGTGTGGTCGCTTGAAAGCATATCAACCACCACGCTCCGTGGAACTAGTTCATCAGCTCTATAAAGTGCTGTGACAATATAGTACACATATCCATCTGGATGTGATTTAAGCCACAGTCGAGTTTTTGCCTCACAATAATCCATCCCTCCTTTATCGTCGTGAGCACCCACATTTTGCATACGCGTGCCACATACAAGATTCTCAAGCTTTTCCTCACCACCCAATGATTTTGCAAGCATATGGCTTCTATTCCAAAACCAGCCATGATACACACGACCCTGCGGCAACTTTATGGCAACCTTTTTGTTATATCCCCAACCACTAGGATTAGGGAGCTCTTCTCGTTGACGCTTACTGCCGTGCTGCATCATGTCATACGTTACGCAACCCTCAACTTTTACGGCTCTACCATACGCATCAAGCGGACTGTACACAACAGCACCCACAGGCACATCGCTATCAATATATGCACCCGAAACAACGCGCACATAATCGGGATAATGCTCGCCAGACCACTGCGTAGGCTGAGAAAGGCGCACTTGTGGAGCGCGGCGCATATATGCTGGTTGCATCTGCGCAGGTAGAACATACGACAACGGTGTTGTAGTAAATCCATACCACGCAAACACAAGAGCTAATGCCATACCTATAAACGCACGAGGTAGTGATACATAAACCCTATGATGTCTCATACGAAAAGCTCCCTCACACAAAAAACCTCCCAAAGTCACACAAAGGCTTTGGGAGGTTTTATCATACATATGATAGCGTGCTTAAAACTCACGCGTAACTTGCACAAAACTTGCTAACTAACACAAGCAATAATCAACTAGGTTTAACTATTGATTACAACAGGGATGAGCTTTCAATCATACATAGCGTGCACGCATAATTCTGTTATGGTGCATGCAATTTATTCGCTCATGCTTGGCTATTGAGCGACTATGTTAAAGACTATTCACTATCAGCTAAACGAACAATCATTTCGTAAATGTCTTGCGCACTATTAAAGTTTTCTGGAACAATCTCTTTTGCTGGGACAGATACATCAAACTCATCATCAATTGCAGAGATAACAGAGAGGATGTCAAAAGAATCCAATATTCTATTGTCTACCAACTTGTCCTCGGTAGAAAAATCAACCTCATCATTGATATCAGAAAGCATTGCAATTACTGCATCAAGTGTAATGTCATCCATGACGTGCTCCTTTGAGATAGACCACTATTTATCCGCGTTTTGCGGACAATTATATACATTTGTTGGTATAAAATCACGTGCCAATTCGTAAACACCACGCGCTTTACGAATGACAATGCGAGGCATGTCTCTACTTAAGAACAAATACATTGCCTCGGTGATAGAATACGCACCTATATGTTGAAAAGCAAGTATATCATTTAAACCAAGCGAAGATTCATATTCTCTTACCAAAACATCCGAAGTAGTGCACAAGCTTCCGCATAACGTCCATGAACTGGTAAAACGACCACCTTTGCTCTCATCAGCCTGCGCAAAAGGCTGCGGCTCTTCAGGCGTAGATTGCGCTTGCGTAGATAAAGCCGATTTTGACTTCGCCTCATCCTCGCACGTAGACGCATCAAGACACGTTGCTAGTTGCTGGCTCACATTGATGATAGACGGACATTTTAACCCCATCATTTGACCTAGATAAGACACATGATTAATGCCGCCATCAATAAATGCATAGTTTGTTTTTGTGTCCTGACCATGCTTAATATCAACAATACGCGTAAGGTAGGTTCCACATTCGCTTGCAAAAAAACGCCCCATTTCAACCGTCAGTGGTACACGATTTGCTATTCGCTGCAAGGCAGGTGCAAGCTCTTTTGCAGGCAAAAGCGTATCAGAGGCATCTTGATCGATAAAATAGGGATATGCAAGGCCAGGGCCGTATTCCAAACGCTGGCATTTCCAATTGTATTTGCGTTCAAGTTCATCGATAAGTGCTTCTAAACGAACTAATTCTTTTTCTTGGTGCGTAAGCTTTTTGCGCTGAGTTCCTACAAAATAATGAATACCCACAAACGAGCAATGCATAAATTGAGCACAATTATTTATAAGGTTCTCCAAATCGTCTTGGCACATACCAAACTGACTACCTGCATTAAGACGCAATAAAACGCGTACAGGTGATTTTGAAAGCAGACCTTGCTTGTCTAACTTTGCTGCTTCACGTTCAATAAGTAATGCTTGCAAAACCGATTCGGCTGTACAAACGCCCACACCGTAGCGCAGCGCAGCTTGTATATCATCCGTTTGTTTGCAAACACCTGAATATACAATGGCTTTTGGATCTACATGTAAACGTTTGCAAATTTCCAATTCGCCAGGACTGCAAACCTCCAGTTGAAAGCCACATGCTTGTGCAGCTTTTGAAAGAAAAGGATTAGCCTTAATGGAATAACACAAATCAATTGAAGTACCCATAATCTTTTTAACATGCTCAAGACGTTGCTTAAAAGCCTGTTCATCAAGGATATAGGTGGGCGTGGCATATGTTTGTGCAATTGTTGCAAGTTCTTGTATATCCATATCGTTTCCTTATTTTTTCATTAAAGCTTGACGATCAACCTTACCGTTTTTAGTAAGGGGCAACTTCTCAAGCGCCTCAAGTGTATTAGGGATCATAAATTGAGGTAAATTGTGGTGAAGTGCATCTGCAACATCTGAGTGCAAAGCCGTACCCATATAAAACAGATGCAAGCGATGACGCTTACTATCATAGGTACAAACCGCCTGCTCTACCCCATCGATATTCATGGCAGCAGCCTCAATGTCACCAAGCTCAATGCGGTGACCAAGATGCTTAATTTGATGATCTTTGCGCGACGTATATACAAGATTTCCGCAAGAATCAAAATAGCCCATGTCACCCGTACGATATAAGGGCTCTAACCAGCTGTTTTGTAACGGATTTTGTACAAACGCAGCAGCGGTCTTTTGAGGCTCATTGAGATAGCCCAAACCAAGTGCCGTTCCGCTCACACAAATTTCGCCTTCTACACCTGCTTTGGTAACTTGATATTCACGAGTATCACCGCTGTTAAGAGCGTCTTCATCCGCAACCGCACACGCTTTATCCTCGTTTTCGTCACGCGAAGCAATCAAAAACACACGCTCATTATCAAATGGCTTGCCAATAGGAATAACTTCGCCCTTTTGATACGGACGATCAACCACAAAATAGGTGCAATTACAGGTGATTTCTGTAGGCCCATATAAATTAACATAGGTAACATCAGGAAGATATTTACGCCACTTTGCAAGCTGTTTTATCGGCATAACTTCGCCCGAAAACAGCACACGCTTAATGGTGGTAGGAACTTTATAATCAAAGCCATTCATAATTGATACAAAACACAAGGCACTTACCGCCCAAACAAGCGTAGTTACCTTTTGCTCTACCAGATAGTCCATAAGTTTGGTAGGAACACTAAAATACTCACGAGGAATAATTTGAAGCGTTGCGCCCAAGTAGAGTGCAGAATAAATATCTTTTACCGACACATCAAAATCAAAGGGAGCTTGATTGGCAAAAATATCATCGCCATCCATATGAAACGTAGAGGTAAATATTGGAATAAAATCAATAACCGAGCGATGAGAAACAACAACGCCTTTGGGCTTTCCCGTAGATCCACTGGTAAAATTAACATACAAGGGATCGATATCGCACAGCGCACGCTGACATGCAGCTAAAACGTCAGTATTTATTGCGGTATCCAATATTTCGGATAAACGAACAACCTTATAACGCGTTGTATCTATGTGTTCTAAAGCCTGCTCATAAAACTCATCGTCAGTAACAACTACCTGCGGATTAAGCGTTTGGCATATCTCGTGAATACGAACAGCAGGCTGGCGTGTATCAAGAACCGAATAATAATCTCCTGCATACACCGCTCCAAGCATAGCAGCAAGCGCGTACGAGCTTTTTTCGAGATAAAAAGCAATAGATTGGCGCGCAGCAGCATGATCTGCTGTTGCAAAATACGTACCAAAACTTTGTGCTGCATGTAAGAGTTCTTCATAGGTCAAAGACAGATGTGGATCACTTACCGCACAATGGCGCGGCCTTTGTGCAGCAGATTGCTCCAACCAAGTTAAAACGCACTTCATGAGTTACCCTTCGTTGCTTTGTACTGTTTCACCCAAGTATCCCATTCGTCATACGAAATGAAATCCTGCGAAACATCTTCGTGCATATCTATACGATATATAAGTTTAGCCAAGTAACGCGAAAAATGTTGGGCACCAGCTGTATTTAAGTGTTCAAAGTCGGCAAACTCCGAACGCGAAAATGAAAGAACACCCTCTTTACACATATTACAATCAAGATATACACCATTGGCACCCTCAACAATATCACGTACGCGCTGCATGGTTTTTGGGTAAAATGAACCAAAGGACGCAATATCATACGCTGGGTGAGGCGTAGCTATGCAGATGAACGAAACGCCGCGCTCTTGACAAAGACGCGCAATTTGTTCTATATATTCAAAGCTCTTTTGATTAAGACGAGGCCAACCATATACTTGAGCTGAGGTGACATAATTTCCATCTTCCAAAGCCCAGTTATAATTACCATAACCTCGTCCGCCATACGTCCAATCTGTAGTTACCTTTTGAGCTGCTAAGCCATAAGGTTCGTGAGTCAAACGAGACATCACGTTATAATAAAGCGCCTGTGGCGTGCGTGCAGGTGTAAATACCCAAGGAAAATAAACATTCAGTGAGTCCTTTGCACCAAATGTTTCTTTTCGCAGCGCAAGTGACCCCAATTTTTGAGCAAGCGTGATGGGATCATGTTGATAACGTGCGTAAAGATAGGGTACTTCGGCACGAACGTTATATGGATTATCAAGAGAATATAAACCAATACCCAAGATAACGCGTTTAACATGCTTATGTTCAATAGCCTCAAGCACCGTATCGTAGGTGGAAGATAAAACCTGACCAGGCGTTGCGAGATTATAAGTAGAAGGATTTTGCTCGCCTGAAAGTTCTGCGCGCGCATCATCATACACAAGAGGATTTATACCGCGCTCGGCATATGAAGATCCAACGATTACCGTATTGCACGTGGGAGCTTCTCTAAAATCATTCCAGCTTACTTGCGCCAAAGGAGCATATAACGAAAAGATATGCGCATAACAAACTGCAATAATACCAAGCAGAACACAAGATAAGAGTGCAATCTTGATTTTGCGAATAAAGAAGCGCTTATGTTTTGTGTCTTTATTGTTGTTTGATGCTGATGATGCATGTTGCACTTGTGAGCACGAAGGCGTGCTTGTAGACTCCGGCGTATGTTGTGAGGATGTATTAGTAGTTGGCATACATGAACCCTCCTCCCACATTAAAGATACATGCCAAGGTAATCAAAAGACCAAAGAGTGCAAACAATAGAATACGAACAATATACGATTGTTTCGATAAAAACGTAACTATATCGTGGCCTTGCTCTTGATAGAAACTTACTGCAAAAACGATACACCACATCACAAAAGAAAGGCACAGCGCACTTATCTTATCCTGATGAATTCCTATAGTGCGCAAGGTTGTAATAAAGTCTTGTGCGCGAAACGAGAATACCGTGTTGTAAAGACAGGTAAACGAGGTTTGCGCATCAAAGATACGGTCGAAGTACC
>CAMQEO010000035.1 GCA_946999785.1 uncultured Atopobium sp.
GCCAAACTTTGGTAAAGCAAAATGGACGCGTAAAGGCGCTCCTCTTGGTAGCTTTACTTGGACTTCAAAGCAACTTGTTGGTCATGATAATGTAGCAAGTATCTATGCTCCAAATGCAACAGCCGATGGAGAAAATGTCGTAATGCCTGGTACTATAGTTATTACTCCTAACCTGCGAAAAATGACCTTTAATTTAGACGGTGGAACACTTGCAGATGTGGATTCATATAAACCTTGTGCTGAAAACACGTTTAAGCACGAAACACAAAAACTAGAGTGGTTAGTTCCTGAAGGTACAACAATTGCAAAGCCCACAAACCCAGTAAAAGATGGTTATACATTTGCGGGTTGGAAAGCTCGTCTGAGCAATGCCGAGAACCCCGTGCTCAGCTCATATGATCTTACATGGAAATTTGCCGATGCGGCAGATGCAGCAAGTGTAATGAATGGGGATCTTGAACTTACAGCACAATGGAATAAAGACGAGGGAACAGGCACAGATAACCCTACTACAAGCGATTCAGGTACCCAAACCGATACTTCAACTGGTACTGACACGGGTACACAAACTGAAGACACTGGTACGGACACCGACAACCATAACACGACTAACAACGATAACTCTCACGATACGACAAATGACGGAAACACCGATTATAAGAACGACAATATAAATTCTGGCAAAGATACGGTAATCGGCCAAAAAGATCTCCCCTCAACAGGTGACGATCTGTTTGGAACAGCTCCTTGGGCAGGATATGTGCTGTTATCGCTGGTACTTGGAGCATTTGGCGTATCATCCGCAGTTCGTGCATACCAGCAAAGGTAAGCTCACGCTCATAGACAAGACTTATCTATGCCTCATGCATAGCTAAATACTAAACCCACTTCAACTGTAAAAGGTACGAAGTGGGTTTATTTATACACAAGCAGGTAGTATGGATCAGAAACGCCGACAACGCACACTCGGCGCATTGCTTTTGTAAAACGCTTACGCATGTACCAGCTTATGCATGCGCTAGCCACACCAAACGCGCACGCAGACATATAAAAACTTTGTTTAGATGATACTGATGCTCCGTACGTGGTAAGCTTATATATTATGTTTTTTAAGCTCCATAAGCATGAATGAAAATAAAGGAATATCAATGGCAATTCAATACGAACAAGCACATTTTGAAGCGGCATATGGAACAGCTCAACAATTACCTGTCTCCACAACGCCCGAAATCATTTTTTGCGGGAGGTCAAATGTTGGCAAGTCGTCGCTCATCAATAAATTGCTCAAACGCAAAGCGCTTGCACGCACCAGCAGTCAGCCTGGTAAAACGGCAAACATTAACTTTTTTAATGTTGATGGCATTCGTTTTGTAGATTTGCCCGGATACGGGTTTGCAAAGGTTTCAAAAGCAGAACGTGAGCGTTGGTCAAGCCTGATCAGCGGCTATTTTGAGGATAATCGAAGCTTTAATTTAGTCATATGTTTGATAGATATACGAATCGATGCGCAGCAGCTTGATAAAGACATGCTTACCTATGTTATACACGAAGAACTCCCCTACGTTGTGGCTTTTACCAAAGCAGACAAGCTTACACGCTCTAAGGCTTTAGCTGCCCGAACAAAGCTCTGCAAGGCACTAGAAGTTCCTCAAGATAAAACTATCATTACCTCGGCAGAAACAGGAGAAGGTATGGCAGATCTTAGACGCTGTATCGAAGAACATGCGCTGAGCTAATAAACAGGTTATGCAAAATGAGTGCAAAAGATTATAGGTAAGGACACGATGAATACCATGTCAACAACAAACAAAGATGGCAAAGCGAGCAACGCAGGCAAAGCTGACAACGTGCAAGACACGCAATACAACACTATGGATACACACGCTATGAATACACAGGAAAATAGCACCAGTGATACGCGATCAGATGAAGTTTTTCGCACAGAAGAAAAGCATCTGCACGACGTGTACGCCAAACTCGTCCAAGAGAAAAAGACCTTAGAAGCGCAGATGATTAAAGCGCACGAACGCGCACAAAAAGATCTTAAAGAAATGTCAAGCGAAGTCCGCCAAAACTTTGGCTCGGATGACGAGGCAATGGAAACGTATGCTGCAATTGAAACGCTTAACGCTGTTATAGACGTTTACAATCAAAAACACGATTTTGACGCGGATCGTCTTAAACGCATTGATACCCTTTTGTTGCAGCCATATTTTGCCAAAGTTGTTTTGCAAATGCGAGCTGGTCGTCCGCCGCAAAGCGTGTATATTGGAGCCGCTGGCATTACCGATGAGCACCGCATTCCTTTGGTTGTGGACTGGCGAAGTCCCATTGCGCAAACCTACTATAATCAGGAAAATGGGCTGATTACATACGAAGTTAATGGTAAAAAACGCCAAGTGACACTTAGTTTGCGCCGACAATTTGATATTGTCCGCGATTGTTTGCGCGCATATTTTGATTCGGACATCGCTATTGAGGACGCTCTTTTGAAGCAAGCACTTGCTCGTCGGCACTCAGAAAAGCTTCAAGCAATTACTGCCACGATTCAGCGCGAACAAAACAAAATTATTCGTTACAAAGATGTAGAGGCTCTGCTTATTGATGGTATTGCAGGATCGGGCAAAACTTCGGTTTTACTGCAGCGCATAGCGTATCTGCTCTACCAGCAAAAAGATACGCTCAGCAGTAAGGATATTTACTTTTTTGCGCCCAATGATGTTTTTGCTCAATATATTAATATGGTTTTGCCTCAGCTAGGAGAACAGAACCCACAAACGTTTACGTGGAAATCATTTATAGCACGTCTTGGCCTTTCTACGTATGGAAGCGGTGTGGCAACTACCATCGAAGATCTGCATGATCTTGAGCACATGCTTTCGCATATACAAATTAGCGATAAAGATATTCAAGAGATAAAGTGCCGCGACACCGTACTACTTAAAGTGGCAAGTATTAAATCGGCGCTCGAAAAGTTTGCTGCTATCGGATGGAATCGCAAGCGTATTGCCCTTGTCAAAGACGAACTACACGCACGACTTGACAGACGCATTACCGCACTGGCTCAAACGGAAGATTTTCAAGACACGCTTTGTGAACTTGACGTAGAGCAGCAAATGCAAATTTTTAACGCGGTTATCGCTCCGCAAACTGCAGAAGATACCTTAAAATATGCGCGTATCTACGCTCATTATTTGTATGACGAGGCACATGAGGCAATCGAATGCGTAAGTTGGCTTAATTTTGCTCATATTGCACAACACAATCTTGCCCATGAGCACCCTACATCGGTTGAAATATATTACCTCCACCTGCTGTTGTGTGATAGTACGTTTAAGGGAGCACGATTTGTAGTTATCGATGAAGTGCAAGATTACACACCAGCACAACTCTATGTGCTCACACAAACATTTCACGGTGCGCATTTTATTTTTGCAGGAGACGAGCGACAAGCGCTCACCATCAATCGCAGCAGTTTTTCTGATATCGAGCACGTCTTAGCTCACGCCAATATTGCATACAAACACATGTTCTTGTCAACGAGTTATCGTTCGGGTAAAGAAATTACAGATTTGTTTTGGAGTATTTATTCGGCGCGCGAAGGTACCGATATCGTATCGGTGCAAATCGAAGGCGAAAAACCGCATTTTATTAGCTGCGATGAACACGATACTAAAGCCTATGTGGAAAGCTTGCAAAAGCTTGTAGACGCACGAGATCCGCAGGAATTATGTGCCATCATTACACGCGAAGAACGTGGCGCAAAATGGCTTGCACAGCGCCTGCACGATGGAGTTCATTCGCTTACACGTATAAATGCAAACAGCATTTTGCCACAGCATGGCGTAGTTATTATGAACTTAAAACTTGCAAAAGGCCTTGAATTTGACCATGTCATTTTAGCTGACGCACAAAAAGCCAACTATCCTTGTGATACCGAAGAAAAAGAAGACGTATCGCGCAGATGCCTATATACCGCTCTATCACGTGCAACACATCGCGTGGATATCGTATCACAGGGAATACTTACACCTCTTTTGGGTAAAAATGACCAGGAAACCAAGTAGGTTTTTATACCGCATCACATGCTTTTCTCAAAGGGAACAAGCTTAGGGCGTGTACATAAAATCGTAAACATCATAATGTATATGCAAACTGCCGGTAAAAGTTTACCGGCAGTTTTTAACGTGCTACTCGTTTTTATACAATACTTTACTCGTTTTTATACAATTCTTTCAGGCGAACAAGATGCTCCCAACGCTGCATTGCAGACTCTTCGTTTTGCTCAAACAACTTATCTGCTTGATCGGGGAATTCACGCGTCAGGCGTGCATAACGAGACTCGTTCATAAGGAACTCACGATACCCACCCTTAGGCTCTCTTGAATCCAGCGTAAACTTACGACCCTTAGGAGCCGCAGGGTTAAAGCGGAATAAGTTCCAATATCCACAATCAACCGCACGTTTCATTTCGTTTTGGCAGTTAGCCATACCGCCCTTAATGGAATGCATTTCGCAAGGAGAGTATCCAATAATCAACGATGGACCATCATAGGCCTCGGCTTCTGCAACAACCTTAAGTGTTTGGGCAGGATTTGCGCCCATTGCAACTTGAGCAACATAAACATAGCCATAATTCATTGCAAGCTCACCTAACGGCTTTTTGCAAACTTTTTTACCACTTGCAGCAAATTGTGCCACCTGACCAAGATTAGATGCTTTAGATGCCTGACCTCCTGTATTGGAGTACAGCTCGGTGTCAAAGACAAAAACGTTGATGTTGTGACCCGATGCAAGAACATGGTCAAGACCACCAAAACCAATATCGTATGCCCAACCGTCGCCACCAAAGATCCAGAACGATTTCTTGGTCATAAAGTCTTTATTGGCTAAGATGTCTTGCGCCACAGGCGAATTGAGTTTTTCCAGTTGCGCAATATAAGCAGCTGCAGTAACTTCTGAATCCCCTGCTTGTTTGTGCGAATCTATCCAAAGCTGTGCAGCGGCGCGCAAATCATCAGAAACTTCAGAAGAAGCAATAAGTTGCTTGGTGGACGCTACCAAACGCGCCTGTTGAGCTTCGTAGCCCAACAACATACCTAAACCGTGTTCGGCATTGTCTTCAAACAGGGAATTATTCCACGCTGGTCCTTGTCCTTTTTTATTAAGCGTAAATGGCGAACAGGTGGATGGATTGCCCCAAATTGAAGAACAACCCGTTGCATTAGAAATAAATGCCCTGTTACCAAAGAGCTGAGTTACGCAACGAGCATAACTTGTTTCTGCACAACCTGCACATGCACCCGAGAATTCAAGGTGAGGATTTTTAAATTGCGAGCCTTTAATTGTTGTGTTTTCAAGCTGCTCTTTTTCCGAAACGTTATCTTCGTCAACGGCATAATCCCAAACTTCTTGCTGATCAAGCTCTTGCTCGGTTGGAACCATCGTAAGACAATCTTTTGGACAAACGTATACACAATTGGTGCAGCCCATACAATCAAGCGGCGAAACAGCAATCGCAAACTTAAGTCCTTCGGCACCCTTGCCTTTTGCGTCAATCATACGCATTTGAGCAGGTGCTGCAGCGGCTTCTGCCTCGGTCATCGCAATAGGACGAATGGTAGAATGAGGACATACAAATGAGCAGTTATTACACTGAATACATTTTGTTTCATCCCAGTGTGGAACCATAACCGCAACGCCACGCTTTTCGTAAGCTGCGGTACCTAATTCGTATTGACCGTCGGCATGATCTTTAAAGACCGAAACAGGTAATTTATCGCCTTCCATCATATTGATAGGATTAAGTAACGTGCGAACCTGTTTAACAATCTCTGCACGACCCTTAAGCTCTACCGTATGTACTTCATCGTGGATATCTTTCCAACTTTCAGGAATCTCAATTTGCGTAAAAGCAGAAGCACCAGCGTCGATAGCTTTATGGTTTGCCTCAACAATTGCTTGACCCTTCTTGGAATACGACTTAGTAGCAGCATCTTTCATGTACCTTATTGCGTCATCAAAGGGCAAAACACCCGAAAGTGCAAAGAACGCCGATTGTAAAACGGTATTCGTGCGTTTACCCATACCAACTTGGCGTGCCAAGTCGATAGCGTTGATAAGATAAACTTTGATTTTATTCTTATAGATATAGCGTTTAGCCTCGGCATTAAGATGACGATCAAACTCGGCAAAATCCCATTGACAGTTAACTAAAAATGTTCCGCCCGGCTTAACATCGCGAACCATTCTAAAGCCCTTAATAATATAAGAAGGGTTATGACATGCAACAAAATTTGCCTTAGTTACATAGTATGAGCTGCGAATAGGAGCATCACCAAAACGTAAGTGCGAAACAGTTACGCCGCCTGTTTTTTTGGAGTCATACTGAAAATACGCCTGAACATATTTATTGGTATGATTACCAATAATCTTAATAGAGTTTTTATTTGCGCCAACAGTACCATCGCCGCCCAAGCCCCAGAATTTGCATTCAATGGTAGACGGATCAGCAGTAGAGGGACAATCGGAGTCTTCTTCAAGCGAGAGATGCGTAAGGTCATCTACAATACCTATGGTAAACTCACGTTGAGGATTATCTTTTTTAAGTTCGTTGAACACCGCAAATGCCGAGGCAGGAGTGGTATCTTTTGAGCCCAAACCATAACGACCGCCAATTATTGAAATATCGCTTCTGCCAAGCTCGTACAAAGCTGATACAACATCTTGATAAAGCGGCTCACCAATAGACCCCGGCTCTTTTGTTCTGTCTAAAACAGCCATATGTGTACATGTTTTTGGCAAAACCTCACCAAAACGCTCTACCACAAACGGACGGAACAGACGAACCTTAATAAGTCCTACCTTTTCGCCTTGTGCGCGCAAGTAATCGATAACTTCTTCGATAGGATCGCAGAACGAACCCATGCAAACAATAACGCGCGTTGCACAAGGATCACCGTAGTAATTAAAAAGACCATAGTTAGTGCCAATCTTTTTGTTAATACGGTCCATGCACGACTCAACAATGCTTGGAAGATTGTTATAAACGCTGTTACATGCTTCGCGATTTTGGAAGAAAATATCAGGATTTTGGTGAGAACCACGCATATGGGGATGCTCAGAATTAAGCGCATGATCACGAAAACGCTGAAGCGCACGGAAATCGTACATACTTTTAAGCTGGTCAAAATCCCACATAGATACTTTTTGAATCTCATGAGATGTTCTAAATCCGTCAAAGAAATTGATGAACGGAACACGGCCCTCAATTGCAGCCATATGTGCAACGGGTGATAAATCCATAACCTCTTGTGGATTTGTTTCGGCAAGCATAGCAAAACCCGTCTGACGGCACGCCATAACGTCGGAGTGATCGCCAAAAATGCTCAATGCCTGCGTAGCAACCGTACGTGCTGCAACATGAAATACGCATGGAAGCTGTTCTGCTGCTATCTTATACATGTTAGGAATCATTAAAAGTAAACCCTGAGAAGCAGTATAGGTAGTAGACAGAGAACCTGTTCCCAGCGAACCATGAATGGTACCTGCAGCGCCTGCCTCTGACTCCATCTCGATTACCTTAACAGGTGAACCAAAAATATTTTTCATGCCCTGTGCAGACCAAATATCCACATGATCCGCCATAGGGCTTGATGGTGTAATAGGATAAATGCCTGCAACTTCTGTGTATGCATACGATACATATGCCGCTGCTTCATTACCATCCATCGACTTGAATTTTCTTGACATATCCTCCCCCTCAAGATGTAAATCCAGTCAATAGCCAGCGTCGAAAAATGCGCTCGCACGCACAACAAAGCACGATACTTCCCTCTCACCTTAGGTATACATACTTACTATGCAAGCACCAATTTAACGAGCTATTCTATTTGAAATGCACTTACAAAGGACGCTCAACCCTTAATCTCTCCTGAGTGTACCCAAGTGCTTCGACTTGTAACTATCATAGTGCAAATTCCGAAAAAAATTAATAAAGAGCGCAAGCGTTCCGCTAACGGTTGAATGCACAGGCTCACGGACATATATAACTTTGGATTGCTTACGGCTGCGAGACAGGTCATGCAGGACGCAGGGAACCTCAAGCATATAACGCATGCCAATGACGAATCTAGCTTGCAAGCCACGCAGAAATGCCTGGAATAACGGCATATATAACAAAAATTCCGTAAAAAATAACCATGAGAACAACGTAGGCAATCATGTTAATTCTAAAAATAAGCTGGGTATTATCCTTTGAGGATGATGAGTCTTTTTGTTTATTGTTAGTTATGGCGTTTTTATCTTGCGAGGACATGCTCATAACCACTCCTAACGGCTATTGTTTATATAGTTACCTAATAGATGATGCTCATACTTGTTATATGTTCGTACACGTACAAACTCCCCTCTTACTTTACTCATTTTGTACATATATGACAATATCTAATCCAACATATTTGAACCCATTCAAAGTACGAATCCATTATGTATGGTAATCCTCATATTTAGTGTTACAATGTTTTGAGCAAAGTGGACTCAGTGGCTGCGGATCGTAGGTTTTCTACGATATGAGGAAAGTCCGGGCTCCACAGGGCAAAATGCTGGTTAACAACCAGGCGGGGTAACCCGACGGATAGCGCCGCAGAAAAGAAGACTCCCACCACATCGCATGCCGATGTAAGAGAAAAGCTGAAACGGTAGTGTAAGAGACTACCAGCACGGTAGCAATATCGTGGCTTGGCAAGCCCCATTTGGAGCAAACGCGAATAGGAATGTAATAGATCGGCCCGATCTGCATTCGGGTAGCGCGCTTGAGGAATCTGGTAACAGATTCTCTAGATAAATAGTCACTCTCGACAGAACCCGGCTTATAGGTCCACTTTGCACGTATTACATTTACGCACAGAAACACTCTATGAACACAACCACAATCGTTGCCGCATAAGCACTGATAAATTGTAAATCTATGCGCTATTTTTATAACGCAGGATATGAGTCTACACAAACGGATACGGTCTAATAATTGCACGAACATGTGTAAAAGGACGAGTGCGTCGCCAAACACCGTTACCCGCGTGTTGAGATCCTGCTTCACCCGATGAAGTATTACCTTCAATAGTAGTAATAGTAGACCCGTTGTTACTTTCGATAATACCTATATGCTGACAGCTGCTGCCACCATGGAAGTTATACAGAACTATATCGCCAGGTTTGCAATCATGTACATTTGAAAGAATTTGTGACCTTCCATCGTAAAGTGCACGTGAATAAATTTGATCACAGTTATACGAAGGTAGTGCATCCCATGAAACATGTGCTTGATCAAAACACCATGAAACAAAAATTGCACACCACCAAACTTCAGAAGAAGGACCGCGAAGCCATGGAGTATCAGTTATGTCAGCCATCCAGCGTCCGTATTTACTACCAGGCTGAGGATCATTAAATGCTTCATATCCAATCTCGCCTGCAGCAGCACGCAATAACCAGTTTTTAAGCGTTTCAACCGATGGCCTATCAGACCTGCTTAAATCCAGTCCATTTATATAATCAATATAAAAATGCTCGTTATTTACATTGATATAGCCAAATAACGCCTTATTGCTTTGTGGGTCAAAATAAAACCACTTATTGTTTGACGTATGACACCAACCTTTTACAAGATAAGCATTTTTGTCGGCAAACAACCACGAGCCGTCATTGGTATATATCCAAGACTCATAAATCAAACCATTGTTTTTATCTAACCAATAGGTATAACCTTTATCGGTTAAGATACCTGTTTTCATAGTATGGTCTTGATTAAAGTAGTACCAGTATCCGCTTTTTGTTTTAAGCCAACCTGTTGCTAATACACCACTGTCATCAGTATGTAACCAGTTTCCTTGAGTATCCTGTACCCAAGAGTCATACAAAAGACCTGCGTTTTCATCTAACCAGTAGTCATAACCCTTATCGGTTACTTTGCCTGTTGCAAGCTTGTAATCGTTGTTAAAGTACCACCACTTGCCGTTAGCAGTGTAGTACCACCCTTTAACAAGGCAACCCCATTTATCGGTGTGAAGCCATTTGCCTTGGGCGTCTTTTGCCCAATCGTTATAAACCAAACCTTGAGAGGAGTCTAACCAGTAGTCATAACCCTTATAACTTACTTTGCCTGTTGCAAGTTTGTAATCGTCGTTAAAGTACCACCATTTGCCGTTGTATACGGTTTGATACCAGCCTTTTGCCAGAATGCCTTTATCATCGGTGTGAAGCCAGTTACCTTGGGCGTCTTTTGCCCAATCATCGTACACAAGACCTTTTGTTTCATCAAGCCAGTAGTCATGACCATCGGTAGTTACTTTACCCGTAGCAAGTTTATAGTCAGAATTAAAGTAGAACCATTTACCATTAGGAGCATGATACCAGCCTGTAAGAAGGCAACCATTACCATCGGTGCGAAGCCATTTGCCTGTAGAATCTTTTACCCAATCGTTATAGATAAGACCTTGATCTTTATCTAACCAGTACTCTTTGCCATCAACGCTAACTTTACCGAGTGCCATCTTAAAATTGGAATCAAAATAAAAACGCGCACCCGATGAATGCTTGTACCAGCCTTTTATCAGACAGCCCGAACCATCAGTTAGCATGCGTGTACCGTCTTGATTATTTATCCATGAATTGTAGAGCAGCCCATAATCACTATCTATCCAATAATGATGTCCACGCACAACGCATTCGCCGAAAATGGCATAACCGGTGGATGGATCCGCATACCAACGTTTTCCATTGATTGCGTTAAACCAACCTTTTGCAGTTCTGCCCGTAGAATATACATAATAATATCCATATGAATCTTGCTTCCAAGATCCAATACTAAGTCCTAGATAATGAGCTTTTTCGTCGGTGTATCGGTTAATCCAACCCTGCCAATATATCTGCTGAGAAGGGTAAATATTTTTTACATTATCTATAACAGCGTCACAAATTGCAGCAATCAGCTGCTCATCATTCATTGAACCATCGATATTGGCAAGCTTGAAGAACTTATTACAACCCCAAT
>CAMQEO010000036.1 GCA_946999785.1 uncultured Atopobium sp.
TTGGCCATATGTCATCAGGTGCGGCAGACGACATTGAAAAAGCTACTAAAATTGCACGTGCCATGGTAACTCAGCTGGGTATGTCATCGCAATTTGGTATGGTAGCCCTTGGTCAAACTCGTAATAAGTACTTAGGTGGAGGATCTGAGCTCACCTGTTCTGAAGGAACAGCGCAGCTGATTGATAAAGAAATTCAAGACCTTATCTGCGAAGCTCATGAAACGGCACTAAAAACTCTTGAAGCATATAAATTTAAGTTGCATGAAATAGCAAGATATTTACAGCTCAAAGAAACAATTACAGGTGACGAGTTTATGCAGATGCTTAATCGCAAAGACGGTTTTGCTCCAAGCACAAACACAGATACCCAGTAGTTTTTTGTGGTGAGAAGCGTCTTGTACTTAAGAATCTATTTTGATCCCCCACGTGCTTTGAACACGTGGGGGATTTGTTATGCATAAGATATGTGAAACACGAGATGTACTATGATCTGTCCGAGATGTTGCGATCTAAAACTGTTGCAGGGCAAACAGGTTAAACACGTGCTTGATATTGAAATATCTCTATACTTCCATAAAAAAACGGCCAAAACTATCGACCGTTAGAAATCACGTGGTCGGGTGGACTGGATTCGAACCAGCGACCCCTTGACCCCCAGTCAAGTGCGCTACCAAACTGCGCCACCACCCGAAATATACAAAACTACGTTTTGCGCCTACTTATAGTAACACGTTTATGAATTGTTCATCTTGAACTTTACAGCTTCCACAATTTTTCACAAGTACACAACAAAGCACGCAAACTAAAAATCTTGCCATATCCTACAAAAGAGCTATATTTCATCTCCTGATAAACTATGCATGATCAAACTGTGAGGCAAACAGCTGAGCATATTCACCATGTTTTGCAAGTAACTCGGTATGAGTACCCTGCTCAACCATAGACCCTTTGTCCATAACAATTATATGGTCAGCATCCTTAATTGTAGAAAGCCGATGTGCTACCACAATACAGCAACGATTCTCCATCAGCTTTTGTAAAGCCTGCGTTACTTGAGCTTCACTACGTGTATCAAGCGAGCTTGTTGGCTCATCCAACAGCAAAATCTCGGGATTAAACACCAGCGCGCGCGCAATACAAATGAGCTGAATTTGTCCTTTTGAAAGACGTGTATCATTTTGAGAAAGATGTGTGTCATAACCTTGTGGTAACTGTGAGATAAAATCATGCGCTCCCACTTTAATTGCAACCGAACGAATATATTCAGGCGTAGCGCTTGAACTTCCATAGGCAATATTTTCGTATACACTTGCATTTATAAGGCTTACATCTTGCAAAACCATGCCAAAATGCTTGCGGACCTGTTGTGCGTTCAGTTCCCGATACGCCGCCCCCCTAAAATAGATCTCACCCGATCCAAGCGGATACAGGCGCATAAGCAGATGAAGCAAAGTTGATTTACCACAGCCCGTATGACCTACTAAAGCCAATGTTTGATGGGGATATACCTCAAACGAAAGATCGTGGATAACATTATGCGTTCCATCGTAAGAAAAAGAAATGTGTGAAACTTTTAAAAGCGGCGCGTGCGTGCTTGCATGTGTAGACATAGTACCTATGCTCTGAGAGCGATGTACAGCGTAAGGGTCGCAAGGATTACACGCATTGTGCGCACTCTCTGTAGCACCACCAGACACAGTGTTTGTGGCTGCACACAACACCGAGCTGCATTCAAAATTCTCATCTGAATTGTTCTCAAAGGTTTTTGCAAACATAAGAAGCTGAACAATTCTAATCATTGAGGTGTAGGCCGTTTGAATTTGCGTAGATAATCCTGATAGTTCGTTAATTGGCTTAGTGAGCTGCTGGGTATACACCAACAAGCTCACCAGCGCACCAACGCTTACATGCCCAAATTGTTGCGTTACCACACAAAACGCGCCAAATGTTACCACAAATGCATATAAAAGATTTTGAATAAGGCGCGTGGTAGGATTTGCTAATGAACTCAAAAACTGGGCACGCTTTGCTTGTACTTCAACTTTATGATTAAGCGCGCAAAACTGTTGAGAGCGCGTGCGAAAAGCATTGGTTTTTCGTAACAATTTTTGCATACGTGCGCTTTCGTGAATGAACTGCATCATGTTTTCTTGCGCGCGCAGTTGTGCCTCAAAATAGGACTGTCCACGAGAGGCAATATAGGAATTGATAAACATAAAACAAGGCAGCAAAACAATAATGATAAGAGCCATCTGCCAGCACAGCAAACACATGCACACAAACGAACCCACAATAATGATAAGTCCTCGTACGCTTTGGTTAAGCACAAGGATAAGTCCGTCTGATATTTGATCGCAATCCATGATAAGACGATTATGAATATCGCTCACCGCATCTTTTGTGATATAGGTAAGCGGTATATTTTGAATGAGCACAAAACATCTACTTCTGAGAGCACGAATACTTTGCACGCAGGCATGTGTAAAGCGCACAACACCTGTCCATTCAAATAAAGCACTTGCCATAATTGAGACAAGTAGAAGGAGCAAATACATTGGCAAAGACGGCATACCTGGCGTAAAAAGAGCATCAACCGATAAGCCAATACAAAGCGGAATGCTAAAAGAAAAACATGAAGCCAACGTACACAATACGATGCTTTGTATAAATGAAACTGTTTTAGGCTTAAAAAAAGGCATAAGAAAACGCACAAGTTCTGAGCGCTTGGGCTTAAGAGCATGAAAAACAAGCGCATCCGTCTTAGAATGTGCAGCACTCGAGCCAGAGGCCTGCGAATTTTGTGTATTAGAAACTATAGTTTGTGCCGAACCAGCTGCAACATAAGGATTTTTCATCGCATCCAATTCCTTTTTATTACTGTTTACTCATTTTAATGCGTACTTTATTGGTATTGTATGCATCTACCATAACAACAAGTTATTCTCGCGTATAAGCATGTTGTGTTTCATAGAGCTCTTGATACACCTTACATGACTGTAAAAGCTCTGTATGCGTACCCATACCAACCAGGTGTCCTTTATCCAAAACCAAAGTCATATCTGCGCATTTCACATGGCTTATCTGCTGAGATACAAGCATAACGCAACTATGTTGGGATCGGTTGAGAAGATTTTGCGCAACCTTTTGCTCGGTAAGTGCGTCAAGCGCCGATAAACTATCATCTAATAAAATATGTGACGCGCGCGAAGCAAATGCACGAGCAAGTGCTAAACGCTGCTTTTGGCCACCTGACATTTGAGCCGAGGCATGAGTAACAACAGTGTCAACTCCCTTGTCAAGACTGTGAACAAAATCAAACGCACACGCCTGCTTAAGCGCATTGTTTATATCTGTATCAGTTAACGTATCATTGCCAAGAGATATAAAATCACGAATTGAAGTTTGTAACAGCGCCGTTGTTTGAGGTACATAACATATGTTTTGAGAACATACGTTAGAGTCAAGCTGTGAAAGATTGTATCCGCCAAAACGAATCACACCTTTTTGAGGAGCATACAGCTGAGCTAAAAGTGCTAAAAGCGTTGACTTTCCCGACCCAACCGATCCAACAACACCAATAAAGCCGTGTGCAGGAATCGTGCAGGTAATATCGGTAAGAGCAAAACCTTCTTTGTCTGTTGACTCTTTATCTTTGGACACCCCACCCAAACACCTGTCCTTAAAAGCATTGTCTGCAACGTAGGTGCTTTTACAGCGATAAGGGTTATAGGTAAAACTCACATGATCCAAAACGTATTGTGCGCGTGTTGATACAGCGGCATCTCCCAAAGTATTGACAACAAAGCTATGATCTGCTGAGCTTAAATCTTTACAGGTACAGATTTCCATAACGCGCGCAGAAGCAGCAGAGGCTTTGGTAAACACCAACATAAGGTTGGAAATATAGACAATTGCCAAAAGTGTTTGCGTCATATAGTTTATCAAAGCAACTAAGGTACCTTGAGAAATGTTAAACATAGAAAAAAATGCATATCCGCGCAGCGATGCCACATACATAAGCATCATAATGCCCATATTCATAATTCCAAACGTCACCGGAGATAAAAGCGCAGAAATGCGGCTTGTTGCTTCAAGAAGCTGTATATAGTGTTGGTGATCGTCTTCAAAACGCTGCATTTCTATCTTTTGTGTACGATACGCTCTTACAAGTTCAACAAGTTCCAAATTTTGCAATACATGATCGCTTAAGGTGTCTAGTGTTCGCTGTAAAAGCGTAAACATGCGTGAAAGTCTTTGAATTGCCCACGCAAAAATAAGTGCCACAAGTGGAATACAAATACAAAAAATCAATCCGTAACGCCAGTTCAAAATCAATGCAGAGACTATTGATGCAATTGCCAACAAAGGGCAGCGAATAAGTTGTCTAATGGCAAGCGCAATCATGAGCTGTATTTGATTAACATCAGTAATTGAACGATTTACCAGCGTTGAGGTAGAAAATTTATGCAGGGATAAAAGCGGCAGGGTTGAAATTTTTGAAATGAGTTCCTTGCGCACATCACAAGCAACATTAACAGAAACCTGTGCGGCAACTGATTGACAAATAAGTGTTGCGCCATAACTAATAACAGCTGCTGCTACCAACCATGCTCCGTAGTACATACAAACCGTAAAACTATGACCCATGATGCCTTCGTCAATCAGACGCATAACAAAATATGGCGTTATGACCTCAAAAATAACCTCTACTGCTTTTCCTGCCATTCCGCATAATGCCTGCAGCCTATATGGCATTACAAAGCGTTTTAGCATGTCAAACATACCCACTCCAAACAAATGTTGAGCATGTAGCTCGTCAAAAGACATGCTCTAAAGTGATTCAAGTTTTTCAGAAAGCTCAAGCCACTGAGTTTCTAGTTCATCAACTAACTTTTGCGCCTCACTTAACTGTTTTTGCAATTTTGCAAGTTGTTCATAGTCTGATCCATTACATGCTTGCATAAGTTTTTGAATTCGATCTGGTTCATCTTGTTGCTTGGTAAGCTTTCTTAAGACGGCATCACATTGTTTTTTAAGCTCATAGCGCGATACACCATCACAAGAGCGTTGTTGTTTTGCAGCACGATCTTTGTTTTTTGGCATTGAGGTAGAATCAAGCGTATGAGAAGAACTTGCGTCACTATTTAGCGAGGCAAGACGCTGCATATATTCATCTATGCCACGAGGCATATGAATAAGATCCCCATCGAGCAAAGCATATATATCGTCACAAACACGTTCCATAAGATGACGATCGTGTGTAACTAAAAGAAGTGTTGCGGCCCATGCATCCAAAACATCCTCAAGCGCAGCAAGCATATCGGTATCTAAATCATTTCCAGGCTCGTCGAGCACTAAAACATTAGGCTGCTCCAATAGCGTAATCATAAGAGCTAAACGACGCAATTGCCCGCCCGACAAATCACATAAACGACTTTTTTGATCAAGATTTCTAAAGCCTAAGCGTTCAAAAAGCTGCATGGGCGTATAACTTTTACCATCAATATACACGCTTGATTTTGAGCGTGCCAACACATGCTCAACCGTTTGGTTTTCCTTATGAGCAAAACATGACATATGCTGGTCAACTATGCCAAATACAACGGATTTTCCCACTTTTACAACACCTTGTGCAGGAACTTGCTTAAGCGTCATAATCCGTAAAAGAGATGATTTACCGCTTCCATTTTCTCCCACAATGCCAATGCGCTCACCAGGGCCTATAATCCAATCGAGAGGCTTAATTACCTGACGAGAACCATAGGCACACCCAACATGCTCAAGTGTTATAACCTGTTTTCCTAAGCGCGTTGCAGCTAGAGCCTTAAGCTCAATCGAATTTCTCAGTGGAGGATCCAACGCAACCATCTCTAAGGCAGCTTCAACCCTAAATTTAGGCTTTGAACTACGAGCTTTTGCACCGTGAGCAAGCCAGTTAAGCTCTTTTCTTAACATATTTTGACGTTTAGTTTCCGCAACTTCTGCCAGCCGCTCACGCTCAACACGTTGTTGAATATAGGCACTATATCCACCTTCAAATGGATCAACCGAGCCATCGTGAACTTCCCACATATGGTCGCATACCTCGTCTAAAAACCAACGATCATGCGTAACGATAACCGAACTTAATCCATGAATACGTTTACGATCTTTGAGATAAGAGGCAAGCCATGCAATGGTTGTCATATCCAGATGGTTGGTAGGCTCATCCAACAGCAACACATCCCATGATCCAAGGAGTACGCGCGCCAAATCACAGCGATGGCGCTGGCCACCAGAGAGTTTAGATATAGTGGTATCAAATGAAACATCTTGCAGCAAACGATTAATAAGAGAGCGCTTAAGAGGATCTTGTGCCCATTCGTATGTTTCAAGAGACTGAAATACAACATCGCGAACAAGATCGGTATCCTTAAATGCATCGCGTTGCGCAAGATAGCCAATGGAAGAGGCATTGCGCGTTATAACACATCCACTATCGGGCTCCATAATATGCGCAAGCACCTGCAGAAGCGTTGATTTTCCTCCGCCGTTTTGGCCAACCACGCCTATAGTATCGCCTGCGCTTACGCCAAGCGACACTTTCGAAAGTAAAACCTTTGCAGAGCGTTCAACACATATTTTATCTGCACTTATAACAACTGACATTGCGTTCCTTTAACTAATGTTTTCGTACCATGAGCCTTGTGTTATGCACTTGTTTGTATATGCAACAAAGACTTTACTTCGTTAAGAATAACGCGTGCAACTTCGGGCAACTCTTGTGTATCGTGGTGTATAAGACGATCAGGATATACGATAGTAATTTTGTCGGTTTGTGCGCCAAAGGTAGATTCAGCTTTTGATACATCATTAGCAATAATGCACGTACATTGCTTAAACTTTAATTTTTCAGCAGCATTATGCTCCACATCCTCGGTTTCGGCAGCAAAGCCAATAACAATTTTTTGAGGATACAGACGCGCAACCGTTTGTAAGATATCAGGATTTTCAACAAGACGAAGCGTATATGACTTTGGGCTTTGCGTATGAGTACTGTCAGCACAATCAAGCGATACAGGACTTGAATTTTGCGTATGAGTTATAAACTCACCATGAGGCTTTTTGATTTTTTGCGTAGCAACTGTTTCTGCGCGCCAATCCCCTACTGCAGCCGTGCAGATTATCACATCAGCACTCTTAGCAGCTTCAAGTGTTGCCTCATACATCTGTTTGCCATCTACTACAGAGATAAACGAGTCAACAAAGGGTCTAGGCAAAACAGAAGGACCACTAATCAGTACCACACGCGCTTTTTGGGCGCAAGCAGCACGCGCAAGCATATAACCAAGCTTTCCCGTGGCATGATTTGAAATAAAGCGTATAGGATCAAGCGCCTCTCTGGTAGGGCCTGCCGTAATCACCACAGTTTTGCCAGCTAAATCAGCAGAAGAACAACGCGCAATACACATAACATACCAAGCAAGCTCAACAGGATCAACAAGCTTTCCTGTGGCATTATAGCCACAAGCAAGATGACCGGAAGCAGGATCAACAACATAATAGCCCCAAGATCTAAGGGTATTAACATTAGCCTGAGTTGAGCGCGCTTGCCACATATGAACATTCATAGCAGGAGCAATTACAACAGGAGTATGAACTGCTAAAAGCGTTGAACTTACCAAATCATCGGCAATTCCTGCAGCTAGTTTTGCCATGATATTCGCCGTTGCTGGAACAACCACACTTACCTCTGCCCAATCAGCAAGCTCGATATGAGCAATCGTGCTGTTGTGAGTAAAAAGCTCGGTGTATACATCGTGTCCAGATATTGCCGCAAATGTTTGTGGACCCACAAATTCGCAAGCTGCTTTTGTCATTGCAACGCGAACATCGCAGCCGTGTTTTTGTAACTCTCGGAGCGTAAGCACGGCTTTATATGCAGCAATTCCTCCGCACACTACTAAAAGTACCTGTAAAGGTTTATCCGATGTATTCATAGTTATTCCTCTACGGTCTATCTCTACGATCTGTCATGAGAAGCAATGATAAGCAAACGATGACAATACGGACATTCTGCAATGGTTTGATCTGCTTTGATTTTGTTATACAAACTGGGTTGCAACTTAACGCAGCAAACCGATGGCATATTTCCTTTGAGCTCTTCAACACAAATACCGTTAAATCTGCTTTTGAGGCTGGTATATAATGCCATATGCTCATGGGTAAGACCACATTTTACCTCGTCACGAACATGTAATAACGAAGCGGCTTGACGCTTGATGTCTTCAATGCTTTGTGCTTGTTCGTCTTTAAGCGAAGCTAACTCCCCATGTAACTTTTCCTGTAAAAGATGGGCATTGTGCTCGGCTTTTTTAAATTTTTCTAAATCTGCCTTAAGCTTTTTTTCGTCAAATTGCAACTTTTCAAACTTCTTTGCAAGACTAGAAAGCTGAAGCTCCAAATCACTAATACGACGATAATCGCTGCCTGCAGATTGTGCCTCAAGCTTTACGTTTTGGGTAATTTCTTGCAAATGTGTTTGCATATCGTGATTATCTTGAAGCTCGGTTTCAATGTCTTTTCGTTGTGCCAACAGTTGAGTTTGTTGCTGTTTTAACTTTTTAAGTGCAGTAGTGCAAGCAGGTATGCGTTTGCCTTCAAGAAGGGCATGAAGTTGTTGATTATACCGCATAAGCTGTATGTCAACCTCTTGAAGTTTAAGAAGTGCTTGATACTCTTTCATAGGGTTCCTTTCATGATACGTACAGCTTATAGGGCAACTTGTGATGTGGTAACAATTGATAAAAGCGTGTTTGCAAAACGTTTAAGCGTATCTTCGTCTACGCGCTCATCAAACGAAATCCGTAACGCACCAAGCGCATCACGCTCGCAGATTCCCTGCGCTCGTAAAACATGAGATGCGCGTGCAGAATCCGAGGCGCATGCAGATCCAGATGATATGCCAAAACCCTTGCTATCAAGCTGCAGCAAAATTGCCTGAGCATCACAATCTTTTGCTAACACACTTACAATGCCTGGAAGCCGTTTATCAGCAAACGAAAGCGAAGTTGTTGGCACTATTCGATCTGATGCACACAACGTTTGCTCAAGCATTTGTGCACGCGCGGCAACTTCAAGCCTTCTTTGTTTCATATGTTGTATGCATTCGCGTGCTGTTTGCGCAAATGCTTCACACAAACACACTGCTTGAGTACCAGGCCGAACACCGCCTTCTTGACCACCTCCAAAGGTAAGAGGCATAAAAGGAGTATTTCGTTTAAGAATTAAAGCACCAATACCCACCGGCCCGCCAATTTTATGCGCCGCAATAGAGCATGCATCTATCTGTTCTAAATCACAAGGAATTCTACCGAATGCTTGTACAGCATCGCTCATAACGTAGGAACCCACCTCATGAGCACAGCGCGCAAGTTCACTCATTGGCTGGATTACACCTGTTTCGTTATTGGCATACATAATACAGGTAAGCGCAACATGCTCATCAAGAACACGACGTAATTGTTCGCAGGTAATTTCACCTGTTGACGAAGGATGTACGTATACAACCTCAAATCCTTGTTCTTTCAGACGACCAAGCGGCTCAAGACATGAATCATGCTCAATTGCAGAAACAATAATCTTAGTACGACTTGGCTGTCTGAGCCGATATGCCTGCGCAATACCGCACAGCGCCATATTATTAGATTCGGTACCACCAGAGGTAAAGTGCACTTCATAAGGGTCTATAGCTGTTGTGAAACACAAAGCAATCTCACGACGACTACGCTCAAGTGCTGCATAGGCCAAACGTCCTGGTGTATGCAGCGAATTTGGATTAGCTCCTGCATAGGCAGATTCCTCATAAGATTTTTGCACCTGAAGAGAAATACTGCGCTGCGGAGCTGAAGCCGCATAATCAAGGTATACGTATGATGAGGATTTCATATTATGCACGCTTTGCTTCCAATGCTCCGCGTTGTGCAGAGCTACGTAATGCTTCAATAGCAGCTGATCTATCTTGCGCGTTAAAGACCGATGAACCCGCAACCAGCATTGTTGCGCCAGCGCGTGCAACATCATATGCATTATGAGCATTGATGCCACCGTCTACTTCGATAACAGGATTAACACCGTGTTCATCGCATAGCGCTTTGACCTTTGCAATCTTTTTACAGGTAGACTCAATAAATGATTGACCACCAAAACCGGGATTTACACTCATAACCAAGACCATGTCTACATCTTCGATAACGTCGTCTAAACTCATGACGGCTGTTGCAGGATTAAGCGCAACACAAGTACGCTTATGAGCTGCATGAATTGTATCAATAAGGCGGTTTAAGTGGGTTTGGGCTTCCATATGAATGGTGAAGGAATCGACTCCTGCATCAAGATACCACTCAAGCGTTGCCTCGGGATTATCAACCATCAGATGAACGTCAATGGGTAAATCGCTAGAGGTCTTAACCGCGCGTAGAATAGGACATCCAAAACTCAAATTTGGAACAAAGTGTCCATCCATTACATCAAAATGCAGATAATCGGCCGTTGCAATAGATGATAGCTCATCTGAAAGCTTCATAAAATTGGCGGACAACATTGACGGCGCAATGCAAATGGGATGTGTATCCATGAATGAACCCTTCTAATTGTTTGTTGACATACCATAAAATTCTTCGTGTGGAATTCTTTCAAGCAAAAGTGCAATAACGTCTTCGAGCTTGGCGTGTTCATATAAAACTGAGTAGACCGAGTTGGTAAGCGGACTTTCAATAGAAAGCTTTTTGCATAACTCTTGTGTGCTCAAAGCAGCACGAGCCCCCTCAACAACCATTGACGTACGCTGTTCATATTCCTGCAAACTTTCTCCTTGCGAAAAAGCACAGCCAAACGAGCGATTGCGCGAGTGCACCGACGTACAAGTTGCAATAAGATCCCCCATACCTGCAAGACCCATACAGGTAAGTGATTTACCACCTTTTGCAATAACAATTCG
>CAMQEO010000037.1 GCA_946999785.1 uncultured Atopobium sp.
GTACGCACGGTGGTGTGAGAGGTCGGCGGTTAATCACCGCCTCCTACTCGATTGTCAACCTGTGAGTATGATGCTCCGAGCTAAAGCCCCATGAATGAGCAAGAAAAGCGCGCGTTAAGCGCGATGAACGCCGCTCAGTATTTTGTATATACAAAATACGTCTCTTGCACCCGACATAATGACATTGTAGCATAATCTATGTTGGGGGCATTTGGGTTTGACAGCATAAAATATCTGTGCTATGTTTGATTTACTTAAAGAGGGTGTCTCGCTACCCATAAAGCAAAGGCGAAACGTTAAAGAGGGTGTCTCGCTACCCATAAAGCAAAGGCGAAACGTTAAAGAGGGTGTCTCGCTACCCATAAAGCAAAGGCGAAACGTTAAAGCTTAGCAGAGAAGAAACTTTCTTCTCTGTTTTTTTATAGGAGTCGATATTATGCCTATGCTAAATAATTTTGGACTATACACTGTTAATCCTGACTATTTAGAATTCCTTTATAAGGTAGATTCCGAAGTATATTACGCACCATCATATAGAAAGGCTACAAAGCCTTTTATAGGTATTATTGTGCTAATTGATAACATAGATTACTTTATTCCGCTTACCTCTGCAAAGCGTAAGCATCTTAAATGGAAGAACGTTTCTGATCAACATTTTATTATCTATGAAGTAGTGGATAATGGGGAAATGAAAAGAGGTGATTTATATAAACCATATTCTGAAAATCAATCTATTCATTTATTAGCATTACTAGATTTTAAGAAAATGATACCTGTTCCTAGCACATGCTATAAGCCTATAGATTTTCATGGTATAAACGATTACAAGTATGTCAATCTTCTAAAAAAGGAGTATCAATTTTGCCTAACGATTAAGCCAAAACTTTTACAAAAAGTTGTGTCCCTATATCAAACCCAAAAACAAACTGGCTGTGTACGTAAAGCAAATTGTAATTTTGAAAAACTTGAAGCAGCATTGCGCTATTGGAAAGCTCATCAATTAGCATCAGTTCCAGAGTCATTTATAGAGGAGCTTAAAGCAGCTACACAAGCTGCCAACAAACAACGAAAGAACAATGATACATCTATGCAGCATGGTATTAAAGAATAGGGGAAAATGTAATAATCCCCTGGAGAAAATACGGACGGTTTTTTGAGCTACGGGACAGAAATGGGACAGATGCTGATTTGTAAACATAAATACCATCGTTTACCTGCTATTCCATATGTATAAATTTATAAATCGGGGGTTCGAGTTTCAGGTTCCAAGAGCAAGGTTTCATTGTATCCAACACGTGATGAAATTAGTGCCAATCGCGCACAGTGAATAGTGCATGTATGATTTAACGGTTGCTCTTATCGCATAGAGGAGCAACCGTTTTGTCATGTTTCATGGTATGATGTACAAAGATGTACCGAAAACACTTTGTGATTTTGGGTATGATTAGTCATGCACAGCTGATTATCAGCTGTTTGTGGCTCTGCTTTTGCACTGCCTTTCCAAGTCTAAGAGGTGCGCTTGCTCGTATGGATACGATCCTGCCTATTGTTGTTACGGTTCTTTTAACCATTGCAAATGGTTACTTTTCTATGGCCGAGATGGCGCTTTCTACTGCTAAACGCATACTTATTGAGCATGAAGCACAAGAGGGTGACAAGCGTGCAGCGCGTGTGCTTTTAATCACACAAAATGACGCTGATTTTTTAGCAGCTATTCAAGTGGGAATTACCTTGCTTGGATTTTTAAGTTCTGCGTTGGCGGCAACGAGTTTGTCTGAGCCTCTTGCAACTTTGTTCATCGATCACAAAATGCCCCCACACCTGTCGCACATGCTAGCCACGGCACTTATTACGGTTATTGTTTCGTATTTTTCTATCGTTATAGGCGAGCTGGTTCCCAAGCGCATTGCCCTGTCGCGCCCCGAAGAGATCGCAAAGCGCGTGTCGTCCTCAATAGCTGCATTTTTAACTATCAGTAAACCTCTTGTTCTGCTTACATCCTTAAGCGCGCAGGCAGTTTGTGCCGCTTTTGGCATACACAAAAGTGAAAACAGGCAAGACGCTTCAGAAGACGAAATTCGCTATTTAGTTAAAGATTCTGGCGAGCTGTCCGAAGAAGAAAAGTCAATGATTCATGATATTTTTGATCTTGCAGACACAGTAGCTCGCGAAGTGATGATTCCTCGTGTTGATTTAACGGTTTTAGAGGATAGCTCAACGCTTGGCGAGGTTTTGGATGTTATGCAAAAAACAGGATATTCGCGTATTCCCATTTATCACGAAAATATTGACAGCATTGTAGGCATTGCGCACATCAAAGACCTGATAGGTCCATGTGTTGACGAACGTTGCATAGGAAATCCTGTGGTTAGTTATCTGCGCAAAGCCGAATTTGTTCCCGACACCAAAGACATTATTCCGCTTCTTTCGGAAATGCGCCAAAACCACGAACAAATGGTAATCGTGGTAGATGAATATGGTGGTACCGCAGGCGTTATTACCATTGAGGACATTGTCGAAGAGATTGTGGGCGAAATTGAAGACGAGTTTGACCCCGACAATAAGTATTTAACCAAAATCAACGATCATGAATGGATCGTAGACGGAAGATTTTCGGTTGATGATGCGCGCGAGCTAGGCTGGCCTCTACAAGACGGCGAGGGTTTTGAAACAGTTGCAGGTTTTATCCTCGACATTGCCGACGGCCTGCCCGAACAAGGTTCGGTATTTCATGTTGAGGGCTATACGTTTCGTGTACAATCGGTTCGTCGCAAGCGTATTTGTCGTCTGCACGTGATGGCTCCTCAAGAACCAGCGCCTGCGCCTGAGTTGTCAACAGATACTGACGCGTCTAAGTAATTTGTTTTGTTGAAACCTCTTTTGCGCTCTCACGCAGAACTTATAAAATTCAACCCCATTTTTAACCGTGTGTGTTATGCTTATATGCAATTATGCATTGGTTTGCGCGTGTCTTGTTTGTGCATAGGTGCTGTGTTTTGGTGAAAGGACTACCATGAAAAGCTCTTATCAGTCATCTGTTATTTCTCTTAAGAAAGTAGCCATAGACGCAAAAAAGTTTGTAGCTACCATTGAGCTTAGCCCCAAAGCGCCTCTTATGACGTGCGATGATCTTGAAGCAACGACGCGCATTTACAATCTGTTCCCAGCTATTATTAACCATGTTTGCATGGGCGATGCGTCTGACACATTCAAAGATGTTATGGGAAATACCGAGGTCGCGCACCTGCTTGAGCATGTGTGCGTTGAGCTTTTGGCGCAAACCAATCTTGCAGGCGATATCAGCGCAGGTAAAACCTTTATTGCTCAGGAGAATACGCGCACATACACGCTTGAATTTATATGTAATGATGATGTTTTGGTAACCGCGGCTTTTTCGAGTGCAATTTGGATTATGAATTGGGCTTTTGGTGGTGCACGTGGTACTAAACCAAATGTTGAGGCCATCGTTTCGGGCTTGTGCGAACTTATAAATTCTCTGCCTTCCGAACTTGAACTGCCACCTGAAGCGCGTACGTCTGTTGAGGACAGCGCTGCTGCTTGTGATAATGCAGAAGGTAAGAGCGACGCCGAGGCTTGTGACAATGCTGAAGCAAGCGACGATGTAGCTTGTGATAATACCGAGATAAGCGCCGTTGCAGACCACAACGGTGATACCAAAGATAACCCAGATGTCGCGGACGCTCAGTCTGAGAATGCTCACGACGTATCAGTGGTTGAAAACGCCGATGTTGAGGCAGAAAGTGCAGAGAGCGCAGACGCCGAACCAGCCGAAAAAACTCCTGCTGATACAGAATCTGTTGATACAGAATCTGTTGATACAGCATCGACTGTTACAGAGCATGTTGAGACAGCGCCGTCTGCTACAAATTCTGCTGCCGAAGCTTCTGATGAGTTACCTATAGAACCAAAACCAGCGCCTGTGCCACAAGAAACTTCTCGTGCTACAAGCGCAGAAGGCACGTCTGCAGATAAGAAAGCTTCTCGTCAAAATAAGACCAACTCAAAACGTGCGGACTTAGACGGTACTATGAAGCTACTCCGTTCTAGAAGAATACGTTAAACAGTTACATAGCAACACGGCTTACATACACACAATTTTGTTCACCGTCTGCAGTGCGTATGCGTGGCGCAAAATGCATAACGTACTGGCGTGGCCCTTGTTTATGGTCTGTCAAGTTAGCGACCGCTCAAACCGCATAATGGGTTATGGGGCTCTTTGTATCCTGACTTTTTTATGCAAAAGTATAGTTTGGTGATAGACGCTAAAATTTTAGGGTAGGATATTCATATATGTAATTACACACATATTTTGGTGTGAGGGAAATACTTTTTATAATCATTTATTTGTGTTATGCGTATTGGAATGGCGTATGCGCGAGGTTGTGCATATTCGTTCAATCAATATGGTTAGATTTTTCTCAATAATTACAAACACATAACAAATATGTTTTGAAATAAAAAAGGGGAGGTTTATGGCTACATCGGCAAAAAATACTGAATTATCTTATTCAAATACTCAAATTCTTTCAATTTTAACTAAAAGCATGCGAGAATACACGGCTCCTGCGTTGTTGACACCGCTTTTTGTGGTGGTGCAGGTGGCTTTTGAATGTTCTATTCCGTTTTATACTGCATTTCTTATTGATACCATTAAACAAGGTGCAAATCTTCAAACCATTATGCATATGGGAGGTATATTAGCTTGTATTTCCTTGGTGTCGCTTGCTTTTGGTATGTTAGCCGGTTACACAAGCTCATATGCAGCGTGTGGTTTGGCAAAAAATTTACGCCACGATATTTTTAAGAGTACGCTTCATTTTTCGTTTTCTATTATTGATAAATTCTCGTCTTCCAGTTTAGTAACTCGTCTTACGACAGATGTTATGAACGTGCAGTTTGCAGGTATTCAGATCCTAACGATTGCAATTAGGGCACCTATAGTTATTTGCGCTGCTTTGGTTGCTTCTGTTTTGATGGTTGGTTGGAGCGCATGGGTTTACGTAGGAATATCGCTGATTATGTGTTTGGGGCTTGCCTTAGTTATATACTTTGGTGTGCGCATCTTTCGCCGTGTGTTTCCTAAGTACGACCGTCTTAATCAAATTATCGAAGAAAATATTTTAGGTATTCGTGTTGTAAAGAGTTTTACGCATGAGGATCACGAAGCAAAAAAATTCTCCTTTGCAGCTGATGACTTATTCTGCGATTATACACAAGGCGCGCGATTAATGTCACTGAATGCTCCTCTTATGAGTATGGCAAGTTATACGATGTTTACGCTTGTGCTGTTTTTTGGTAGCTATGCAATCATTTCAACACGAGCTACCAGCCTTGATATAGGTCAGCTTTCAGCGCTTATTACTTATGGCTTCCAGATTCTTATCGGTCTACTTATGCTCTCGTTTGTGTTTATCGCAATCGTTATTTCCGAAGAAAGTGCTTTGCGTATTTGTGAGGTTCTTCAACAGCAGAATAACATTACAAATCCGCCTACTCCAATAATGCACGTGCCTGATGGATCTATTTCTTTTCGTAATGTTTCATTTAGATATACGCCTACTTCGCGACATAGAGCGCTCAAGAATGTTTCGGTAGACATACATTCAGGCGAAACGGTAGGCATTTTGGGCATGACTGGATCTGCAAAAACTACGCTCATTCAGCTTATTGCGCGTATGTATGACGCTACAGAAGGAGAAGTGCTGGTAGGCGGTCATAATGTTCGTGAATACGATATAGCGTCTTTGCGTAAAAACATTGGATACGTTTTGCAAAAAAGTTTGCTTTTTAGAGGCACTATTAAAGATAATTTGCGCTGGGGTAATCCTTTGGCAGATGATCAAGAAATTATGTCGGCTTGTAAAGCGTCTTGTGCTGATGAGTTTATCCAAACGCTTCCGCACGGTCTTGAATCTTTTGTTGAGCAGGGCGGCTCTAATTTTTCTGGAGGTCAAAAGCAGCGTTTGTCAATTGCGCGCGCTCTTATTAAGCGTCCAAAAATTTTGATTTTTGATGACTCAACTAGTGCTGTTGATACTAAAACCGATGCACACATTCGAGCCGAGCTTGCGCGCTTGTTGCCAGCTACTACAAAAATTATCATTGCACAACGCACATCGTCTTTGTGCGGTGCTGACAAAATTATTGTAATGGAAAAGGGCGAGATTCTAGCAGTTGGTACGCATAGTACCCTTATGCATGAATGCGAATTTTATCGCGAAACGCACCTGTCGCAAACGCATGAATCTTATGAGGAGGCGATCAATAATGCATAACCAAACATATGAAAAGCACGACGCCGAGCAGCTTGAATGTACCTCGCACAAAGGCATAGTGTCCTCACATGAGCGTAAGAATTCAGAAGATGATAAAAAAGATTTAATGCTTTTTACCACAAATTTTATGCGCCTCATGTCTATGATATTTCATTTTTATCCCTATATGTTTATAGGCATACTACTAACCATACTTACCAGTGCGGTTATTTCTGCGCTTCCTCCTATCTTTATGCAGCAAATTTTAGCTGTCATAACCAAATACTGGCAATCGGGCGATTGGCACGCTGCAATTCCTTATATAAGTTCTAGTATTTTCGCGCTGATATGTGTGTATGTGTGCGCTCTTGCGTCTACCACTATTGGCACTCAACTTTGCGCGGTATTTACCGAATCAACTATCAATAAGCTTAGAAAACTCATGTTTTCGCACATGGACTCTTTGCCACTTTCGTATTTTGATAAACGCTCTCATGGTGACATTATGTCTATGTACACCAATGATGTGGACGCGCTTAGACAAATGCTTTCGCAAAGCCTGCCCAACGTTGCCATGACGCTGGTTACTATGGCAACTTTAACTGCGGTTATGCTGTATTACAGTGCGTCATTGATGATAGTGGTAATTCTTGGCGTCGCTTGCACCGCTGCGGTCACAAAAATAGTTGGCAAAAAGAGCGCGGGGTATTTTCTTGCCCAACAAAACGAAACAGGTAATGTAGAGGGTTTTGCACAAGAGTACATGAACGGCCTTAAAGAAATCAAGGTATTTACCCATGAAGCACAAAGTCTTGAGGCGTTTGACCAGGCAAACGAAAAGTTATTTGCAGTGTCACATAAAGCAAATTTAACCGCAAATATGCTTCCACCACTTATTTTTAATATTGGAAACCTTGCTTATGTAATGGTAGCGCTTGCAGGGGGTATATGCTTGCTGTATAACCTGCCCAATGTAAGCCTTTCGGGCATGGCGCTCTCACTGGCGGTGGTCATTCCGTTTTTGAACATCACTAAGCAATTTGTGGGGCAAATAGCGCAAATATCGCACCAAATCAATTCGATTGTGATGGGCTTTGCAGGAGTATCTCGTATTTTTCACTTGCTCGATGAGCTACCCGAACAAGACGAAGGCTATGTAACATTGGTTAATGTAGAAAAAGCGTGTGACGCTAAGGGGCAATCTTGCGTGCACGAAGTTGATACGTGTACAAACCTTTGGGCATGGAAACATCCTCATACTGCAAGCCAAGAAGTTACCTATACGCCTTTACGTGGCGACGTTTTGCTGAAAAACCTCGATTTTGCATATGAACCCAATAGACTCATTTTGCATGATATTTCCATTCATGCACAACCAGGGTATAAAATTGCTTTGGTGGGTGCTACGGGTGCTGGCAAAACAACCATCACCAACCTGCTCAATAGGTTTTATGAGGTTGCAGATGGGAAAATACACTACGATGGTATTAACCTTACCAAGATAAAAAAGCGTGATCTTAGAAAATCTTTAGGCATCGTACTTCAAGATGTAAATTTGTTCACGGGTACAGTTATAGACAATATTAGGTATGGGCGTCTTGACGCGAGCGATGAAGAGTGCATGCAGGCGGCTCATTTAAGTGGTGCTGATACTTTTATAGAACGTCTGCCCGATGGATATGAAACATGCATTACTGACAATGGTTCTAATTTAAGTCAAGGACAGCGACAGTTGCTTGCTATCGCGCGCGCCGCAGTAGCAAATCCTCCTGTAATGATTTTGGATGAAGCAACAAGTTCTATTGATACGCATACCGAAGAATTGGTGCAACAGGGTATGGATGCACTTATGCGAGGTCGTACAACCTTTGTTATTGCGCATCGGCTATCTACCGTGAGAAACGCTGATGAGATTGTGGTATTGGATCACGGTCGTATCGTTGAGCGCGGATCTCATGACGAGCTGCTTTTAGCTAAGGGGGTATATTATCAACTGTATACAGGTGCGTTTGAGCTAGAATAGGCATAGAGTGCAAAAAGTTTTGCATGCGCTGACAAGTACCACATCAGTTGATTTTTACTAAATACGTGGCTGTACTCATGGTTTTTACGCACGAAAAAGCACTTTTATGTTTCAACTTTGCCATGAGTGCGCTACACTAATATCGCGAGAGATTATTACGTTACATATGAACCTGAATATAACTGTATATTCGGCTTTCAAGGAGGAAATATGAGCGCAAAAGGAACTCTGGGTTTTATTGCTGGTAGCATTGTTGGTGTTGCTGCCGGAGTTGCCGTAGGTATTTTAGTGGCTCCTCGTTCGGGCAAAGAGAGTCGCGCGCTTGCCGCCGATGCAATTAATGATGCATGGGATAATGCAAGAGATTCCTATGAGCGTAATTCAGCATTAGTAAATGATAAATTTGATGCTATGCGCCCAACCATTAGCGCAACTACCGACGAGCTTCGCGCTAAGGTAGATCGTGCGCGTGAGCGCATGGATTTGCTGCGCAACTCGCTTTCTGAGGCTGTTGCAAATTCAACGGCGGCTGTTCATCAGGTTGTGAATCACGAGGGTGAAGGCGCTCATATAGAGGTTGTGGAGTCGGCCGAACCTGCTAACGCCTAGTATATATGCAGATATCATGGTAAAGCGTAGCATGGATAGTGCTACGCTTTTTGTATATCCATGTAATGTGTTGCGTCGCATGATCTTTGTTAGATTTCTTTGGGAAAGTGAGAGGCCGTGAGCATAGAACGAATTTCGCAATGTGTGAATAAAAAAGCATATATTATACGCACAAAAACATCGAGCGGTGTAACGGTTGAACACAAAAAGCCGTTGGGTAAAGTTCATTTTGCCCTGTTTACACCTGCAGGTGATAGGCTTGTTGGCTTTCTTATTAAACGACCAGACATGCTGTGGATGTTCAAGCGTAAAGATATATTTGTTCCCCTAGATGTGTGCCATTTACAAGGCTCTGAGCTGCACATTCATGCGTCTATGCGCCAATTAGGAAAATCGGCTCTTTCACGCTTAGCTCTTGATTGGGATAACTGTATCATTTGGCAAGGGATGGATGTTGTATCGCAGGACAAGCAGATGATTGGCCATATTAGCGATGTGGCGCTTAACGCCAGTTCGGGAGCTGTTTTAGCGTTTATTGTCGACGATGGAAAAATTGCCTCGCGCTTAGTTGGACACATTAAAATACCTTTTAGTAGTTATGAGTCTTGTGAAAAAGGGCGCGTACTGGTAAACACGCAAGGAATATCAACTGAGCTTTCTAAAGGGTTGGCAGCTGACGCAGGTAAAAAATACGCCGAAGCAAAATACGCAGGTAAAAAGCTTGCTCAACGAGTTAATAACAAAATTGATGAGGTAAGCAGCTCGCAAGAATATACCAATGCGGCAAAAAGTGTAGGCCGTCAGATTAAAAAGAGCCGCTCGATGTTTGGCGACTTCTTAGATGAATACAAAAAAGCCAGTAAATAATGTATAGAAAAGCGCTTTTATACAAATAAAATACGCTTTTATGCTAAGTTGCTCCTGTTTTACATCAAGTTTTTTAAAGTGAGTATATATGAATACAGAGAATTCTTTAACGTCACCATTGCCAGAGGATAAATCCTTGGCGGCGTGCGATCAAACGCGCGTGCAAAGCATTTCGCAAAAATCCAATAGCATACACGCGCGTTCGTATGGAAGATCTGCCTTTGAGGCGCGCCCCTGTACGCTTGAGCGCCAAGTTATGAAGTATGCCGACGGTTCGTGCCTTATTACCTGCGGAGATACGCGCGTGCTTTGTAGTGCAACGGTCGAAGACACGATTCCTGCTTGGCGAAAATTATCTCACCTGGGATGGGTGAGTGCAGAATATGCTATGTTGCCCGCTTCGGCAACGCGGAGAACGCCGCGCGAATACAAGGGGAGAAAAGGCCGTTCGATGGAGATTGAGCGTTTGATTGGCAGAAGTCTTCGCTCGGTTGTTGATTTTTCTAAGTTAGGCGAGCACACCATAACTATTGATTGCGACGTGCTGCAAGCAGATGGCGGTACACGCACTGCGTCAATTGTCGGCGCGTGGGTGGCATTGCACGACGCGTGCCGTAAGATGGTTGAAGCCGACAAGATTGCCCGTTGTCCACTTACGGGGCAAGTTGCTGCAATTTCAATGGGCATTGTGCATGGGGAACTGCTGGTTGACCTTGATTATCCCGAAGATAGCAATGCAGATGTTGATCTCAACGTTGTTATGCGCGACGACGGTGGACTTGTTGAAATTCAAGGTACTGGTGAGCGTGCAACTCTTTCGCGCCACGATCTTAACGCACTGCTTGATGCAAGTGAACCTGCGCTTACTAAGTTATTTGCACTGCAAAAATCGGTTACCAATTTTTAAGCGCTTGTGCTGATTTTTAGCGAGCTCACTGCCGGGTTAATTCTTTGTTAGGATAA
>CAMQEO010000038.1 GCA_946999785.1 uncultured Atopobium sp.
CAAAACTAAAGGGACAGCTGAGGAAAGGTTTTGCGTATATCAGCATAAAGCCTTGAGAACACCTCTTGCGGTGTCCCTTCCCCCGAAATAAACGTAACCCGTTGTGGCTGAAGACGAGCAAGCTTTTTATACGCTTTTTGAACGTCTTGTTGGAAGGCAAGCCCTTCCTGCTCAAGCCTGTCAACACTCGTTTTAGTAGCACGCGCATATGCACAAGCAACATCTACATCAAGCACATATGTTTTATGCGGAACAATGCCACATGAACCAAGGTCATTTGCTCGAAGTACCATATCTTCTGCCAACTTGCGACCACCATACTGATATGCATAAGTTGAATCAAAATACCTATCACATAAAACTATAAAACCTTGCGCTAAAGCAGGTTTAATAACTTCATGGACAAGCTGTGCGCGAGCGGCTTCATACAAGAGCAGCTCACACTCAGAAGACATGGCAGTATGCGCAGGGTCTAATACAAGAGCTCGTATTGCCTCAGAAATAGACGTGCCACCAGGTTCGCGCAAGCAAGACACCTTATAAGAAGCCTCTTCAAAACACGATCTTAGAAGTTGTACTTGTGTAGACTTGCCACAGCCATCCACACCTTCAAGTGTTATAAATAAACCCGATGCACTCATGATGAGCTCTTTTGAGTTGAGCGCGCAGTAGATGTTTTTTTGCGAGCAGTACCTGATGTGCGCTTGGTAGTTGCTTTTTTACGTGCAGATGTCTTACGTGAAGATGCTTTACGCGAAGACGTTTTCTTTGCCGCAGCATTTTTCTTAAGCGGACAATTCATATTAACGCATATCTTCCAAGGCCCACGTTGTGTTTGCACCTCTACAATAGGAGCACCGCATTCAGGGCACGTCTGCTGTGTAGCTGTGAGCGCACCGCGTTGAGGCAAAGGATAGCTTGTCTGACATTCATCATAATTTTCGCAACGAATAAAACGCTTGGCTGTTTTTTCGCTTTTATGCGCAATAAGCTTGCAATCTTTACCTGCCTGTGCACACGTTTGGCAAACACCAACAACTATATCGGGCTCTAGATTACTAGGACATGCAGGATTAATACAAATTTCAAACGCACGTTGTCTAAAGGGATGAACTTTTACGCGAGGCGCTTTACACGTTTCGCACCTGCTTTTTTCGCCTTCAAGCGCTTCAATGCGACCAGTAGGCACAGGATACGTTACGTTGCAATCGGGCCATCCAACACAGCCAACAAAATTTGAGCGCGTTTTTGCAGAACTTTTCATTACAAGATCTTTACCGCACTCTGGACAAACGCCAACCTTAGCATCAGCGGTAACTGCGTCAGAAATTGCTTCGCCTAAGTCTTGAACATGGTCAATAAGCGTTCCCATAACAGATGCTAACAAAGCACGTGAATGGTCAACAACGTGCTCTTGCGATGAGCCTCCTTCTGCAACGCACGTCATGTCTTCTTCAAGCTGAGAAGTCATGTTTGAACTGGTAATATGTGGTGCATATTGAGTAAGCGCGTCAATCACCGCACAACCAAGCTGACTTGCTTCAACAGGATCGCCTTTCAGATATTTAACATCATACAAACGCTGAATAATGGAAGCGCGCGTTGACTTAGTTCCCAAACCGTGCTTTTCCATTTCCTGAATAAGGCGACCTTGGCTGTAACGCGCAGGTGGCTCGGTTTGTTTAGCGTCCATGTTCATATCATGAACCGACAAAACATCACCTTGCGAAACCGCAGGTAATTGTTCGTCTTTATGAAGCCCATACGGATATATTGCCCTAAATCCAAGGGTAGTAATAACGGTTCCCGAAGAAACAAACGGCTCATCGGCAATAGTAAGCTTAAGCTTTGTGTTTTGTGCTACTGAAGGCGCAGAAAGCGTGGCTAGGAAGCGCCGTGCAATTAAGTTGTAAAGTTTCCACGCTGCAGCGTCTAATTTTGTAGAATCAGCAGCAGCCGTTGGATAAATGGGAGGATGGTCGGTAGTTTGTTGCTTTCCTCGTGTTGGCACAAGCTTTTCTTGTGCCAACAGCTCATTACAATACGGGCGATACTGAGGTACTTGCGCTAGATTTTTTACACAAGCGCGAAGATTGAGCGATGAGGGATATACCGTGTTATCTACACGCGGATACGAAATCAAACCCTCCATATACAAAGACTCAGCCAGACGCATCGTACGCGCAGGAGAAATACCCTCGGCAGCAGCGGCGGCTTGTAAAGATGTGGTATTAAAGGGCGCAGGAGGACGCGTTGTGCGCGATTTTTCTTCGATTTCCTCAACAGTTGCCGAGCGTGCGTTACGCACTCGGCTAAACGCTGCATTTGCCTGTTCTTTGTCCTTAAAACGAACTATAGCATGTGTCGTCTTAAATTTTTCATCTGCACGGGCGTCTGGCGTTACAGACAACATGCCCGAAATAACCCAATAGTCCTCGGGGATAAAAGCGTCACGTTCACGCTCTTTTTCTACAACCAATGCAAGCGTAGGAGTTTGCACACGACCAGCTGAGCGAACGTTACCCAATCCGCTAAATTTTGCCATCGTAAGGTAGCGAGTAAGAACAGCACCCCAAATAAGATCAATATATTGACGGCTTTCGCCTGCATCCGCCAAGTTTTGATCGAGCTTAACTAAATGCTCAAACGCATGGTCAATCTCGGCCTGAGTAAAAGCGGAATACCGCGCGCGAAAAACTGGAACGTCCGCAGCAACCTGTTGCATTTGATGAAGTGCATCAGATCCAATAAGTTCACCTTCACGGTCAAAGTCTGTTGCAATAATGATGGTATCCGCTTTTTTAGCCAAATTTTTAAGCGCACGGATAATACCTTTTTCGGCAGGAAGCTTTTCTATGGGCGACCATATCAAATACGGCAAACTGGGAACTTTCCAGCCCTTAATATCAATACCATCACTTAAGTAAGGTTTGCGTTTAGATTCAAACGGAGGACACGCTAACTCTTTTGGCAGATGAGCAGAAAGAATCTCACCTTCCTCGGTAAGTGCATACCATCCCATTGACTTTTTATAGTGTAATTCATGAGGAAAATCGGGTGCCATGATGTGACCGCGAAGTCCAATGGTCACGCAATCGGTACCGTCATACTTAAAACGATAAACAGGTGTATCGTAAACTTTATCTACAACCGGCTTGCCCGCCTTTGACAACAAGCGTGCTATCTGTTGCGCAGCGTCGTTTTTCTCGGTAACGATAAGTTTCAAAATGCCTCCTCATACTCAAGTGTTAGTATCAGAGTTTTCCTGCTAGATATGCTAGATACGCTAGATACGCTAGATACGCTAGATATGTTCGCTGTATTCTTCGCGCGTCCACGAAAGCGATGCTTTGCCATGACGAACAATAAGAACATAGCGTGCAATGGTCAAAGCAATCTCGTAGAGAGCAACTAATGCAGCAAACATCAAAATCATAGTAACTGGAGATGCATCAGGCGTAACAACACTAGAAATAATAAGCAACCCAACGTAAATAAAACGCCATTGTTGCCTGAAAACTTTATAGGGAACCAAGTGGAAAATTGACAGGTAAAAAATTACTAGTGGCAACTGAAATGCAAATCCAAAACCAATCTCCAAAAGCATAATAATATTAAGATAATCTTCAGCATCGGGTGCAACAGTTGCAAAGCCGGTAATTTGGTCAATCATCCAACCGATAGCTGCTTGTTGTATAACAATATAGCAGAATGCCATACCAAACAAAAACAAGAACACCATAGCCGCAACCGTAGGAATAACCCATTTTTGCTCATTGGGCTTAAGCGCAGGTAGACAAAATCCAAGCATCTCCCAGATAATGATAGGGGCTGCAATAATAATGCCAAAGAAAATAGCAACCTTAAAACGTATGGTAAAGCCACCAAGCACCGTCAACACCATCAAATGAGAGCCTTCGGGCAAAGAAGCTCTAATTGGATCCATAAGAAAGTCTATAAGCACAGGCGTTGCAGCATAAACAATAAGAGCAGTTACCACAACAGATACTACGATAATGGTAAGACGTCTACGAAGTTCGCCCAAATGATCAAGTAAGGGCATACGAGCAGGACCTACTGGCATGAGGGTTCCTCCTTCTGTGTTGTGTCTTCACCTGTAGGCGTAGATGTAGACTCAGGTTTTGCGCATGCACCACCGAAAGCGTCTTGTGCAAGTTCTGGCTCATAATGGTCGCGCGCATCTGCGGTTTGTGCAAGCGTTTGTTTTGGTTTGAGCGCATAAAGCGCACGCGCGCTTAAAGGATTAGGCGCGGCTGACGCGCCTACATCCGCTTGCTCGCCAGACTTTTCTGCAGCTATCTGTGATGTTGTATCACAAGAGATGCTTTCTTCTCCAACTTGGTTAACCTTGGGTTTTGAAGGCTCTACATCGCTGTGGACAGGCTTTTTTTGCTCGGTCTTTGTGCTTGAAAGCGTATCAAGTTGTTCTTGCTGTGCGCGCTCAAGCTTTTCCTGTGCGCGCTTTTCGCGTTCCTGCTTTTCTTTTTCCAAACGTGCACGACGCTGGGCAAACGATTCTTTTCTCACAGAAGGATCTGAAGAGTTCTCATCACCGTCGTCTGCAATATCGGCGTCATCAGAGAGCGCATCATGTAAGCCTTGCGTCTTCTTTTGAGCCGCATCATCGTTTCCGGTACCGTTAACAGCATCGTTCATAGGGTTTATAACTTCTGTTTGTACAACTTCGTTAAAGTCTTCCTGCGCTTGCCTAAATTGTTTGAGTACGCGACCAATAGTTCTTCCCATACCCGGCAGTTTATCGGGACCAAACAGCAAAAATCCAAATAACGCAATAAGGGCAAGCTCTGTTTCGCTAATTCCAAACACAAAAGCCTCCTTGTTTATGATTGAGAAATGCCCAGCTCTTCACATACGCCAAGCATAGAAAATATACGAAGAACATTACGCTGTGGATGGATAACCTGCGTATTCACGCCACATGTTGTTCCTTGATGAGCCATACCAACCAATACGCCAATGCCTGTTGAATCGATGTAGCTCATATGCTCTATATCTATAGTGAGCTGTTTAATGTTATCGGAAAGCGCGTCTTGCAATTTTGTACGTAACTCATCGGCACACGACACGTCCACTTCACCAGAAACGCTCACGATACCTTGCGTTTGTTCATGCGTATATGTAATAGAAAGTGACATATTCACCCCTCATTCGTGTGGTTATTGTCTATTGATTGGTGTTTAGTTTATCAACGAGATCTTGATTATCACTAGATTCACTAGACTTTTGTTCTTGTTGCTGAGCCACAATTTCTTCTTGTTTCAAACGCATAAGATGTGTGTTTGCCAGTGTTGCAATTCCATACTCATTATGTGAATCGGCATCTTTTGCTTTTTGGAACGAAGATTTTGCTTCGGACTTATTGCCTTGTGACTCATAGATGATGCCCAAATTAACCCATGCTGGCGCATAATCTCCTTGATCGAGAATGCTTTGGATTTGTTGCTGAGCAGATGAAGCATCACCTTGATAGAAGGTGCACATTGCCTTGTTTACGCGCACTGCTTTAGAGTCCTTAAGCGCAAGATAAGCATCAAAATACGATTGTGCTTTAGCAAAACATTGCGCCACATTTTGTTTGTCTGAATCACTTTGCGCTTTGCCACGTACTGCCTGTCCACGCGCAAAATAGGCGTTTCCCAAGTTAAGTAAAGCCGCCAAATCGTGGTCATCTTTTTTAAGGCGTGCTTCGTATCTATCAATAAGCACACTAAACTCGTCTTTAACATCTGTTGAAGCGTCTTGTGATTTGCCGGATGTGCTTTTATCCACACTTCCATCATCTTCTTGGGCGCTTTTTGCTTGATCTTGGGCGTCTTTTTGTGCTTGTTGCTGTGCTTGATGCGAAAATATCGGCGCTAATGACGGCAACATCATACCCAACGCCATAAGAACACCAAAAACAACAACGCCTACCTCAAACCATTTCTTCTTACGATCTTTTGCTTGTTGCTCGGGACTTTTCACGCGATTTTTGTCGCGCTCTTCCTGCAACTTTTGAGCACGCTGTTGACGCCTGTGCGAAGCAGCTGATTTCATACCCGCTGCTCGCTTGTGCGTTGCTCTGGAGCTCATATGCGTCATAACAAAAACCTTTCCGTACAATAAAGGTAACATTCGTTTAAGCATCAGATACTGTGCGTATCAAATAAAAAAGTCTAAGAGATGTACTGCAAACGCATATACGTTATGCAGACATATACATATGACTATAACTCATAGTTTCTTTATATGTGAGACAAACTTATTCATCCTTAATTAAACTGAAATTAAGAAACGCGACTTTTTTCTTCTTGGATGTGCGAAGCGCATACAAATTTTGTCACCGCACATAAAATATCCAGTACACAGCTTAAGTCTTTAAGTGCAGGATACGTTGGCGCAAGACGAATGTTACTGTCAAAGGGGTCTTGACCGTAAGGATACGTTGCGCCACATGTGGTAAGCGTAACGCCAAGTTCTTTCATACATGACACAATCTTTTGTGCGCAACCGTGCATAACATCAAACGAAACAAAATAACCACCACGCGGATGAGACCAGCTAGCAATGCCAAGATTTCCCAAATGAGCAGAAAGTTTTTCTTCTACAAGGGCAAATCTTGGCGCAATAATGTTTGCATGCTTTTGCATATGGTCATACACGTCCTGAGGCGTCTTAAAGTAAAGTGCATGGGCAAGCTGGCTTAATTTCTCGGAGCTTACGCGCTCTTCCATGAACGCGTCATGAATAGTTGTAATATCCTCATCAGATGCACATACATATGCAATAGCCGAGCTTGGAAAGGTGATTTTTGCAAACGAACCAAACTCATACACCAAATTTTGCGCGTGTGCCTCACGAAGCGCATCAAAAATGTTAAGAAGCTTAACATCGGGCTGCTTAAAGCAGTGAAACGCATATGCATTATCCCAGTAGATACGAAAATCAGGGGCGGCGGGCTTAAGCTGCGCCAAGCTTCGTACAACTTCGTCAGAATAGGTTATACCCGTAGGGTTAGAGTACTTAGGATTGCACCATATACCTTTTACAGACGGATCGTTTTCAACAAGTTCGCGAATCATGGCAACATCGGGACCTGCGTCATTCATAGGAATAACTTTATTAATAAAGCCAAGCTTTTCGGTAATGGTAAAATGCCTATCGTAGCCTGGAGAAGGGCAAAGCCATGTGATTTTTCCTTGCTTATAAAATGGTTCTTGACCACTTATGCCATGGGTAAATGCATAAACAATCAAATCGTGCATAAGATTTAAGCTCGATGACCCCGACACAATAACATTTTTTTGCGGAACATCCAACAACTTGCTCACTAAGTTTCTTGTTGATGGCAAGCCATCGGGCGAGCCGTAATTGTCAACAATCGCATCACCGTCTACCAAAGGAGTTTTTGAGTTAATTACATCAAGAAGTGGATGAGAAAGTTCTATCTGCGTAGATGATGGTTTTCCCCGTGACATATCAAGCGAAAGATTCATTGCTTTATACTTCTTAAGCTGTAACGAAAGCGCGGAAATCTCGCTTTTGAGCTCATCTGAAGTCATAGTTTCATATGTGCAAGTCATGGTTTTTATCCCTTCAGGTCATTTTTTTAAGTATAACCCCTTTTGCTTGTTACCATGAACTCATGAAAAAGATTACCGTTCCACAACACAGCTGCAACCCCGCAGCTTACAAACACGGAAGTGCGCGTGCCGCCGAATATGGGGAGCTACAAAAGCTTGTAGACGCTTTATATGCGCACAAGCCTTCTGGTTCTGTGACTAAAATTGACGTGGAAATGCGAGCAGAAATTGATGATTTAAGCGATGACTTATGCGAGGTTATCAAGCTCCTCCCTGGAGGTTCGTATAAACGCAGCGTATTATGTGATCACTTAAATTCTATTATTACCGCTCATGGCTGGGGCTATGTCTATGGCTGCGTTGAATAAAACGCACCCATAGATGACAAATAAAATCTCAACTAATTTTTTCTAAGCTTTCACGTGTGCGTTTGCCTTGATCGCCTGTGCAACAAAAACAAACAAAATGCCCACGATACTTGCAACGCATGAGCCCATCAGGATAGCAAATTTAGCCGCCATAATTTCTTGTGACTCATCAAACGCCAAACCAGAAATCAAAATTGACATCGTAAAGCCAAGGGCTCCCATGATGCCCACTGCAATAATCTGAATCCAATCAACATGCTTAGGCAGCTTAGCAAAACCAATTTTAACCAGTACAAACGTAACCGATATAATACCTATTGGTTTACCAAGCGTTGCTCCTAAGAATACACCTTGGACAACGGGATCACTTGCAAGCGTAGAAAAATCAGTTCCTGTTAAACAAATCTGGGCATTTGTAAATGCAAATATCGGCAAAATTACAAAGTTGACCAAAACAGAAATATAGCCTTCAACACGCTCAAGAGGAGGCGTTACATGGTGCATAATGCGTTCAATGCGCTGAGCATCGTAGCTTACGTCGTGCTGTCCTAAAATATGCACATCTGTATCTAGGTGCTCATCAAGCATGTTTGTTTGATGACTCAGCCAGCTATGCAGGTGTGAAAGACGGATATCACTTTTAACTGGTAAGAAAAATGCCAAAATTACACCTGCAAGAGTCGGATGAACGCCAGAATTATTCATACAAATCCATAGAATAAAGCCCACTATAAGATATGGCTTTGCAGAAAATATTTTTGCACGAGAAATAAGCGCCAAACAAAGAATGACTCCTAAGGTAGCCGCGCACCAAACCACGTCTAAACTTTGTCCATAGAACAGGGCAAGTACCACAATTGCCAATAAGTCATCGGCAATAGCAAGTGTTTGAAAAAAGACTTTAGTCTGAGGAGCCACGCGCTTACCCAAAAGCGACATAACGCCAAGAGCAAATGCAATATCGGTAGCAATGGGAATTGCCCATCCATGAACACTTTTTCCCCAGTTAAAAGCCGTATAGATAAGTGCTGGTACGCACACTCCGCCAACAGCTGCAAGCATGGGCAAGAGCGCTTGACGCGGCCGTCTAAGCTGTCCTACAACCATTTCGTATTTTAGTTCTATACCAACAAGTAAAAAGAAAATGGCCATTAAAAAGTCATTAATGAAAGCTTCAAACGTCATGGACACATAAAAATTGGCAATCCAAATGCCCAAGCTTTGAGTAAACGCATGATGTACGCTGGCATATAACGGTGTATTGGCAACAATAACCGCACAGAGAGCAGCTGCAACCATAACGGCGGCAGCAAGGGTACCGTCTGAACTGAGAGCCTCAAAAGGTGTGCGCTTAATAACACGTGCAATAACAGAAGGCTCTTTAATAGTGGTGGATATACGCTGTTTCATAATGTACACTTACTCCTATACTTTTATATTGAGGTAATGTATAAATACCTGAATGTGTATGCATATATACTATCAAACAGTCGACGTTACGGCTCTAAATTTGATACATGCCAAGGTTAAAACATAGAATTTATTTGATAGGTTTGTTTTTTGTTTACATAGTATACTTATAGTTATTGAATTACCGTGCAATTTGGTAGAAAACTATCAAATTCATGAGAAAATACCCATAAAGATAATTTAGCCTCAACTGGAGGATGCATGAATAATCAACATATTGCATGTATAGTAGATTCTGGCTCTGACGTTGCCGAGTCATTCGTACGCGCACACGACATCATTGTGGTGCCACAACGTATTACCTATTCAGACGGTTCAACATATGAGAGCTGCGTGAATATTTCTTCATCAGAAATTCTTACACGTTTAGATAAAGAAATTCCTACTACATCTCTACCCTCACCCGACAGAATACACAGAGCTCTTGTGAGCGCACGTGAGGCAGGTTATACCAAAGCAGTAATCTTTACGATTGCAAGCAAACTTTCAGCAACGTATGAAACTATGCGTATGGTTGCCGACCAAATGAGTGACTTTCCCACGCTTGTTGTTGATACGCGCCTTGTAGGTATGGTATCGGGTATGGTAGTAGAGCGTGCGGTAGAACTCATTGAACAAGGTACTCCATTTGAAGCGCTTGAAGAAAAAATTGAAGCGTACATAGAGCATTCACGTGTATTTTTCTGTGCCAAAACACTTGATTACGTCTATAAAGGCGGACGAATCAATGCTGCAATTTATAACATCAGCAAGGTATTAAACATCAAGCCGATTCTTACCTGCGACGGGAGCGGCGCATATGCCATCAAGAAAAAGGCGCGCGGATGGGATAAAGCACTCGATACGCTTGCTGCGCTGGTAGAAGATCACGCAGACCGCTGGGGTAAGGTTCGTATAGCAATTTGTACAACCGAGAAAAACAGAGAACTTTTTGAGCACTTTAATAAGCGGTTGCGTGCCGATATTAAAGATGTAGCAGGTATCGAACATGCAGATATAACCCCTGAGCTGCTTGTTCATACCGGTCCCGATTTAATTGGCTTGGGCATTCAAAAAGTGCTCGATAACTAAAAG
>CAMQEO010000039.1 GCA_946999785.1 uncultured Atopobium sp.
TTGTGCATTAACACATGAGCATGGTTTGTAAGTTTCTTTTGAGAAGGTAGCAGATGGATAAAAAAGAGTTGATACTTACCCCTGAAGGTCGCCAAAAGTTGGTTGACGAGCTTGCGTATCGCGAAGGCGAGAAGCACGAAGAAATTGTTGAACGCCTTAAAGAAGCGCGTGGGTTTGGTGACTTATCAGAAAACTCCGAATACGATACCGCCAAAGAAGAGCAATCACTTAATGAGTCGCGCATTAATGAGATTCGTCAGATTTTGGCTACCGCTAAAGTGGTTGAGCATACCGATGGTGAACTGAGCGTTTCTATTGGCACTACTGTTGAGCTTTCTGACAAAAAAGGCAAGTCAATCAGCTTTACTATTGTTGGTACCACCGAAACAGATTCTCTTGAGCATAAAATCTCAAACGAATCACCAGCAGGTGCCGAGCTCATTGGTCATGTTGTGGGGGATGCTGTAGGCTTTTCTACACCAAGTGGCAAAGAAAAAACCTACACGATATTAAATATCACTCGTTAGGTGCAACTGATTCGTTCGTGTGTTTTATACGATAAGCATTCGCGTCCTTGCGCCCATCGGCTCAAGGCGCGTTTTTGCATTTAAAAGCGCATGTGTTTTCATAACCAAATCACACATGCCAGATAAACGGTACATAAGCGTACACATTACAGCTATTAAGGAGTTTTCAAATGTCCGAATCTACGGCTTTAACCTCATCGGAGTCAACTATCAATGACGAGCGCGCCACACGTCGTGCAAAACGTAGAGCCCTTATTGAGCAGGGTATCAATCCATATCCTATCTCAAGCACCATTACTGCCTTTGCGCGCGATCTTGAAACGCAGTATGGCTCACTTGAAGATGGAGCCGCTACAGAAGATTCCTACACGGTTGCAGGCCGTATTAGGGCGTATCGTCGTCAAGGCAAAGTTTGCTTTATAGTTTTGGAAGATAAAACAGGTACAATCCAGCTCTTTTTGCGCATTAACAATATGAGCGAGCAAGACTGGAATCTGCTTTTGCAACTCGATTTGGGCGATATTATTCAGGCAACAGGCGTGATCGTACGCACACGCAGAGGACAGTTGTCGGTATCGGTCACCAAGTTGGTTTTGCTTTCTAAAAGCGTACGCCCCTTGCCCGAAAAGTTTCACGGATTAAGTGACCGCGAAATTCGTTATCGTCAGCGCTACGTTGACTTGATTATGAACCCCGAGGTTCGCGACGTTTTTCGCAAGCGCAGCCACATTATTTCGCTCATTCGTCGTTTTATGGAAAACCAAGGCTATCTTGAAGTTGAAACGCCCATGATGCATCAAATTTTAGGTGGAGCAAATGCGCGCCCATTTACCACGCATTTTAATGCGCTCGACTGTGATTTTTACTTAAGAATTGCAACGGAATTGCCACTTAAGCGTCTCATTGTTGGCGGTATGGATCGCGTTTTTGAAATTGGTCGTCAGTTTAGAAACGAAGGTATGGACCTTACTCATAACCCCGAATTTACCTCTATGGAAGCTTATTGTGCGTACTCCAATTTGCAGGGTATGAAAGAGCTTACCGAACAAATGTTTCAGCTTATTGCGCAAGATGTTTGCGGATGCGAAAAGGGAAGCGAAATTATTACGTACCAGGACAAGCGCGTTAATATGAGTGGTACGTGGCGAAGCGTTGCGCTCTCTGATGTTGCGTCTGAGGTTGTGGGCGAAAAAATTAACATGGATACACCTGTTGAGCATCTACGTGCCCTTTGTGACAAGCACGAGATTTCTTGGGAAGAAAGCTGGGGTGCAGGTAAGCTACTTTTTGAAATTTATGATGAGCTTGGTGAGCAAACACTGCAGGATCCAACATTTGTATGCGACTATCCAGCAGAAGTTTCGCCTCTTTCTAAGCGCAAAGACGAAGATCCGCGCTTAACAGATCGTTTTGAACTTGTGATTTGTGGTCACGAGTATGCAAACGCATTTTCCGAGCTTAATGACCCAGTTGATCAGGCTCAGCGCTTTATGGCACAGGTAAAGGCAAAGGGCATGGGCGATGATGAAGCAATGGGTTACGATTACGATTACGTTCGCGCGCTTGAGTATGGTATGCCACCAACTGGTGGAATTGGATATGGTATCGACCGTATGATTATGCTGTTCTGTGATCAGCCGTCCATTCGTGACGTATTGTTGTTCCCACAAATGAAACCCGAAAGCATTTCTAAAGACGATATTGCCGCTCAGGTGGATAATTCCTAAAGGGGGCTTAAACCCATATGTTTGAACAATTTACCGCGCAAACACGCAACATCTTACTACTTGCCCAAGAGGAGGCTCGCAGCGTAGGAAAACTCTACGTTGGTACCGAACATATTTTGCTTGCATACCTTAAAGACGAGGAAAATGCCGTTACGCAAGTGTTGTCGTCTTTTGATATTTCCTACGCACAAGCATATGAAATTGTGGAATCGCTTGCCTCTACAGGCGCGGCTGATGCATCATCGGGACACGTGCCGTTTTCGGCGCTTACCAAGCGTGCGCTTGCACAAGCTTTTACGCTTGCATCCGCTCATGCTACTGGTTTAATTACTACCAAGGATCTTTTTATTGCCATGCTTGCGCTCCCCGAGAGCCATGCATGCTTGGTGCTCACGCGCATAGGTGTTTCGTTTTCGTCGCTTAGCACGGCAATTGACGCGCTTGATGACAGCGAAGAATATAGCGCTCCAGAAGACGCGGAGTCTACTCAAGACGAGCAAGACGACGACTTAACCGAGGTCGCCTATGGTATTCCATCGGCTTCGCAAGCGCGCTCAAAGATGGGAAAATTGCTTAAACGCTATGGGAAAAATTTGGTTGCCGTGGCACAACAAGAAAAACTTGATCCTGTAATTGGCAGAGATAAAGAGATCACACGCATTGCGCAAATTCTAGCTCGCCGTCAAAAAAATAATCCGCTTATTTTAGGCGATCCTGGTGTAGGAAAAACCGCGGTTGTAGAAGGTTTAGCTCAACTGATAGCCACGCATAATGCTCCCGTGACTCTAGCAGATAAACAAATTTGGACGCTTGATATCTCGTCGATGCTTGCAGGCGCAAAATATCGCGGAGAATTTGAAGACCGCCTAAAACGTGTTATTAACGAGGTTCGCAAAGCAACCAACATCATTTTGTTTATCGACGAAATTCATACGATTATAGGGGCAGGTTCTGCCGAGGGCTCCATTGACGCTGCTTCTATTTTAAAGCCGCCACTTTCGCGCAGTGAAATTCAAGTTATTGGAGCTACAACTGCAGAAGAATATCGCAAACACATCGAAAAAGATCCAGCTTTAGAGAGACGCTTTCAGCCTGTTGAGGTTTGTGAGCCCACGGTTTCTCAAACGTTGCAGATACTTAAAGGTTTAAGCGCGCGTTACGAAGCGTTTCATCACGTCCATTACACGCAAAATGCTTTAGTTGAGGCTACGCGTCTTTCCCATCGCTATATTCAAGACAGGTTTTTGCCCGATAAGGCAATTGACGTGATTGATGAAGCAGGGGCTCGTAAATCGGTGGTTAAACGTCACGAGCCGCACGAGATAGTTGCTATGCGCACTGCGCTTAACAAGCTCAAAGAAAAAAAGGAGCGCTTGCTGGCGCGCGAAAATTACGAGGATGCGGCATCGGTAAGAGATGACGAAAAATCTTTGGAGCAAAAGATTGCCCATGCGGTAAAAGACTGGGAGAAATCGCGCGCGTCCGAGCAACAAAATGTTGACGTAAATGATATAGCTCGTGTTATATCGGATATTTCTGGTGTTCCTGTTACGAGTCTCACAGAAAAAGAGTCAGAAAAATTACTCCGCTGCGAACAAGAGCTGCATAAACGCCTTATTGGCCAAAAAGAAGCAGTGGCAAAGGTTGCGCACGCTATTCGTCGTTCGCGCTCGCCTCTAAAAGACCCTGCGCGCCCTGGCGGCTCGTTCATATTTTTAGGTCCTTCAGGTGTAGGAAAAACAGAGCTTGCTAAGTCTTTAGCAGAGTTTTTGTTTGGCACACAAGATGCGCTTATTTCCTTTGATATGTCTGAATTTATGGAGAAACACGAGGTCTCTAAGCTTGTGGGTGCACCTCCAGGATACGTTGGCTACGATCAAGGTGGAGAGCTCACCAAGGCTGTTCGCCGCCGTCCGTATTCGGTGGTTTTGTTCGATGAGATAGAAAAAGCGCATCCAGATGTATTTAATATCTTGCTTCAAATTTTGGAGGAAGGTCGCCTAACCGATGGTCAAGGTCGTGTTGTTGACTTTGCCAACACGGTTATTATCATGACTTCAAATATTGGAGCACGCGAGATTGCACACACTTCTCCTATGGGCTTTAGTTCCCAAGGTGATGACGGCCTGTCATACAAAGAAATAAAATCGCGCGTTAAAGGCGAGCTTAAGCGCTCGTTTAGGCCAGAATTTCTTAATCGTGTTGACGAAATCGTCGTCTTTACCACGCTTTCCAAAGAAGAACTCAGAAAAATTGTGGAGCTTATGGTTTCTCAGCTGGCATACCGCCTTGCACAAGAGCACATTATGCTTACGCTGAGCGACGCTGCTTGTGATTTAATTGCTCAAAAAGGTACCGATCCTATTTACGGCGCACGTCCTTTGCGTCGTACGCTCCAACGTTTGGTCGAGGATCGTCTTGCCGAAGACTTGCTTGAGCATAAGTGGAACGCAGGCGATGAGGTGTACGTTGACGCGCAGGAGCATGAGCTTGTGTTCAAAAAGCGCGAAGCCGACTTACAAAAGCTACAAGCTTTACGTGCGCGAGGGTCACAACTTGCAGACGCGGAACCTCATGTGTCGCATGAACGCAGTGTTTCTTATGTGGGCACGCAAAATGCAAGTGGTGGGGCATACAGCGAGTAGAAACATGCGAGTTTATATTCGCATGCAAACTTTGTAAGCGTTTGCGTGAGCAACAATTATATAATGGTTGTGGCCACCAAGAAATCCATGCCAAAATGAAGGAGACGTTTTGAAGGCGTTGTATGTTTGTTAAACCATGGCAACGCCTCCATCAATCGTGTAAGAGCATAAGCCAAGGAAAGGAGATGCCATGAGCACATCTCAAACACCTGAGGATGCGCAAGATACTAAAGCACGCTTGCGTGATGCCATTCGCAAAACAGCACCAGGCACGTCTTTGCGTTTTGCGCTTGATATGATTTTAGCAGGTCATCTTGGTGCTCTTATATGTATTGGCGACACGGACAATGTTTTGGCGGCAGGTGATGATGGCTTTCGCTTAGACATCTCTTTTACGGCAAATCGTTTGTTTGAACTTTCAAAAATGGATGGCGCTATTGTCATTGACCGCGGATTAACTAAGATTTTGCGCGCAAATTATCATCTTAATCCCTCACCTTCGCTTCCCACGTCCGAAACAGGTATGCGCCATCGTACAGCAGCGCGTATGAGTTTGCTCACCAAAGCGGTGGTTATTTCGGTGTCTGAACGCAGACAAGTGGTTGCATTATACGTGGACGGTCACGGACATCAACTTCAATCGGTTCCAGAACTTATGAGTTCGGTTAACCAAATGTTGGTTTCTATGCAAAGCACGCGCGCACAACTTGACCGTGCTCTTTTGCGTCTTACTACACTTGAGCTTGATGATTATGTAACGCTTTCTGATATTGCAGATACCATCTATCTTTTTGAAGTGCTTATGACCGTTTCCGAGCAATTAAGCGACATTATTTTGCAACTTGGTAGCGAGGGCAAAACCATTGAAATGCAGCGTGAAGAGTTTATTGGTAATGCGTCAAGCGATTACACGCTGCTTATTAGAGATTATGCAAAAGATTCGTCCGAAGAGCACGCGCAGTGTATTCGTAAGCAGTTGCACGAAATTTCAAATTCGCAGCTGCATGCATCCGATAAAATAGCCGAGCTTCTTGGTTTTGAAAACAAAGGCGAGGAATCAATTATGGTTCCACTTGGTTTAAGAACGCTTTCTAATGTTTCGGTAGTTAGAAAAGGCATGGCAGATAAGATTGTAGATGAGTTTGGCTCACTGCAACAACTTTTGGATGATATTGAACAAAACCCCTCTAAGCTCGATGAACTTGGTGTGGATAACCCTTCAATTTTGGCTGATAGTTTATATCGTATGTGGGGCAAACGCGCATGACAGCAGATACCTGCGCCGTTATAGCTTCTGGTGGTACGGGCTCTCGTTTTGGAGACGCGCGCGGAAAACAATACACCACCTTATGCGGTTATCCCATTTCATATTGGGCAATACGTGCTTTTGTAGACGCACCTTCGGTGGGCTGTGTGGTTATTGTTTGTGCTGCCGAGCGTCAATTAGAAATGGAAAAGCGTGTGGTTTGCCATTTGCATACACAAAAACCCATTGTGTTTGCTCATGCTGGAGCTACGCGTCAACTTTCCGTGTACGAAGGCTTGCGCCACGTACCTTCTACCTTTAATTTCGTGGCTATTCACGATGGCGCGCGTCCGCTTATTAAAGTTGATACCATAGAGGCTTGTATCAACAAATTGCGCACCACGCCTCGTATAGCAGGTGCAATCTGCGCGTTTCCAGTAAGCGATACGCTTAAAACGGTTGAAGGCACACGCATTATCTCAACGCCTGATAGAGCACTGTTTTGGTCGGCACAAACTCCGCAGGTTTTTAAGCGAGAAATTATCTGTAAAGCGCACGAATATGCCCTTGCACACAAGCGCAGCGTTACTGATGATGCCTCGGTTGTAGAACAAATGTTTGGAGATGTGGTGTGCGTTGAAAGTCCGCGCGATAATATAAAGATAACGCTTCCCGAAGATTTTGCCGTTGCAAAAACGTTGTTAGAACAACGTTTTAGCACGCAAGACTCATAGCAAGGAGATATCATGCGGATAGGGCACGGTTTTGACGTTCACGCATTTACCAAAGATAAACCCTGTGTTATTGGGGGTGTTACCATACCATATGAGCGTGGATTATGGGGACATTCCGATGCAGATGTTTGTGTGCATGCGCTTATGGATGCGCTTTTAAGCGCAGCGCGTCTAGGCGATATTGGGCAGCTTTTTCCGCCCGATGATCCTGCATATGACAACGCCGATTCGTGTAAGCTCTTGCATGAGGTTGTAAGACTTCTTAAACAAAGCGGCTTTGTAATTGTTGATTGTGATTGTACCATTGCTGCTCAAGCGCCTAAGATTTCGCCATATCGCGAGCTTATGCGCAAAAAATTGGCAGAGGTTATGGATATACCGCTTGAACATATAGGCATTAAAGCAACTACTACTGAAGGCTTAGGTTTTGTTGGCAGGTCAGAAGGTATAGCCGCATGGGCGTGCGTTTTGCTTGATGAAAACGTGTGCGCTAAGATTAAACAGTAAAGTGGTAACCGCTATATCTTTGAAGTAACGGTTGTATAACAAGGAGTTCACATGCTAATTTACAATAGTAAAACGCACAAAAAAGAAGAGTTTATACCTCTTGAATCCAATCGCGTTCGTATGTATGTGTGTGGACCTACTGTTTATGACCAAATTCACATAGGAAACGCACGCACGTTTTTGTCGTTTGATATTATTCGTCGGTATTTACAGTACAAAGGTTTTGCTGTTGTATTTGCTCAAAATCTTACCGATGTTGATGACAAAATTATCAATCGAGCCAATGAGCAAGGCATTTCGGCAGAAGAGCTTGCAAAAACATATTCTTGTGCGTTTATCGAGCAAATGCATCGCTTTGGGATTTTGGATCCCGACATTCGGCCTCGTGCAACTGCAGAAATTGAGCATATGCAGGCAATGATTCAAACACTTATTGATAAAGGCCATGCCTATGTTGCCGATAACGGCGATGTATATTTTTCGGTACGAAGCGACCACAGCTACGGTGTAGTTTCTAGAAGACAGCTTGATGACATGCGTGCAGGTGAGCGCATTGAGGTTAACGATGCTAAACGTGACCCATTTGATTTTGTATTGTGGAAAGCCGCAAAACCTTCTGAACCCAGTTGGGATAGTCCTTGGGGCAAGGGACGCCCTGGTTGGCATACCGAATGCTGCGCTATGATACACAGGTATCTAGGAACGCCTATTGATATTCACGGCGGCGGACAAGATCTTATGTTTCCGCATCATGAAAACGAAAACGCGCAGGCAAGCTGTGCATGGGGCAAGCCTTTGGCAAATTATTGGATGCATGCAGGTATGTTGCGTGTAGACGGAGAAAAAATGTCAAAGAGTCTGGGTAATTTTTACACGCTCAAAGAAGTTCTTGACGCCTATCCTGCCGATGCGGTGCGCTTACTTATGCTGCAAACACATTACCGTGCACCACTTGATTTTTCGTTTGAACGACTTAACGGCGCGCGTGGAACCCTGCAAAAACTCATTGGTTGCGTAGAAAACTTACGCTGGTCGGCAGAGCAATCGGGAGAGTCGGGTGCCTTAGGCAAAGCAGAACAGGCTCTTGGCAATGCAGTTGACCATGCTCAAACAGAATTTGATATGCAAATGGACGACGACTTTAACGCCGCAGGTGCGCTTGCCGCTATTTTTAATCTTATGGCGCACGCAAACAAATATCTCGAAGAAGCAGGTGCTCATCCCTCTGTGGCTCCCATGCTTCGTTGTGCCGATATGCTTTGCGAACTCTGCTCGGTTTTAGGCATTACGCTTGAATCTAAATCATCTGAACTTCCTGCCGAAATTATTGACTTAGCACAAAAGGTTACCCAACAGAGCGCTTCTGGCTGCGAAGAGGCAGCGCGGCTGCTTATTTTGGCACGTGCAGAAGCTCGGAGCAATAAAGACTGGGCGCGCGCCGATGCCATACGTGATGGCATCGCAGAGCTGGGGCTGATGGTAGAAGATACCGCTAACGGTACGCGCATTAAGGTTAAAAACTAATTGATAAAGACGCCGTGTTTGCTTAAATTTACCGGTTATCAAACACTTGCTGATGAGGAATACATGATGGTTCAAACACATAATGCACGAGGCAATTTTAAAAAGCCAACAAAAAAGAATAAGAATGTGCAAAATGTCCGTTTTACTTCAAGCGAAAAGGGCGCACCTTACAAAAAGCGCGCGCGTGCAGTTGGTGAGCAAGGTGTGCGTGCACATTCTTCGAGTGTGAGCATGCGTTCTTTTTCATCTCAAAAGCGCAGTTCGGATACGCTTTCAACACACATGCGTCCGCGGCGTGGACGTGGTTCGCGCGCGGGCATGATTGAGGGTAGACGCGCGTGTTTTGAGGCTCTTGAGGCTCACTTACCTCTTAAAAAGCTCCTTGTACAAGAAAATATGAATGCAACGTTGCAAACAGCCGATGTTGAGCGTTTAGTTGCTTGGGCTCGTGAACGTGGTATTTCGTGCGAATATGTTAAAAAGTCTTCTATGGATGCATTAAGTTCGCACGGCGCTCATCAAGGCGTTATGTTTGAAACGGAGCCTTTTGCATATGCCGAGTTAAGTGATGTGCTTGCCACTATTGACCGCAAAGGTATGTGTGAGCCAGATGTTGACGAGCTAGCCGCAAATTCTGCGCGCTATGACGGTCAAGAAACAAGTGACCAAGAAGCCAGCTCCACGAATACCACCTGTCAAGCTGCCAATCAAAAAAAAGCTTCGCTTGTTGTGCTGCTCGACCATGTAGTTGATGAAGGCAATTTTGGCGCTATTGTTCGTTCTGCCGAAGTTGTGGGTGCGTCTTGTGTCATCATCGCAAATGCACGGTGTGCATCGGTTGGTGTGGGAGCGTATAAAACTTCAGCAGGAGCGGTGCTTCATATGCCTATTGTGCAGGTTGTTAATTTAGCGCGCGCAATTGATGAGCTCAAAGAGCATGGTTTTTGGGTTATTGGAGCCAGTGAACATGCACAGCAAACAGTATGGGATGCTCCTTTCACGGGGAAAGTTTGCTTGATTATGGGTTCAGAAGAAAACGGTATTTCGTCGCTTGTACAAAAAAAGTGTGACTTTATTTGCAAACTTCCTCAACGCGGCCGCATTGAATCGCTTAATGTTGCGCAAGCTGCAACGGTTATGTGTTATGAATGGATGCGCCAGAATACGTTTTCTGCTTAAGCTTGGGCGTATGTACGTGTGAATTTGCTAACATACGGAAACAGTTATGAGTCGTCATAAAAATCAGCATACAAATGAGCCTTCTAAAAGGCGCAAAACGCAAGCGGAATCTGCAAAAGCAGCTACTCGGCGAGCCAAACAATCGCTGCAGCTGATTTGCCGCCCTGCGTTTGCTCATTTGCCGCTTCTTGTGGTTGATGGGTACAACGCGCTTATGGCCAC
>CAMQEO010000040.1 GCA_946999785.1 uncultured Atopobium sp.
ACCAGCAGCAGGATTAACAGCTTCGGGCATCACACCAGCAGCAGGATTAACAGCTTCGGGCATCACACCAGCAGCAGGATTAACAGCTGATTCAAGCGCATCAGATTCTATGGAATTAGACTCATGAGCATCTGCATTTTGCCACATATATACATCTGCACTCGTAATATCTTGAACAGAAATCTCAAGCGGTTCCATTTCAAACGAAGCGTGCTCGTCAAGCGAAAGTGTAAGAGGCTCTTGTGGGAAAACATAGTCTTGACCGTCGCGCGCGTGTAAGGTAATGCTAGCTGCACATGAGGTTTGTGGCACATTAAGTGGGTTTGAAATCTTAAGCTGCAAAAACGTTTTATGGGTTTGCGTGTTATTAAGAATCTGGAGCGCATCACAGGTTAGTTTGCACGGACTGTTTACATGAATATGATCCTGCATATTCGTCTGAGTTGCATTCAAACGATAGAGAACTTGCCACGGTGTACTCATGGGCTAGCCAAGCCTTTCTTTTGGCGCACAACAATATGCGTTGCGCGATACAGTTGCTATAACAATTTTGCCTCTTCAAGCAAGCAAAACCAAAGTTATTATTTGCAGCGCGTGAGTTTGCATGTAGCATAGCGGCGTGGGTCGCCATGCAGCAAACGTTGTCGTCACTACAAATTACTATAGATAATACAACAAAACGACCAAAAATATGAGTTATTCGTGAAAGTTTGCGTTCAGCCCCCAAAGTTAGTAGACTAATAAAGCTGCATTTTTATGGATATTTAGCATTTTGTTGCTTGTCTTATCCTGTGTTAAAGACAACTGCTCGCAACAAATGCCAAGGTCAAGCAGCATATATACGTTGTGGTCCGCTGAGGAAAGTGTAGGGTGCACTTGTTAGCAGGCGTAAGGTTTTTTAGACCTTATTATGTGAGTTTAATGCACGCATAAGCACGCATACGCGCGCAAGCTAACGAAACGTCTCATGACCACCGAAGGTTAGGAAAACACATGGTCACAACGATTCTTGGTCGCAAGATCGGTATGACACAAGTATGGGACGAGAACGATAACATCGTTCCCGTAACGGTAATTCAAGCCGGTCCCTGCACGGTGTCACAAGTTAAGACCAAAGCTACAGACGGCTATGACGCTGTTCAAATTGGCTTTGGTGACATTAAAGCTAAGCACGTTAACAAACCCTTGGCTGGTCACTTTAAAGCTCACAACGTTGAGCCTGCTCGTTATTTGGCAGAAGTTCGCGTTGAAAACGGCGAAGATCACAAATGCGGCGACGTTGTCACCGTTAAAGATTTTGCAGACGTAGCTGCTGTAGATGTAATTGGTACCTCAAAGGGTAAAGGTTTCCAGGGAACCATTAAGCGCTGGAACTTCTCTTGTGGTCCTAAAGCTCACGGTTCACGCAACCAACGCGAGCCGGGTTCCATTGGTCAGTGTTCATATCCTGCACGCGTTCGTAAAGGATTGCACATGGCTGGTCACATGGGCGATGAGCGTGTAACTGTAAAAAATCTTAAGCTTGTTCGTATCGACGAAGAGCAAAATCTTATGCTCGTTAAAGGTGCTGTACCTGGCGGCAAAAATGCTCTTGTCTCGATCCGTATGGCCTAAGGCCCAAAGCAAACCCTAGGCTACCAAGGAGATTAAGATGTCAAAGATTGAAGTAAAAAACGTAGAAGGGAAAAGCGCAGATACACTTGAGCTTTCTTCCGACGTTTTTGGTATTGAGCCCAATATCCCTGTTGTGCATCAAGTTGTTGTTGCATACGAAGCATGCCTTCGTCAGGGTACGCACTCAACTAAAAATCGTTCTGCCGTTTCTGGCGGTGGTGTAAAGCCGTTCCGCCAAAAAGGTACTGGACGCGCACGTCAAGGTACAATTCGTGCACCTCAATGGGTAGGCGGTGGCGTTGTATTTGGCCCCACTCCTCACTCACACGCACTTCGTAGCAACAACAAAGAGAAAAAACTTGCTATGAAAAGCGTTCTTTCTGGCAAACTTGCCGACGGCGAACTTATTGTTCTTGATAAATTCGCTTTTGAAAAAGCTTCTACTAAACAAGCTGCTGCTATTATCAAGGCTCTTGAGCTTCAAAATAAGCGCGTTACGCTTGTTGTAGACGATGATGATGTTGAAACCTACCTTTCGTTTAGAAACCTTCCTAAGGTAGTTATCTATGCTTCATCCGAAGTTAACACTCGTATTCTTGTCGATAATGCTGCTCTTGTTATGACTGTTGATGTAGCTAAACAACTTGAGGAGGCGCTCAGCTAATGACTTGTGCCTATGAAGTAATTATTCGTCCAGTTGTATCAGAGCGTTCGTTCGATTTGATGAGTTCTGGAAAGTATACATTTGAAGTTGCTGCAAGCGCTCCTAAAGAAGAGATTGCAAGCGCAGTAGAAAAACTTTTTAATGTACACGTTACCAAAGTAAACACAATGTGGGTTCAGCCTAAGACAAAACGCGTTCGTTATGTTGCTGGCAAAACCCGTAAGTGGAAAAAAGCTGTTGTAACGCTTGCCGAAGGCGAGCAAATTGAGGTATTTGCAAATTCCTCTGCAGCTTCTGAAGAGTAAACAAGTGCCCGCTTTTTAACAAAGCGGGTACTTAGTCGCGCGTTATGGATACGCGCGGCAACGTGGTAGTCCGGTGTCGATAAGATAATCCCTAGGCTTATCGGCCAACGGAAAGAAGGGAAGAAAAGTATGGCAGTAAAGCACCTCAAGCCTACGAGTGCTGGTAGACGTTGGCAAACCGTCTCTGACTTTGCAGAGATTACAGCCACTGAGCCCGAGAAGTCACTTCTTGAGCCACTTTCGTCTAAAGGTGGTCGTAACAACAACGGTCGCATTACTACTCGTCACCAAGGTGGCGGGAACAAACGCAAGTACAGAAGAATAGACTTCAAACGTCGTAAAGACGATGTACCTGCAAAAGTTGCTACTATCGAGTACGATCCAAACCGCTCTGCTCGCATTGCACTTCTTCACTATGTAGATGGTGAAAAGGCATATATCTTATGCCCCGAAGGCTTGCACGTTGGAGATCAGGTTCTCTCTGGATCAAAAGATGTAGATATTAAACCTGGTAACACGATGCCTCTGTCCGAGATTCCAGTAGGTACGCTCATCCATGCTGTTGAGTTCCAACCTGGTAAAGGCGCAGCTATGGCACGTGCAGCTGGAACCTCAATTCAGCTCATGGGTAAAGATAACGGTTATGCAGTTTTGCGTATGCCGTCATCTGAGCTTCGCCGCGTTTTGCTCACTTGTCGTGCAACTATCGGCGAAGTTGGCAATGCCGATCACTCCAACATTGTTGTTGGTAAAGCTGGTCGTCGTCGCTGGGCAGGCGTTCGTCCTACCGTTCGTGGTACGGTTATGAACCCTGTAGACCACCCACACGGTGGTGGTGAAGGTAAGAACCACACTTCTGGTCGTCCATCTGTTACACCTTGGGGTAAACCAACCAAGGGTTACAAGACTCGTGACCCGAAGAAGGCTTCAAACCGCCTCATCATTCGTCGTCGTCGTTCTAAATAGTTGGATACCTAAGTAAGAGGAGATTTACAAAATGAGCAGAAGTCTCAAGAAGGGCCCGTTTGTGGAGACTCGCCTCCTTGCGCGCGTAGCCGCTATGAACGAGGCAGGAAAAAAAGACGTCATTAAAACGTGGTCACGTTCTTCAACCATCTTTCCCGAGATGGTAGGACACACCATTGCTGTCCATGATGGTCGTAAGCATGTCCCTGTATATCTTACCGAGTCTATGGTTGGTCATAAGTTGGGCGAATTTGCTCCAACTCGTACCTTCCGCGGCCACAAGGCATAAAGGGGGTAAACGTTTATGGCTAACACTCAAGTTCAAGAGGTAAAAGCAACAGCTAAGTTTGTTCGCATGGCACCTCGTAAAGCACGTATGGTTGTTGATTTAATTCGCAACAAGTCTATTGACCGTGCTTTGGAAGCACTTCAATTCTCTACACGCGCTGCTGCAGAGCCTGTTACTAAGGTTTTAAAATCTGCTGTAGCAAATGCCGAGAACAATCACAACCTGCGCGCTCGTACGCTCGTTGTTAAAGCAGCTTATGTAAACGAAGGACCTACGCTTAAGCGTATTCGTCCTCGCGCTAAAGGTTCAGCTTCTCGTATTAACAAGCGCACGAGCCACATTACGGTCGTCGTCGCACCTGGAAAGGAGGCGTAGAGATAGTATGGGTCAGAAAGTACAACCAACCGGTTTTCGTTTGGGTATAACCGAGCAATGGCGTTCTCGCTGGTATGCAGGCAAAAATAACTATGCTCAAAATGTCGGTAGCGATCTTGAAATTCGTAAGTATCTCAAGAAGCGTCTTGCTTCTGCAGCTCTCTCTCGCGTTGAAATTGAGCGTGCCGGCGACAAGGTTAAAGTCGTCATCTTAACATCGCGCCCTGGTATTGTAATTGGTAAAAAAGGTACCGAGATCGATGATCTGCGCAAAGATGTTCAAAAAATTGCCAAGGTTGGCAAAGGCGACGTTAATGTCGAAGTTGTAGAAATTAAACAACCCGATCTCGACGCACAACTTACTGCTGACCGTATTGCAGAGCAGTTGGAAGGCCGTGTTGCATTCCGCCGTGCTGTAAGAAAAGCAGTTCAAGGTGCCACCAAGGCTGGCGCTAAGGGTATTCGTATTCAATGCTCTGGTCGTCTGAACGGTGCCGAGATGGGTCGTGTTGAGTGGTCGCGTGAAGGCCGCGTGCCTCTGCACACTCTTCGTGCCAAGATTGATTATGCACAAGCTACTGCAAGCACCACTATGGGCGCAGTAGGCATTAAGGTTTGGATTTATTTAGGCGAGAAACTTCCAGGACAAAGTGCTCCTAACCCTGCATTAGAGGGAACAAGCCGTCCTCGTCGTCGCAATGAGAGGAGGAGTCGCTAATGCTGGCACCTAAGCGCGTTCTTCACCGTAAAGTACAGCGCGGCTCCATGAAGGGCCATGCAAAGGGTAATACTGAACTGCATTTTGGTTCCTATGGACTTCAAGCTCTTGAAGCTCATTGGATTACCAATCGTCAAATTGAGGCAGCTCGTATTGCAATCACCCGTTACATGAAACGTGGTGGTAGAGTTTGGATTACAATTTTCCCGGACAAGCCGATTTCTAAGAAACCTGCAGAAACTCGTATGGGTTCTGGTAAAGGTAACCCAGAGGAATGGGTAGCGGTCGTTAAACCTGGTCGTATCATGTTTGAAATCGACGGCGTGTCTGAAGAAGTGGCTAAAGAAGCATTGCGTCTTGCACAGCACAAGATGCCTATCAAGACCAAGGTTGTTGCCCGTGCCACGTCGGATGTGGAGGAGTAGACAACATGAAATACACCGAAATTCGTGAGCTGACCGATGAGCAGCTCGCTCAAAAACTCGAAGACGGTCGTTCTGAGCTTTTTAATCTGCGTTTTCAGATGGCAACCAGCCAGCTCGACAACACCGCTCGTGTAAAAGCTGTTAAGCGCGACATTGCGCGCGTTCAAACAGAGTTACGTGCTCGTCAACTTGCAGCATCTAAAGCTGCAAACAACTAGTTGCAGGAGAGATAAGTTATGGCAGATACCGAAAGCAGGAATGCACGTAAGGTCCGCACCGGTGAGGTCATCTCGCTTTCCGGCGACAAGACCATCACGGTGCAAATTACGTATCGTAAACACCATCCTAAGTATGGCAAAATGATGACTATCAGTAAGAAGCTTCATGTTCACGACGAGAACAACGAAAGTGCTCTTGGTGATAAAGTTCGCGTTATGGAAACTCGTCCTTTATCTAAAACTAAGCACTGGCGTCTTGTCGAAATTGTGGAGCGCGCTAAATAACGATTTGTGATGCCCATCTCGTTTTAGTGTGTACGTGCTACATACTAAGCGAGGAGGGGTTGGAGGAACAGCAATGATTCAGATGGAGACCATGCTCAACGTCGCTGATAACAGCGGTGCTAAGCGCGTCAAATGCATCAAAGTCTTGGGTGGCTCAAAGCGCCGCTATGCTGGCCTTGCCGACGTCATTATGTGCGCCGTGCAGGAGGCTACCCCAGGTGGTTCAGTAAAGAAGGGTGACGTTGTTCGCTGCGTTGTCGTTCGTACTGTAAAAGAAACTCGTCGTAAAGACGGCAGCTATATTAAGTTCGATCAGAATGCTTGCGTTTTGGTTGACAAGCAAGGTGAGCCTAAAGGTACACGTATCTTTGGACCCGTTGCTCGTGAGCTGCGTGATCACAAGTACATGAAGATCGTCTCGCTTGCTCCTGAGACGCTTTAGAAAGTGAGATGCTCATGGCTAAATTGAAATTCAAAAAGGGAGACCAAGTTCAGGTCATCTCGGGTAAGGACAAAGGTAAGCGCGGTGAAATTCTTCGTGCTTTGCCTTCCGAAAACAAAGTTGTTGTTGCAGGCGTTGCAGTGGTTAAAAAAGCTCAAAAGCCAACGCAGGCAAATCAACAAGGCGGTATTGTTGAGAAAGAGGCTGCAATCGACGCTTCTAACGTTGCGTTAATTGATCCTTCTACCGACAAGCCTTGCCGCTGCGGATTTAAGGTTCTTGAAGACGGTACAAAGGTGAGAATTTCTCGTCAAACTGGTACCGAGATCAAATAACTTTATCTGCATATATGCATGTGAAAGCTCCGAAGCAATACGCGCTTCGGAGCTTTTTTTTGTTGACAATAGTTGTTATGGTTGTAGCTCTATGGTAAGTTGTCTAATTTTCATATGTGTGTTGCGAAAGTATATCTGTTGGAGCGAATGTTACACGAAACCATGCGGTGGAACGTATGCAGTGGAAACGTATGTCGTGTGGACGTATTCCGCGTGAAAGTACATATTGTGTGAACATATGGCGTGCGGACACGAAGCGTGCAAACATATGTCACAAGCAATACAACGCCATGCTTCGATTATCCTTCTACCAAAGGAGCGTTCATTAAGTGGTCGTACACAAAGTACGCTATCCCCAATAAAATTGCAGCTCCTAACAGGGTGCAGGTAACATAGGTGGTATCGCCACCAAAAAACTCGCCTAAGGGGTTGAAACAAACAAGAGCCGTAATTCCAATGCAAATATAACACAGGACAAAAAGTAGCAACGTCCATTTTTGTTTTTTGAACGCGTGTGCAATTTCGTGAGTATCGTCCCAGCTAAAATTGGGGTCGCTAGCGTCAATTGCCAAAGCGCACACAGAAAGAAACGCAATCGAGACACACGGCATTATTAGCAACGCAAAACGTTCTGCCAAGGTCAGCGGCAGAAAAATGTTATACAGCACTTCTTCTATCGCAAGCGTAATTCCTATAGGAGTAGTTGCCGCGATAAGTTTTGCACGCATAATGTCGCGCGCGAGCAAGGGCATCGTTTGAAGGTGCCACCATTTGTTGCCTTCCAACGTGATAGCATACAAGCTAGCCGGTGCTAAGTTGGTATAAATGGGAATACATGCTACAACCGCGCACAATATGTGGCCTTCCATATGGTTTATATAGGGAAATAGACAGAGACAGCTTGCCGCTGCTAAACCAAAAAGTGGACCTATGAGTACGTTCATTGCAACTGCCGAGCTGTGACGCAGGAAGAGTCCGTCTTTTTTTATGAGCGCAACCATGCGTCGGTGTTTTATTACAATTGCGCGTAGTAGGTTGTCCGTTTGCTTGTTCGTCTGTGTGTGCGTATCGTTTGTACGGGCTTCCTCAAAAGAAAATGAGCGCGTTTGTACCCTTACATCTTTAAGCGCAATGAGTGAGTCAAGATTTCTAGCAAGCCATGTAGAAAAAATCGTGTAGATAACCATAATTGGTACAGCAAGTTTGGCAAGGGCTAATATGTCACCCATGCAAGCTGCGGCAAAGACATCAACAAACGAAAGCACCGTGGTAATAGAGTTAAGATAAGGAAGAATAAAGCTTTGTAATTCGGGAATAGCAAGGCTGTATCCAATAATAATAGCTGGTACGATAACTATGCATGTTACCAATGCCATCACAAAAATGTGTCCACCGCGAAACTTGCGTTTAAGCGCATATCCAGCGCAAAAACACAGGATGGAAAAAATTGAGGTATAAAGTGGTACTAGAATAGTGCCAAAAACGGCAAGCCGTATAAGACTTAGTATGTCGACGTGAGCACTCCAAGCAATAACGCCGCATAACATAAAGATAAGTGCAGAAATAAATGATCCGCTTAATGCGTCTATAAGCCGCGCCCAAGCAATGGTCAGCTGCGATATGGGCATAGTTTTAAGCTGCTGGTAACGTCCTGTTTCAAAAAGGGCGGAACCAAGGCTCAAAAAGTCGGTTATCAATATAGAAAGAAAAGCGCATATAAAAGCCGCGCTTGGGAGTATCTGTGGGCCCATGAGTTCTATAAGGTTATTAAAGAAGCCGATGAAGGCTTGCATAAGCAGCACAAGGACAACAACCGCCACAATTATGCCTCGTATGGCAGGGTTGATGAATGCCTTTGTATTGCCTCTTCTTTTTGAGCTAAAAGCTTTAGTCCAATTCTCAATAAGACCCATCTTAATGATGGAATATATTTGTTTTAACGTGTGTGGCATCATGATCACATCTATTCTGCACTGGTGTTCGAGGTTGCTGCGTCAGATAAATCACTGGGCTCATCTGTGCTTGCGTTTTCGCGTGTAGATACAGCGGCCTCACCTGTTACAAGGCTTGCGGAATCGTCTGCGAGCTCGTTCATAAAAAGCGTCTCAAGCGATGTATTGTGAGTAAGCTCAGACATAGTTCCTTGCGCTACAAGGCGACCATTTTTAATCATGGCAGCTTTGTTGCAGAGTTTTTCGGCAACCTCCAAAACGTGCGTAGAATAAAATACAGCACCACCTGCTTGGCAAATCTCGTGCATGATTTCCTTAAAGTGAAGCGTTGCTTCGGGGTCAAGACCTACAAAAGGCTCGTCGAGCACAAGCAAGCGAGGGTTATGCAAAAGCGATGCAATAATAGCAATTTTTTGTTTCATACCGTGAGAATAATCGGCACAACGCATATTAAGTTTTGAGGTGAGCTCAAAAATATCGGCATACTTGTGCATACGCTCGCGCGCAAGGCGCGGGTCAACCCCATACATATCGGCAACAAAGCGCAGATATTGAATACCGCTTACATAGTTATAAATCTCGGGGTTATCGGGCAAATAAGAAAAAATTTGCTTGGCGGCAAGAGGCTCATCCACAATAGAATGACCGTCGATGGTAATGGTGCCGCTGTCAAAGGAGTGGATGCCCACAATACTTTTAATGGTGGTTGTTTTACCTGCACCGTTAGGACCGATAAAGGCAAAAATATCACCGGATTCAACGTTTAAGGATAAGTCACGTACTGCGAATGTCTCAAGTTCGCACTCAGACTTTGAGGCGTCATCTGCGGCTTGTTTTTTAAATTTGAGAGCAAGTTTTTTAAGAAAACCCTGTTGTGCTGGCTTGTATGATTTTGTGAGATGTTCAATACGGAGCATAACAACCCCTCCTGTCTGTCAATAGTGAAAATATTATAGCCGATTTTAAAATAATGCTGAATAGCATGTTTTCGATTTGTGACATAGAATTTCTTATCCATGTGATTACCTGGGCTGAGGTTACAAAATTTAAGGATGAAGTGACGTTGTACACTTTCCGTGCGCATTACATAATCTGTGTCTGTGGTGCCTATGTCTCTGCGGGCGTGCCCTTACAAAACCTTTCTCCTAAAATTCGAAAAAAAACCTTATTTGACACGAGCTTTTGACGCAGAAGTCCCTCTTTTGAGTGAATTTGAGAGCCGTGTCAAAATATCCCAAGTATCCTACCAGGCAAAACGAATAATGCGGATTTTGACCATGCGTCGTGGTGCTCCTAAAACTCGTGTCAAACGAGATATTTTTGCAATTTTGCTCAAAACTTTTTGTTTTAGCTAAGAAGACATAGTAGACAAAAGGCAAACGTCTGCCCGAAATATGGAATTATCCTGATGTTTTTGTAAATGCGTTCAACAGCGCGCAAATGCTATAAGAGAAACAGGTATCATTTACCGTTGCAACTTTATAGGAGATACGTAGCTGTCTTTTATAAAATTGCAGGTAGGCTCCCGATAAGGAATCGGGAGGTGCGAGGCGATCCCCGCACTTAAAACCCCAAGAGTTTAGGAGTGTCC
>CAMQEO010000041.1 GCA_946999785.1 uncultured Atopobium sp.
AGAACATTACCTCCATGAGGTAGGTGCAAAACATGACGAAGAGCAAGCATAGCGATGAGCGCAAATCCGAGGAATACGCGCGCGCATTGATGGATGCCGCACAAAAAGAAGGTCGCTTAAACGATGACCTTGTGCAGTGGAAGCATGCGGCTAAGTTTTCTTCTGAGGTTTTTGAAACTATTCGTGCGATGTACGATGCAAACGATCTTGGTTTGGTAACTAACGTAGAAAATGCGTATAAGCATATTTTAGATACGCACGACAATACTGTGTTTGTAACGGTTACCACAGCTGTTGCTTTGGATGATGAGCTTCGCAATAAGGTTTGTGACTATATGTCCAAGCTTGTAAAGGCCCCTGTTTTCCTCGTAGAACGTGTTGATACATCTATTATTGGCGGTCTTATTGTTGAAGTAAAAGGCAATCGCTACGATGCGTCTGTGCGCTCGCAACTTGCAACCATTAGAAAGAAACTTTCTCAAACGTACACGGGAAGTGAGATGTAATGACTGACAAAATAAGTTCAGACCTTATAATTGACGGGCTTCGTCGTCAACTCTCACAAATTAATGCAACCGTAGATCGTCAACAAGCCTCAGTTGTTACCGAGGTCGGCGATGGTATTGCCCATATATCGGGTCTTAAAGCTGCTATGGCGGGCGAACTGTTGCAGTTTACGAGCTCGTCATCAGGTAAAAGCGTGTATGGTCTTGCGCAAAACCTAGACGAAGACGAAATTGGAGCCGTTTTATTTGGCGACGTTAACTCAATTCGTGAGGGTGACGAATGCCGTACTACAGGCCACGTTATGTCTATTCCTGTTGGTCGTGCTATGCTTGGCCGCGTGGTTAACCCGCTTGGTGTTCCTATTGACGGCTTGGGTGCAATTCCAACTACGCATGAACGTCCGATTGAATTTAAAGCACCGGGAATTATGGAACGCCAGCCCGTATGCGAGCCGGTACAAACGGGTCTTTTGGCAATAGATGCTATGGTTCCCATTGGTCGAGGCCAGCGTGAGCTTATCATTGGTGATAGAAAAACAGGTAAAACAGCTATTGCTATTGATGCAATTGTTAACCAACTCAACACCGATATGATTTGTATTTATGTTGCCATTGGTCAAAAGGCATCAACTGTTGCTTCTATTCGTGAGACGCTTCATCAAAAAGGTGTTCTAGATAAAACAATTATTGTTGCAGCTACCGCAGCTGATTCGGCTCCTTTGCAATATATTGCACCTATGTCAGGAGCTGCTATTGGTGAATACTTTATGTATAACGATATTAACGGTAATCCTGCAGATGAAAACCACCCTGGTGGTCATGTGCTTGTTGTATATGACGACCTGTCAAAGCAAGCTGTTGCTTATAGGCAGATGTCGTTAACATTGCATCGTCCACCTGGACGTGAGGCATATCCTGGTGATATTTTCTATCTGCATTCTCGTTTGCTTGAGCGCGCGTGCAAACTTAGTGATGCACGTGGTGCAGGTTCGCTTACGGCACTTCCTATCATTGAAACTCAAGAGGGCGATGTTTCGGCTTATATTCCAACCAACGTAATTTCTATTACCGATGGTCAGATTTATTTGCAATCTAACCTCTTCTTCCAGGGTCAGCGTCCTGCTGTAGACGTTGGAATTTCCGTTTCTCGTGTAGGTGGTGCTGCACAAATTAAATCTATGAAGCAAGTTGCAGGTACGCTTCGTCTTGATTTGGCAAGTTATCGTGAAAAGCAAGCTTTCTCGCAATTTGGTTCTGATTTGGACGCCACCACACAGTATCAGCTTACTCATGGCGCACACATGACCGAAATGCTTAAGCAACCACGCTATCATGCGCTTGACGTAGCAGATCAGGTTCTTACTATTTATGCTGCCAAGGAAGATTTCCTCGATGATATCGACCTTGTTCATGTTCCTCTCTTTAGAGATGAGCTGGCAGAATTTATGAAACTTGAGCACGACGACATTCGTCAAAAAGTTGTCGCACAAAAGATCGACGATGAACTTGCAGCACAAATTAAAGCCGCACTTACAGAGTTTAAAGAGCGGTTTATGCTTAAGCATGCCAATAAAGAGGTTTCGGTAGACGTTATTGAGCAAGCGGAATATACAGCTCAAGCCGAAGAAGCTGAGCAGAGCGCGGAGCAGGAGTAACGTCTTATGGCAAATCTTCGCGAGTTACAAAGGCGTATGAATTCAATTACGTCAACCATGCAGATTACGCGCACGATGTCGATGATATCTACGGCGCGCATTCAACATGCACTAGCAAACGCCGAGGCTGCAGCTGCATATAAAGACGCCATTACAAATATGCTCTCTCATGTTGCATGCGCTCATTTTGATTCCTCGCAGCCGCTGTTGGCTACTCATGAAGAAGAAAAGAATGTTCTTTTTATTCTCATTGCATCTGATCGTGGCTTAGCTGGAGGCTTTAATTTACAGCTTCAGCATGAAGTTGAACATCGTATGAAGGCTCTTCATGCAAAAGGGATTGGCACGTCACTTATTACTTGTGGTAGAAAACCAACCGAGTACTTTACATTTCGCGGTGTTAAGCCTGATGTTTCATTTGTGGGGATTTCTTCTGAACCAACAAGTGATGAGGCCGATCGTATTGCTTCGTTTGTAATGAACGGCTATGTTGAGCAAAGTATAGACCGTGTTATGCTTATGTATTGGCATGCTAAAAACCGTGTGGATCAGGTTGTGGTGTATGAGGAGCTTTTACCTGTGAGCCGTGAGCGTTTGCGTATGCCTAACCAGCCTCGTGTTGAAAAGGCGGTATCTACGGTAAAACCACAGCCGTATACCTTGTATGACTTTGAACCTTCTGCACAGGTTGTGCTTCATGATTTAATGCCAGCCTATCTTAAAACGGTTATCTTTCATGCATTGCTTGACAGTGCTGCTGCTGAACACGGTGCTAGACGTCGAGCTATGCAATCGGCTACAGATAGTGCTCAAGATATGCTTAACAGTTTGTCACGTACGTATAATCGTGAGCGCCAAGGAGCTATTACAACTGAGCTCAATGAAATTATCGGTGGTGCTTCCGCATTGGAGGACAACTAATGGAACAAGTTATGAACGATGAACATACGCTTTTAGAGAACGCTGCGCGCAATCAACATAACCGCAGTGTTGGTGAAGGTGTTATTGTTCGTATTGTAGGGCCTGTTGTAGATGTTAAATTCTCAAAGGATCTCCCTAACATTTATACAGCGCTTAAAGTTGACGCTCAAACGCCACAGGGTCGCATCAAAACAATCTTGGAAGTAGAATCACAGCTTCCTGGAGGTGTGGTGCGTACGGTTGCTATGTCATCTACCGATGGTTTACAGCGTGGTCTTAAAGTGCATGATACAGGTCACCCTATGATGATGCCCGTAGGTAAATCTACATTGGGTCGCGTGTGGAATGTTATGGGTGAGCCAGTTGACGGTAAGGGTATTCCTTCCGATGTTGATTATTATCCTATTCATCATCCAGCTCCTGCATTTGATGAGTTAACTACTCAAACCGAAATTTTTGAAACGGGCATTAAGTCCATCGACTTACTTGAGCCTTATGTTCGTGGTGGAAAGACTGGTTTGTTTGGTGGTGCTGGTGTTGGTAAAACTGTTTTAATTCAGGAATTGATTAATAACCTTGCTCAAGAGCACGGTGGTACGTCGGTATTTACCGGTGTTGGTGAGCGTACTCGTGAGGGTACCGACCTCTATCTAGAAATGACCGAATCGGGCGTTATTAATAAAACCTGTTTGGTCTATGGTCAGATGAATGAGCCACCTGGAGCGCGTTTGCGTGTTGGTCTTGCAGGTCTTACAACTGCAGAATATTTCCGAGATCAAGGTCAAGATGTTCTACTCTTTATTGATAACATTTTCCGTTTTTCTCAAGCGGGATCAGAGGTTTCTGCATTGTTAGGACGTATGCCTTCTGCAGTAGGTTATCAGCCTACGCTTGCTACCGAGATGGGAGATCTTCAAGAGCGTATTACTTCTACAAAAGAAGGATCCATTACCTCGGTACAGGCTGTATATGTTCCTGCTGACGACTTAACCGACCCTGCACCTGCAACAACGTTTACGCACCTCGATGCTACAACCGTTTTATCACGTTCTATTACCGAGCTTGGTATTTACCCAGCTGTAGATCCACTTGCAAGTTCGTCTTCGGCACTTGATCCTTCTATTGTTGGTGAAGAACACTATCGTGTCGCTATGGCTGTTCAAGAGATTTTGCAGCAATATTCAGATTTGCAAGATATTATTGCAATTTTGGGTATGGACGAATTGTCCGAAGAACAGCAGCTCGTTGTTGCGCGTGCTCGTAAAATTCAGCAGTTCTTGTCACAATCGTTCCATGTTGCAGAGAAGTTTACAGGTAATCCTGGACAATATGTTTCGGTAAAGGATACCGTGCGTTCATTTGCGGCAATTATTGACGGTGAATGTGACGATTTGCCTGAACAGGCATTTCGTTACGCGGGAACCATCGAAGATGTACGCAATCGCGCGGAGGCTATGAAAGATAGCACACACTAATTTGGGTTTGGTACAAGAATCGGGAGATACAATCACATGGCCGAGTTAACATGCCAATTTGTTCGACCTGACAAACTAATATATGAAGGTCTCGTTAAAAGTCTCATTTTGGTGACACAAAACGGTGAACTTGGCGTGTGGCCTGGTCATGCGAACGAAATTTGTTCGCTTGGTGACGGTGTTGTACGTTTGCATCATCTTGACGAGGACGGCGGTGGCACTGATAACGTTGTGGTATCGGGAGGCTATGCCGAAATTGGCCCCGATGGCGTTATTATTCTTGCCGATCATGCCCGTCTTGTAAATGATATTGATACCGATGTGGTTACTGAAACTAGGCAAAAAGCACTTGACGCGCTTGAAAACTTGGATGACAGTGATAACCGTAGCGCCTATTACGAGCAAAAAATAAAATGGTGCAACATGCTTCTCAAGGAAGAACAAAAACTCAGACAGGGTTAGTATTTCATACTTTTAGGTGGTTGTTTCTGCACCCGTGTTTAATATCGCTCGTGTTTACTATATGCGGAAGTTACGTTTATAACGCTTAAGAGCATTGCATATGCAATGCTCTTTTGTTATTCTTCTTCACGCATATTTTAAGCTTGTTTTTGTGGTCATCACTATGTGCGCTCGCTGCATTTTGGGAGTAAAATACGCATAGATACTAAAGCTTAGACATGAGTATATTCAAGGAGGAAGTATGGAAGTCATACGTGTTGAAGGCGGTTATCCTATAACAGGAGAAGTGGCTGTTGAAGGAGCAAAAAATTCCGCGCTCAAGCTTATGGCTGCAACTATATTGGCTCCTGGCGTTACCACGCTTACCAATGTGCCCGATATTTCTGATGTGCATGTAATGGGAAAAGTGCTTACCTATTTAGGTGCTAAAATTACGGTAAAAAATTTACATGAGCTTGAAATTGATACAACCAATATTAACCGCTGGGATGCGCCCTATCATCTTGTTGCTCAAATGCGCGCATCAACAGCTGTTTTAGGACCTCTGCTTGCCCGCTTCCATAAAGTAGTGGTTGCTATGCCAGGCGGCTGCAATATTGGTGCACGAAAAATTGATATGCATATTTTGGGTTTGGAAGCCTTAGGCGTTACCTTTGATATTAACCACGGTAATATTCACGCCAAGGATGAGCACGGGCTTCACGGTACGTTAGTTTCCTTGGAATTTCCAAGTGTCGGTGCAACCGAAAATCTTATGATGGCTTCTGTGCATGCGCAAGGCATAACTACCATAGAAAACGCTGCTCGTGAGCCCGAAATTGTGGATCTAGCAAACTTTCTTCAAGAAATGGGTGCAAAAATTAAAGGTGCAGGTACGCCTATTATCGAGATTGAAGGCGTGCCCGAAGATCTCCATCCTGTTGAATGTCATAAGGTGGTTGGTGACCGTATTGAAGCGGGAACATTTATTGCGCTTGGCGGCTTATGTGCAGATCCCGTAGAAGTTAAAGGATTTAATCCTAAGCATTTATCACTTGTACTTAAAAAGTACGAAATGATGGGTTTATCTATTGAACAGGGAGGCGATTTTGTACGCGTTCAACGCAAGCAACCTATTAATTCTGTTGATATACAAACATTGCCATATCCTGGTTTCCCCACTGACATGCAGGCACAAACCGTGTGTCTTTTAGCTCTTGGCAATTCAAGTTGTGTGGTAACCGAAAATGTATTTGAAAACCGTTTCATGTTTGCAAGTGAGCTGCAGCGCATGGGAGCCGATATTCGTCTTGAAGGCCATCATGCTGTTATTCACGGGATTTCTCGCTTCTCTGGTACCAATGTTAAATCGCCCGACTTGCGCGGAGGCGCTGCGCTTGTGATGGCAGGCCTTGTTGCAGACGGTTACACTACAGTTTCTGCGATCCAGCATATAGATAGAGGATATGAAAACTTTGTTCCTAAACTACAGAAGCTGGGCGCGCATATACAGAGGTTGCAGGTAGCAGATGAAGAAATGTAGTCATTTTATGTATACAACTCGCTCCTTAAGCGATTAAACTGTGTGCGAGCGCAAATCTTTAATTACAATGAAATAAAATAGTTATATGTGGTACATGTCCTAAAGACGTATTACAGTGTGCAATATTGGATGGGGATTTATTGCATAGGGAGAGAGATTATGTCCAACACGACAGAAAACGCGTGGCATCGCTTAACCATGGCGAGCGAAGATTATTTAGAAACTATATACCGCATTATGCAAGAAGAAAATGCTTTTGATGGAATTCGTTCAAAAGACGTTGCAGATCAACTTGAAGTTTCAAAAGCTAGTGTTAATAAAGCGCTGAATGTTCTCAAAGAAAACGGCTATGTTGAGCAGAATCGTTATGGTCGCATTCAACTCACCAATACAGGCAGAGAATATGCCGCTCATATTTGGCGCTGCCATCGTATGATTCGTTCATTTTTGGTGCAGGATTTGGGTGTAGCAAGCGAAATTGCCGATAATGAGGCTTGTCTTATGGAGCACGCTATTTCAACCGATACGCAAAACAGATGGCTTGCCTATCTGGATAAACAAGGCATAACTATTGAGGAATAGTAGAACATATTGGTAGAAAAACCTTTCGTGGACTTTAGGACTTTTGTCTGTTTTGTGCTACCGTATTAAATAGATATACGGTTAGTATAAACTTTTATGCATACAGATTCTTTTATGCAAACTAATAAGGCATAAAACCCATTCATGCATTTGTGCGTCGGTGTAATCACCGTGTAAGAAAGGAACCACTATGAAGGCCATTATTCCTGCGGCAGGGCTTGGTACGCGCTTTTTACCTGCTACTAAAGTAACTCCAAAGGAATTGTTACCAGTTCTTAACAAACCTGTTATTCAATATGTGGTAGAAGAAGCACTTGAGCCCGATGACGTTGACGGTGTAGTTATTATCAATTCTCGCGAAAAGCCTCAGATAGATTCTTATTTTCAGCATAACGAAATACTTGAGCAGTATTTGCACGATCGAGCAAAGAACGCAGAAGCTCAAATGGTGCAAGAATCTGAATCTTTGCCTATAAACTTTGTATATCAAGATAAGCCGTTGGGCCTAGGTCATGCGGTTCATTGTGCAGCACCTTACACAAATGGCGAGCGTTTTTTTGTGTTGTTGGGCGATTATTTTGTTCCCGATCGTCAAATGTGCGTTCGCATGAAGCAAATTTCAGATGAGCATGCAGGCGCGTCTGTTATTGCGGTTGCTTGTGTTCCTCAAGATCAGGTGAGCAGGTACGGGATCATTGCAGGTAAGCAGGTGGGCACGCTTAAAGGCTATGAAGGCGCTGCTTCAGATGAAGAAGGTGCTGTTTGGAAGATTTCTGGTTTGGTTGAAAAGCCAAAGCCCGAAGAAGCGCCCAGTCACCTTTTTATCGTTGGTCGTTATTTGCTAACCCCGCGCGTAATGGAGTTGCTTGCAACGCAGGGTGTGGGTGCTGGCGGAGAAATTCAGCTTACCGATGCTATGGAGCGCGTACTTGCTGAAGAAGAAATGTACGCACTGGTTGTTGACATTAACGAAGGTTGCGACACGGGAACTCCAGCCGCTTGGGCAGCAACAAACGCTCGTATAGCTCTGCTTAATTCTGAGATTCGCCCAAAGTTTATTGAAGCTCTCAATGATGATGCTCTCTCAGTTTTAAAATCGGCATTGTAGCAGAGAGCACGATAAAGACAGCAATGAAAACAGCAATACATGCGATCATAGATTTGGCATTATACGTTTCATACACATTCTATAATCGTTGTATTTTGTAACAATCGAGCCGGAATGTTTTTAGGTAATCGAAATGAATATTGTACATTTTGGATCTAATGGCTGGCATGCTCGTTTTGATGAAGCGTTGACACCCCAAGCTCTTTATAGTGTTGCTTTAACGCTTGCTCGTATATATGAGGCCGAAAAAGCTCACTCAACCATCCTTGTTGGTTATGATACCAGAAGTAAATCCCGTATGCTTGCCTATGTTGTAGCTGCAACGATGGCCGATCAGGGCTATCATGTTCGCGTTTTGAATTATGCGATAACAACTCCCATGATAAGTTTTATGATGAGCGATTCTTCTTACGCATTGGGCATTATGCTTTCTGGTGCCGATTATGCCGGAACTTACGGCGGGGTTGCGTTACGCGCGCGTGGGGGCGGCCTTGTTGCTGCTAACATATGGTCTCAACTTGACGGCCTTGTTGAGCAGGCAATTCCCGATGAAACGCAGCAGCTTATCACGGCACTTACCAATCACGAAATTGCTGTAGAAGATCTTGATCGTGCGGGATCTTCTTTGCGCCAAGATGTGCGCTTACTCTACAAAAAAGAGATTCTTGCCTTTGTAAAAAGTATGGCACCACATGGTTTGTGCCGTCCACTTACCGTTGTTCTCGACTATATGCATGGAGCAACAAGTGGCGTTGCTGCCGAATTGTTTGAGGCTCTTGGCTGTAAAGTCATTACTACACGTCAAGCCGCGCGCGACGATTTTGGCGGCGTGCATCCCTGTCCAATAAAACCTTGGACTAAGCACAGTTATGAAGTTTTGCGTTCAGCGCACGCTGATGTGGCAGTTATATATGATGGTGACGGAATGCGTTTCAGCTTAATCGATAATGAAGCACATCAGGTGCCACTTCACCTTATCGCACCATGCATTCTTGATTTTCTCGTACGCTTTTGCGGTGAGCGTGGGCGCGTGGTGAGCACACAGGCAAGCTCAGTAAGAATTTGTCGCCTTGCTGAACACCTGAACTGTGAAACAACCATTGTACCGGTAGGTTATGCTCGCATTGCCGATGAACTTAGCGAAGGTGATGTTTTACTAGCCTGTGATGAATATGCAGGTATATGCGTTCCTCGCTTTGGCATATGGCGCGATGGTATATTAGCGTCCTTGCTTGTAATTCGCTATCTGCAAATGAGAAATGAGCCGCTGCATACAATTATTACTACGATGAGCTCTGACCTTGGAAATATGGATTATATTCGCAAGGATTTGCGTCTCGATCCAGCTAAAATGCAAACATTTTCTACTATGCTACCAGGTGTGAACCCTGCAAGTATTGCGCAAAAAACTCCTTGTGCAGTAAGCCATGCAGATGGTTTGCGCCTTGCGTTTGACGATGGATCGTGGATTATGCTGCGTCCTTCTCGTACACAGCCTACAGTTCGTATTTATGCTGAAGCTCCTAATCTAGGCGAAAGAAATGAGCTGCTGCGCGCGGCATATGCACTTGCGCAGAGTAAGCTCTAGTCTTCTGTCGTTAGCTGTACAGTAGATGAGGTCGTGCAAGTTCGCTACCATAGGAATTGTTTCTAAAATATGTACGTACTGTGAAGGAACAGGGTGAAGATTTAACCATAATAAGATAAAGCTGTTTTTGTTGCCTTACACTTCCATATCCCATCTTCCAATCAAATTTATAAAAGAGCAGGTTATAATATCTAAATACCTTAAACACATCGCCAATATGTAAGGTATTACTCTTGTAATTGTGTCGATGACGTGAAGACACAAATTCTCGCGCACATTACCAATTGTTTCG
>CAMQEO010000042.1 GCA_946999785.1 uncultured Atopobium sp.
CCTGTCATAATGGCTTTAAGCGTATACATAGGACTTGTTCCAATATCGCCGTATACAATACCTAAAGTTACCAGCATCATGGACGCGCTTAGTGGTATGGACGGCATTTTAGCACGCCCTGTTGCCGCAATGCGACCCGTTTGTCCTATGCGACCTGTGACGTTTGTATTTTGTATCGACTGCATATTGTCACCAGATGCGCCAGAAGACGATGTAAACATGAACACCTAATTTCTTTATCCATTTTCACCTAAAAATTTGTAGGTTAACCCGTATAATAGGGGAACATACAAATATATATGTAATCCTATCCGATTTGAAAAGTTATGCAAGTAAGGAGATTTCTATGAGTGACACAACACCACAATCATTACAAGATGGCATTGCTGGTGCGCAAAATATTCAGCCACAAAGTTCAAGTCGTGCTTCAAAAATAAAGGACGCCTTTATTACTGTTCCTGCGCAAACGCGAATTGATTTGCCCAAGGCTGCGTCTGCAAATCTTGTTTGGCGTGGATCACACGAAACATCAGGAGAAATGATCAGCTATCAAGCGCAGGCATCTCATGTGGATGTACGTTCTGATACAGGCGCGCTTATTGGTAATATGTTTTCCATGTCCTATCTTGCCTTGGACGAAAATGGAAAAACGCAAAGCACACGTCCTGTTACCTTTGCTTTTAACGGCGGTCCTGGATGTGCTTCGGTTCCTATCAATTTTGGTGGTTTGGGTCCTCGCCGTGTTGTTTCAAATGGTGTTAAGCATCTTGGTACACCTATTGAAGTTGAAGATAATCCATACACCCTTTTGCGTTCAACCGATTTGGTATTTTTAGATGCATTGGGCACTGGTTGGTCAACCGTTGCCGAAGGTGCAGATACTTCGTCTATTTTTGGTGTCGATGGCGATGCTGACGCATTTTGTCGCGCAATTACCACCTGGCTTGAGGAACATAACCGCTGGTTGAGCCCTGTTTATTTGTTTGGTGAGTCTTACGGAACTACCAGAAATGCAGTTTTGATGCGTCTTTTGGGTGAAAAAGACATCAAAGTTGCAGGTGTGACCATGTTGTCTGCTATTTTTGACTTTGCCCAGGTAGAAGAGGGTAGTGACCTCTATCATTTAGGCATGCTCCCAACTATGGCTGCAACTGCTCACTTCTTTGGTAAAGCAGGTGCACAAGAAACTATTGAATCTTGGTTTGATAAAGCGCTTGCATGGACCGATAAAACGCTTGCACCTGCGCTTTTACAAGGAGATCGTCTTGATGTCAACGAAGAAGAGCGCATTGCACAAGAGATGAGTCACTTTATTGGCTTACCCGAGGCTCATATTCGCGCTTGCCATTTACGTATTACATTAGACGATTTCCGCCGTAATCTTTTGTACGAACAAGGACGCGTGGTAGGTCGTTTGGATATGCGTTATTCAAGTGACGCTCCTGTTGCTGTTCAGTCGAGTAGTTCTTGGTTTGCATCGCAAGATCCTGCTGATGATGCAGTTGAGGCAAGCTGGACAAGTGCATTTAGAGACTTTTGTCATAATACCTTAGGATATTCATTTAAGACCCCGTATATGTCTATGAACTATGATCGCGTAGGCGTTAACTGGAAATGGGAACATACCACACCGGGCAAAGATGGTTCAAGCATGTCTGCTAACGTTGCATACGACATAAGCGTTGCTATGCGTAGAAATCCTTGCATGAAAGTGTGCATATTAGGCGGTCGCTACGATGCAGCAACTACCTATTGGAATGTTCTTCACGACATTTCCTGCCAGTTCCTTTCTCCCGAATTAAAAGAGAAACTCGAGTGGCATTTGTATAATTGCGGTCATATGGCATATACCGACGCTCCAACGCTTGCGCAGCTTTCCAAGGATATGGAAGCGTTTTATAAGCAGGCATAAATAAGTATATAGGCACTCATGCATGAGCAATCATAAAGGTGTTCGTGCCGTTTGTGTTTACATTTTAGGCGCACCTGCGTATGTTTGCGTAGGTGCACGTTTTGTTTGCGGGCGCACGCAAAAACAGACAATACGAGTCGTGAGGAGAACGTTTGTCTAATATCTAAGGCGTAGTATCGAGATGGATTGAATACGCAGAATGGATATAAGGAGGCATATATGGCAAGTGCAGAAGAAAAAGTTGAAGAATATTATAAAGCACAGCTTGATGAATTGAGTATTAGACATTATGGTAAAACCGAAGAAATAAACTCTTCTATTAACAAAGCACTAAAAGAGGCAGATAGTAAATCTGGTGGATCTGGGAATAATTATCCTGACATTCAACTTTTGTTACAAAATAGTACTCGCCGTGATATACCTGTGATGATTGAAGCTAAAGGAACCAAAGGCAAGCTTGAAAAAATCAACAAAGATGGCGTTATTGAGCTAAAAAGCAATGGAAAAAATCCTCATAGTGTGGTACAGCAATATGCTGTGAATGGTGCTTTACATTATGGACTGGCGATTCTTGATGAAGGTACTTATAGCGAAGTTATCATTATTGGCATTAATGGATGGGAACTCAAAGATGGGTGGTTAGCAAACCCAGAGCTTAAAGCCTATTATGTTTCTCAAAAGAACGGGAAAGTTCCTAAAGAAATTCCTAATTTTGAATTTTCCCAAATGAAAAGCGAAAATATTGATTCTTTATATCACATATTGGATAGACTCTTACTTACTGATAAAGAGCTTGAAAAACTTAAACGCGATAAAGAAGAACTACTGGAACAAAGCATCAAAAACATTCATCAAAGAATTTATGATGATGTTGCTATTAAAAATTTGCTTTCTACCAATGATAAACTGTATTTCTTCTGCGGTTTGATTATGGCAGGTCTTACGACAGAAGGTGTAAAACCGCTTGAGGTGACTGATTTTCCTAGTAATGACGATGAGTTTGAGAATGATGGTAAAAAAATCCTTAATCGTACCAATTCATTCTTACGAAAAAAGAAGTGCCCAAGCGACAAGCTTGAGATGGTTAATAATTATTTAAAGCCTGTGTTTGAAAAGCGGGATCTTTGGAAGCCTGTGAATGGTGAAAGTGTAATTAAATCTGTATATAAGCAGGTGAAAGAGGAAATATTACCATTGCTTGAAAGTAAGATTCATTTAGACTTTACTGGTAAAATCTTAAACAGTCTTAACGATTGGGTTTCTATTGATAACGACAAAAAGAACGATGTTGTTTTAACACCACGCTTTGTAACGAATTTAATGGCGCGAATTACAAGAACTAATAAAGACTCTTTTGTATGGGATACCTGTATGGGATCTTCGGGCTTTCTTGTATCTGCTATGGAACTAATGATTGATGATGCAAAAAACGCTATCAAAGATACAACTGTTTTAGATAGCAAGATTAAAAACATTAAACAAAATCAACTTTTAGGTATTGAAATCCTTGGGAATATTTATATCTTAGCTGTGCTTAATATGATTCTTATGGGGGATGGCTCATCACAAATTATTTGTGGTGACTCACATAAGGAAGCACCAGATTTCATGAAATCACATGACTTCCCAGCTAATGTATTTTTGCTGAATCCGCCTTATTCTGCACCGGGTAAAGGGCTTAATTTTGTAGACGAAGCTCTATCAAAAATGGAAACAGGTTACGGTGCAGTTTTAATTCAGGAAAATGCAGGTAGCGGTCAAGGTGATGTGTATGCGAAGCGTATTCTTGAGAAGAACACGCTTGTCGCAAGCATTCATATGCCTAACGACTTGTTCAACGGCAAGGCGTCGGTGCAGACGGCGATTTACCTGTTCAAGGTCAATCGTCCGCATGAAACAGACGATATAGTTACGTTTATTGATTTTGGTGCAGATGGTTATGCAAGGCAAAATCGTAAGAAGTCAACGCAGAAGGTGAACTTGCGTAACACTGACCATGCCGTAGAGCGTTATAACGAGGTAGTAGCAATTTGCCTTGGTAAGAAGCCGAAGACGAGTTATTATACCGAAGCGAACGGTCTTGTCATTCGTGATACGGTATCGCTTGCGGGCGGTGACTGGACGTTCAACCAGCACAAGAAGATTGACACCACGCCGAAGGAAGAAGACTTCAAGAAGACGGTTGCTGACTATCTGGCATGGAAGGTGAGTGCAATCTTGAAAGGTGAGGTGAAGGCGTGATGTTTAAGGAGTTTGTCTACTCGGATTTGTTTGAGCTACTGCCTCAGTCCTTCAAGTTGTCGAAACTTGAACTGGTTCCTGATGGTAAAATTCCCGCTTATTCTTCAGACACGCGCAATAACGGATGCATTGGATTCGTTGACAAAGAGCCACTGTTCAAAATTACGAAAGAAATACCAGCTTATCTCGTGTTCGGAGACCATACAAGGACTATGAATATCGTACACAAAGACTTTTGTGTTATGGATAACGTAAAGGTACTTGCTCCATTGGTCACGATGTCCGATGAAGTGTTGCTGTATATTACGACATGTTGGAAGAAGGCGATACCTAATCTTGGGTATGCGAGGCATTGGTCTGTAGCCAAAACGGCAAGGTTTGAGCTTCCCGTCATCGAATCCTCAGACCCGAACCACACCTACACTGTCGATGATATCGACTGGCAGTATATGCAAGACCGCATCGCGGAGCTTGAGCAAGACCGCATCGCGGAGCTTGAGGCTTATCTCATTGCTTCTGGTCTTGAAGACTATGAGCTGACCGATGAAGACAAAGAATTGCTCTCTCTCTCTACAAAACGCGCATCTGACAAGGATGGCACTGTTGCGACTGATTGCCAGAATGGGCAGGTAAGGTTTAAGAAATATCTTTTGGGTGATTTGTTTGAGTCTTCTACAGGTGATGTTGATTTGCAGCAAAAGGACATTAACGGCAGAGGACAGTTCTTTGTGAATAGTGGTGTTGATAATCGTGGAATCAAAGGCAGGACTGATAGGAAGGCAAAGATATTCCCATCAAATACAATTACGATTGATTTCTGGGGAAATGCCTACTATCGTGACTTTGAGTACAAGATGGCGACACACAATCACGTGTTTTCGCTTTCGGGTGATGTAATCAAGAATCGCCTTGTTGGCTTGTATATCGTGAGTAAGCTTTCCAAGTTGCCAACGTTGTTTTCATATAACAACATGGCAACTTGGAACAAGCTGAAGCTTTTGGAAATCAGTCTTCCAGTCAATTCTAACGAAGAGATTGATTTTGACTATATGGAGCGCTACATTCGAGCCATTGAAAAATTAACTATTGCAGACGTTGTGAAGTATAAAGACAAGGTTATTGATACAACCAAAAAGCTGGTAAGTTGCCAATCTTAAGCCTTTTAACGATAGTTTTGTCTATCGTTAAAAGGCTCATCCAATATCTATGCTGTGCACTCATACAAAGTAGATATATTCCTGTCCTCTCAATCCAACAAAGCAACACAATAATGTTGTTTCGGCTTGTGTTGCCGTTTTTATGCGCCACGTATGCTTTAGCCGCGAGTTACGATATACGCATGGTGTACATTTTGCGTACGCGCAAAATCAAAAGGAATTGTATCTGCGGTTATATTGTGTATAACAACGCCTGCTTTGGTAAGGGCTTCTTTGTTGAGAGTAAAGTGCTTAAGATTGCAGCAAAACAGGGCTTTTCCATCTTGTGTTAAGAGACGAGAAAGTGTAATAATTAACTCAACATGATCGCGCGCAACATCCCATGTTTTTCCATGCATTTTATTTGAATTTGAAAACGTTGGAACGTCACATAAAATAAGATCCCACCTGTTTTTGCTATGACGCATGTCTTGTATCCACGTAAGCACATCCGCACGAATGTATTCATGTTGATTGCCTTTAAATCCGTTTCGTTCCATGTTGCGTTGCGCCCATTGAAGTGTTGGCGCGCTCATGTCAACTGTTGTGGTAAACTTTGCGCCTCCATCGGCAGCATAGCAGGTAGATGTTGCAGTATAGGCAAACAGATTCAAAAAGCGTTTGGAACCTTTCATTGCTTTTGCCATTTCGCGTATGCGGTTTCTAACTTCTCTAAAGTCAAGAAAAATTCCGCAGTCATGGCGTGCGGTAAAATTAACTTCAAAAATCAGGCCGCCTTCTTCGATAAGATGAGATCCTTCGGGCATGCCTGATTTGCGCAAAGGTGATGTGCTTGCATTGCGTACAGCCGATGTGTTTGCATTACGCAAAGCCGCCGTGCTCGTATCGCGCGTATGCGCGGTTTTACGAATATTGCTTGTCTGTGGCATATGATATTGCGATCCACCTTTTGCCTGCATTCTGGTGTGAACGAATACATCTTCGGGTTTGGTTTGGAGTATCAGCGATGCAATATGCAACGTATCATAGAGTCTGAGCTTGGCTTTTATCGGATCGATAACTTTTGGTGCTTTATATTCAGAAATATTAAGCCAACGCTGCGCCGATCCATCTTGCGTTGCGGTCTTTGTGGTGCGCGGTTGATACGCATTAAACACATCTATTGAACAGGCAAAATCGGGGAGATCTGCATCGTAGACGCGGTAGCAGCTAACATCTTCGCGTTTTGCCCAAGGTCCTCGCTGCTTGAGCGTTTTCTTAAGTCGCGCAGCAAATTGAGCTGCACCTTTATCAAATATCGTAATGTCTTGTATACGTCCTTGTGACCAAGCACCGCCAAGTTCGCAAGAAAACAATTCACGCGCGGCAGGACGCAGATTACCAAACAGCACGGTTTGCGTACCCAGGCGCGTGGTGCACGTTTGAGCAAGTAAAGCATCGCCAGCTTCGTGTGCTAACTCTTCGGGAATGCTTACCGTTAAACTGCGTTTAAGCGTCTCAGAAGAATTTTTAGACGGCTCATCTTCCTTACAGGTTGCCTGCGCTGCTCGAATAAGTTTACTCACTCTATCTGCACATACTGCAGTTGAGCTTACATCTGTTTGGCTTGCGTTGAATATAAACGCGGTTGCAGATGCGTTGCTTGCAACGTGAGGCGCGTTTGAGTTATTTGCAATGCTTTGACCTTGTGAAAACTTGGTATAGCGTTGGATGAATTCGTTAAAATCAACAGTTTCAAAATGTACGCGTGAAGCTGGTATATGCGCACGTGAAAGCATATAACGTATTGTTTGTATACTTTTTCGTTGCGCCGTTATATCATCGTATAAAACCAAAGTGCAGGTATGATTTTGATAGCGTTGCTCATCGTTTTTTGATTGGTCGATAACGTTTTCCCATATATCGGGCTGGTGGCCTTTCCACTTTAAAAATCCCCAATGTATACGATTACGGCCACATGCAAGGTGAAGTGCTTGTTCTACAGCTTCGATGCACAGCGTTCCACTTTGAGGATATGCACATACCAGTGTTGCATGTTCATGTCGAACACAACTGTACCAGCTGCTTTGACTTAACAGAGCAGCTGCATAATCAGGACGCAAAAATGCAAGATGGTGTTGCGTGTTCTTTTGAGCTTCCCAGCCGCGCTTAAAAAGCGGCTCGCCACTTAAATCAATGCCAAGTGTTGCACGGTTTTTTGCAATACGTAGCGAAATCATTACATCGGGGTGATGTGTGTCAATAGATGGACGCCATCCTTGCGTTTTTATGCACGCATCGCATAGAGCGTCTTTTACCTTTTGCGCACTAAATATAGAATTGTTCAGGTTTTCATTGGTGCCATGAGCATCAATTGCACAGGTTGTACCACGATCTATATGCTCCCACCAGGGAATTTCTGCTGCTTGTTGGTAGAGTGTTTGCGCATCTGTTGCATCGATATGTTTGATAACATACACAATGCGTGACGCTAAGCGCGTATAAAGACATATGGTATATGCATCTTTAAGTGTCGAAAAAAACTGTACACGTCCTTGCAGCGGGCGTGTTTTTACCGGAGCAATGCTTCGCAACTCGCGACTTAACAGTTGTTCAAATCCTAAAGGACAGCTTGCAAAAAACTCTATTTGATCTGCAACTGACAGGTTACTCATGTGTTAGATTGCTCCTTTTAATGGTTGTGCTATGGTACTTAGATAACGTAAGAGGACACTGATTCCTAATGTTTTTGCTTTGTAATATATAACGCTTCTATCTAGCATAGAGGATATTTGCACGCGCGCACGTCATAACATGTTGTAATACGCTTTATACATCCTAAAAATATAACGCTGCCAAGCTTGTACAAGACGCCGTGTATGTTTGCATGCTTAAAAATTAAGCAATAGATGATGGTTCGTAGCTATCTGCGTAGTACACACATAAAGCTTATTCGTTGTAGTACATGCATGTATACCCAGTTCAAACGGTCTATAACCTTCACGTAATATGAAAGCGTTTGTTTTCGTCTTTACATCTGTCGTAATGTTACCTATGATGGTTTTGTGTGTAATTTTTTTCTTTCAACTAAAACCAAGGAGATTTTGATGGATTCACAAACTCAAGAGCGCATTGAGCTGTGGCGTAAACATGTAGAAGACGAAGATTTACGTCAAGAGCTACAAAGCCTTTTAGATGCAGATTCCCAAGAAAAGCTCAACGATGCGTTTTATCGTTGTCTTGAATTTGGTACTGCTGGTTTGCGCGGAACGCTTGGTGTTGGTACCAATCGTATGAATGTTTATGTAGTGGCTCAGGCAACACAGGGAGTTGCAGATTATCTCAATGCTCATTTTGATAATCCCAGCGTGGCAATTGGTCGCGATTCTCGTTTAAAGGGCGAGGATTTCCAAAATATTGCAGCTCGTGTTTTGGCAGCTAACGGTATTCATGTGTATGTGTATTCACGCATAGAGCCGGTACCTGCGCTTTCGTTTGCTGTTCGTCATCTTCACACATCGGCTGGTATTGTTATTACTGCTTCTCATAATCCGGCAATTTATAACGGATATAAAGTGTATAACGATAACGGCGGCCAAATTGCCAATGAGTGCGCTGCCGAGATTTCGGCATCTATTGCAAAAACTCCCGTTTTTGGCGGAGCAAAACTCATCAGCTTTGACGAAGGCCTTGAGCGTGGACTTATTGAGTGGACGCCTGAAGAAGTGCTTGATTCGTTTATCGAAAATGTTATGAAAACTTCTGTTGAGGGCTTTAAGGCTTCTGATGGTTATAAAGTGGTGTATACGCCGCTTAACGGTACTGGTAGAGAATGTGTTACTCGTATCTTAAAGAAGCTTGGCGTAGAAGATGTAACCATTGTTCCCGAGCAGGAATTTCCAGATGGTAATTTCCCAACTTGCACCTATCCTAACCCCGAATTTAGAAAGACTTGGAATTTAGGTTTACAATTAGCCGATAAAGTTAAGCCAAATCTGTTGGTTGCAACCGACCCCGATGCCGATCGTATGGGTACCGCTATTCCTCACAATGGCGATTACGTGCTGCTTTCTGGTAACGAAATGGGCGTTTTGCTTATGGATTGGCGTGCTCGCATGGCGCGCGAGCAGGGCGAAGATGTTGCTTCTAAAGTATGTGTGTCGTCTATCGTTTCTTCTGATATGAGTTGCGCGCTTGCAGAAAAATGGGGCTTTGAGCTCAGACGCGTGTTAACCGGTTTTAAATATATTGGTGAGCAGGTAGATCAGTTAACCGATAAAGGCGAACAAGATCGTTTCTTGTTTGGTTTTGAGGAGTCATACGGCTATCTTGCAGGAACTCATGCGCGCGATAAAGACGCTATTACTGCCACGATGCTCTGTGTTGAAATGGCAAGCTATTATGCTGAGCTGGGCTTAGACTTATACGAAGCTATGGATAAGCTTTATCAACGCTATGGTTATTACCTTAACAAAACGGTGAGTGCGGCATTTATGGGCGAAGCTGGAGCTCAAAAGATCGTTGCTATTATGAATAAGCTCCGTACGGCAGCTCCTTGTGAGTTTGGCGGTTTACGCGTAGAGTCTATGGTAGATTACCTTACCGATTGTGAAATGCAGCGTATTTCTGGGTTGCAGAAAGAGTCAAGTCAGCTGTTGCCACACGCAAACGTTCTTGAATTTAACTTAGAAGGCAAAAATAAGCTTATTATTCGTCCTTCTGGTACCGAGCCAAAGATCAAAGCATACATCTTTACCTATGGTTCTACGCGCGAGGATGCGCTACGCCTGCAAGACGAGCTGTCTTCTACGATTGACGA
>CAMQEO010000043.1 GCA_946999785.1 uncultured Atopobium sp.
AGTTTAACCGAATCGGCGTTAGCGTCGATACCCGTGTAGGACAAAGGCGTGCGCGTGAGAATTTCTTGAGCTGTTCTACCAATACCTGGGGCAAGCTCAACCACAACTTTGTTGGCAAGCTGGGCCTCATTAAGCATTGCTTGAGTAAGTTTAAGTCCGCCAGGACGCAAAACGCGCTTGCCCAAACGAGCCAAAAGCCAATGTCCGGGCACGGTTGCGATGTTTTTGTTTTCAAACATGTATGAGTTGTGTTTCATATATGATTCACCTCCAAAAGACAGGCACGCTGACAAAGTGGGTGCCGTTTGAAAAATATTGTTAGCTTTGGTTAATCATACCCGATTGCATGAGGCATAAACACGAATCACCAATTTTGAACATCGTGGCGTGAAACACCACAGGAAGGCGTTACTATTTGCGCGCGCCGAAGAGCGGCGGCATGCGGGTGTACGTTATCTTGTCCTCGCCTTTAACCTCAATAATTAGTGGTAAATGAGCCACCAACACCAAAGAACTTCTCAAAGAATGATTTAAACTTTTCAATGACACCTTGCTTCTTAGTAGTTCTGTCGCCACCGCCGAAACGAGATATAGGAGGCATAAGTCTATCTATATCCGTACCTGTTGTTTTGATTTCACCATCACGAAAAGCATTCTCAATGAACTTCCTTGTTGCATCCTCTTTAAGTTTTTCTTCCTTAATAATCTGAACAAGTTCTTCTTCTCGTTTTTTAGCTACATAACTGTGCCATTCAGCCATAACATCTTCAACATCATTAATATCTGCAATAAAAGTTTATCTCCATCAAAAAATAACCTACGACAGAGTGAAAGACTACCAGTTTGTCAACTTCTAGCTAGTGTCCAAGAATTACAACAAATCATCAATCCATCTTTGCGAGAAACAAAACCCCGAGATTCCATCGGAAATGATGAACTACAACCAGGAACGAAACTACTATGCAACACCATGAGAAGAGTATAAAATATTAGACGCACCGATTCCTCTTATGAATGTCATAAGAGGAGTATTGGAATATTACTTCCTTCAGCTGTGCAGCTATGTTAGAACAACGCTAAGAGATGTAATTCTCAAATAAAACAAAGAGAAGTGTATCTACACAGACAAAAATGGAAATAACGACTATTCGGCATACCAGTTGGCATCCGCAATGATGTCCTACATACAAAAGAAATCATCGCTCGGCTTAACTGACGGTATCAACTACGTAGACAACTGTGTGGACGTTTTGCAGATGAAAGAAACATTTAAGAATTTTTACGCTTATGAACCAAAGTCAGCACTACGAAATGATGATGATGAATAAGAGCTAAATGAAAGGAACAAAAAGATGAAGATAAGCTATAAACTACTAATAAATAAAAACATAAACAGAGCTGATTTGCAAAATCCTGCAAAAATCAGCTCATCAACAATTGCCAAACTTGGCAAAGGCGAAAACGTCACCACTGAAGTTCTCATCAAAATTTGCGAAGCATTGGACTGTAAACTGGAAGACATCATGGAAAACGTAGAAGAATAAGGAGACATTTTATGGAAATACTATACTCGGATATCCTACCTCTTGGTTGCAATAATACACAATTAACAATAATTGATTGCTTTAATAGACAGATGAAAATGGCTGACCGTATCGAGATAGCTGTTGGTTACACCTCAAATGCTTCTATTTCCGAACTAGATAATCTTGTAGATAAATACAAAACAAATCAAATTTGCCTTACGATAGGCATGTACTTTATTGAAGGCATGCCTGAGAGTGCCTATCACACAGCAATGAAGATAAATAAAAAGTGGCTAGATGCAGGCAAAGGGGAAATTCGAATTATTAAGTCCCTTAAATATCATGGAAAACTATTCTGCTTCTATAAAAATGGCACACCATTCTCCGCAATTATTGGCTCAGCAAATTTAGGCGTGATAAAACTTGAGGCAGCCAACAGAAGGCAATATGAAATATCTGCTCTTATAACGGATAAATCAGAGGTATCAGAAATTGCCAAACATATTGAGCAACTGAAATCTTCTAATTGTTCCGATAATATCGCAAATATAGTAGGAATGCCACTTATTAGAGAAATCAACAAATCTCTTAACGGTATAGCACTGGTTAAACCAGTTCCTCCGTCAAATGTTGAATTTTATAAACAATGTGAGCCACGTGTATCGTTTTCCTTAAAAATTAAAGTACCTCGATTTGATGAACGTCACATTGATGATAAAAAACATTACACAAAGTCTAATATCAATGTTTGTTACGCAGCACCTCGAACAAAACGAAAATCCAGAGACTGGTATGAAACTCAGCTAACCGTTGGTGCTGATGTATATAGTATGGAAGGTTATCCAAATAAAAACGAGCCATTTTTCGTAGTTACAGATGACGGTTACTGCTTCAAAGCACATACAACCAGTGACAACAATAAACAGTTTAACGCTGTTGGTGACGAGCTTATAATGGGTAGATGGTTAAAAGGTCGTTTAGCTGCGGCGGGTATAGTAAAACCCATTAATAACACATCTGCCGATACAGATCGTATTGGTATGATAACTAAAGAGATGTTAGATGAATATGGATGTGACCGTCTTGTTTTCAAAAAGACTGGGCAGACCGCTCTTGACGAAGAGGGTAAACCTCTTGATGTTTGGATGCTTTCCTTCACATCTGAAAAAGACAATTAGAGGCAATTGATATGCATTATTTAAAAACATATTTACAAAAAATAACAAATAGAGGAAATATTAAACTTGCTGAATCTATTTTGAAAACATCAGAAGACGTTGGCAATAAATATATCAAAAATTTTTCTTTTTCTGACCATGAAATTGGTCTTCTTTTCGGCAATGTTCAGTCTGGAAAAACTGGTCAAATGTTTGGCATCATGTGTAAAGCTGCAGATCTTGGCTTTCCTGTCTTTATTTTGCTAACTACAGATAATGTCGTACTACAGCAGCAAACACTCAGCAGGGTACAGTCCGATCTTGAAGGTTTCTGCATTTGTGGAGAAACTGACGCAGGAATTTTTGCTGAAAACAACTTAATTCAGCCAGTAATTATTGTATTAAAAAAGAATGTTCGCATATTAAAGTTGTGGGCTAATATACTTAGCTCTACTGGATTTATGAAAGGTAACCCTCTTTTTATCATTGATGACGAGGCTGATGCCGCATCATTGAATACCTTGGTAAACAAATCCCGCCAATCATCTATCAATAAATATTTGAGTACAATAAAAAGTGACTCCTCTAGTAGCTTGTATCTTCAAGTTACAGGTACACCACAAGCTATTTTTTTGCAAACACATGCTTCTGGATGGCATCCATATTTTACCTACTATTTCCAACCTGGTCACGCTTATCTTGGTGGAGACTTCTTTTTCCCAAGTAGCGGAAAACCAACCTGCATATCATTCTTGGACGTGATAAAAAATCCTATAAGAGATACTGTAATTAGACACATAGCTGTTTCCGCTCAAATTTTACTTTCAGGTGGAAGAGTATCAAATTGCCTATTTCACCCAAGTGTCCGTGTTGCCGACCATAAGAAATTTGCTAATAAGGTAAAGGAAGAAATTCAGTGGTGCATCAAAAATATGGATACTGATTTTAAATTGGAACTTATGAAGCATTATAACTCGCTTGCTCCTGTTAAATCGCAAAAAGTAACTTTCGATAATCTATATATAAAATCTAAAAAACTACTTCTATCCGATGAAATCAAAATATTAATAATGAACGGCAAAAACGATATTGATAGTTCAGAATATGAGAGCGGTTGCAATTTTGTGATTGGTGGTAATACATTAGGCAGAGGTGTAACGTTCCCAAGCCTTCAAACAATCTACTATACAAGGACAAGTAAGAAACCACAGGCCGATACTATGTGGCAACACAGTCGAATGTTTGGATATGACAGGGATCCTGGCATGATGATGGTTTATATTGATGAGAATTTATATAAACTTTTCTCTGATATTAATTCAACTAACAACTCTATCATCGCACAAGTCGAGCGTGGTATTGATGATGTTAAGATATATTATCCAAGTGAATTAAATCCAACGCGAAAAAATGTGCTTGATAATGATCATGTTGACGTTATATCTGGAGGAACGAACTATTATCCATTTTACCCAGATAACGACTCTATTGAAGAAATCAGCGCTATTTTGTCTCCTTTCTCCGATGCAGAGCCATACTATCAGGTTAGTCTAAGATTGCTGAAGGAAATTTTATCTCACGTTATTCCTAGCCCAGATTTCAAGCCGAGGTCATTCCAGTCTGTAATAGATACCATTCTTTCTGAACTTCCAACAGGTCAAGGTATCCTCATCGTTCGAAGGAACAGAAATGTGGCACAAGGAACAGGTGCTCTTTTGTCATCGAATGATTGGCAATTAGGTAGTTCTTTTACTAATAAAGTTGTACTCACTATGTATCAAGTTACTGGAACTAAAGGATGGGGAGGAAAGCAACTGTGGATTCCAAACATTAAACTTCCTAATGGCACTATGTATTACGATGTTATAGGGGGTGATATTTAATGATAAACTATCTCCATTACTCAGAAACACTTGCACAAAAACTTCTATTTAGCCCAATTAAGAATGGTGCAAATAAACTCTGTATACTGACCTCTCATGCCACTCCAAGTATGGCTTCATGGCTTTTGAAAAGTTATGAAGAAGATAACATTACTAACGTTGCGATTGACCTTATTGTGTGGAGTGTGTTTGGCGAAGGTATTGATGAAATTTCTCATGAAGGTTTTAAAGAATTACACAGTAATCAATATTCAAATACTTGGAATAATTTTTCATGTTGTTATTTATATGATCCTCCATCTCCCAAAACTAACTACTACGTATGGCTTACTAATGAAACCCCTCTTAAAGCGTATCGTTGCCCTTACGAATTCACACAGCAGTCAATGCTAAGACGCTACAAAAACCTCCCAAACTCCGTAGTAGCTGCTGATGCTTATAAAATATACGAAAAATACGAAAATGCTGTTGGTCGCTCGATTTATTGCAATCACGCTGAAGTGGACGACTATATTGTTGTATATTCTTCATCCACGCCACTTACTGCCTTTCCTTCGAAGCTTGAAGGAAATTGCGTTCACTTATCCCTTCTAGCAAGAGGAGGCGAAACTGGCACCAAATCTGGTTTGAACTGGGGACAACGAAACAGACGTAACAAAAATGAGGCATATATACCACTCCCTGTAAATATCGCTCGTTCAGATTTCTTCCCACTAAACAAACAGCATTTCCTTGTTGTCACAGACGACCATCACACACTTCAGCTTAGGGTAGAACAGCAAAATAACAAAGCAATAACAACTCCTGCAAGCAACGCATTACTTGGCGAATACTTTCGAAACAGGCTAGGATTACCTAACGGTTCTTATATAAAAAAGGAAAATCTTCTTGCTTATGGACGTACTGACGTTACTTTTTATAAAATTGACGAAGAGCAATACTACATGGATTTTTCAGTTAGTAATTAGAGAATTCCCCATTAAATGAGATCAAATACATAAAGTTAAAAACATTCAAACTTCACACCATATTTATATGAGTGCTTAAAATAATCTGCGTAACCCGTGCAAGTATATAGTATTAAAAAATGAAAAGCCGGAGATTGTTACTTCGTATCAATATTCTCCAGCTTATATTTATTCATTTATATTTGATTCAACATTTGAATACTCAATTCCAGCGAATGATTTGAGTATTGCTTCAAAAATTATCTGTGAGCCCTTACAAGGTACAGCCATTCCAATCTGCTTTCTAACAGCTTCTTTACTACCTTTGAACTCATATGTGTCGGGAAATGTCTGAAGTCTTGCTCTCTCTCTATTTGTCAAAGCTCTCGGCTCCTTCCAATGATAAATGTGAGTGCCGCCACCACCACTTCCAGTAACTGTATAAGACGGCTTATCTGGATCAAGTCGCTTATAAATCTGGCTTATTCGAGCACCTTTAATATTTAGCCGTAACCCCTCTGGAATATCCGCTGTAAAAGCATTTTCACCAGGCTTAATATATCCAAGTCTTTCTATTACCACTTTGGATTGTTTTGTTGGTTCATTATTAAATGCGTCGGCTGAAATAGGCGGAACTTCAATTGCGGTTTTACATGTATTGTCTACATCCTCATATGGCTTAGTTGACGGGACATGATAAACTACATCAATATCATTTCTGATTCCAACTATTATAATTCTATGTCTTGATTGTGGAATACCATACTCCTCAAATTTATAAAGATGAGGTGTTATTGCGTAACCTGCATCTCGTAGCTCAGAAAGAATTTTTTGGAAAGACTTACCATCATTTGCATTCCTTAGTCCACCAACATTCTCAGCTAGAAACCACTGTGGTTTGAATTTTTTTAGTGCCTTTACTCCATATGAATAGAGCGGGCCATAAACACCGTCCATTCCCTTTTGTTCTCCGACAACACTATAGTCATTACATGGAAAGCCAAAAGCCAAAGCATCAATAGCTGACAACTTGTTCATGTCTAACTTACGAATATCTTCATGGTAAACGGTTTGTGGTGCATTAGGGCAAATATTGTGACGATATGTTTCACACGTGCTTGCATCATAATCATTTGCCCATTGATGAACAATTGTAAATTTAGGGTTTCCTATGTCCGCATGAATTGCTCCCCAAGCAATTCCACCTGGACCACAGAATAGCTCACCTAATCTAAATACCATGTCATAACTCTCCTTTTACATTTTTGTTAAGTTCATTCCTCGATATTATGAAGTCAATGAGTGTCTGCACAGTTTCTATTTCAGCCTTATCTAACTTATCTAAATCTCGAATGTATATATTGGGATGGATGTCTTCTTCAGAAATATAACCAGCGGCAAACATAAGTTCAAACGGATGCACCTTTAACGATTTTGCAATTTTGCACAAGTTCTCCCAGTTTGGTTTTTTTCTTTTTCCAGTTTCGATTTTATTTATTTCACTGTCACTTAACCCGCACTCTTTTCCAAGTTTGGATTGAGATAATTTAGCAGCCTCTCTCTTTTCTTTTATCAGTTCACCTATTTTAGACATAACCTCACCTCTTAACTAGGATTATAATCCATACGCTGCTTATCGTCAAGAATTTTACTATATTCTGCTGCCATTAAGCAGCGATTTTATTCTAGTATTTCCACGTAGCCATCTACCAAAATAAGTCAAGTACTTATAGACCCCCTAAGAAGTAAAAGAACACCCCCTAAAGCAAAAAAAGACGCCCTTGTCTAAAAAACACACACCTCTAAAAAGAAAAAATCCAGCGTCAATTCACGCCAGACTTTCATTCACGTTCTTCTGATTCACAAGCTTACAATAAGCCCTTATTTACAGTGTTCTTCTAAGCAATAGCCGCCAAACTTTGTAACATTCCCTGTAAATACATCTCGATATACACGCATTTCACTTTGCCAGCATATCTGCTTTCTAGGGCTTTTAAGGCAAGCAGGTTATCACCGTGGATAAGCATGTTTTCTGTGTTGGGATCGTTTGCGCAGTTTGACTTGTCTTTGTCTTCCATAAGGATGCGTGGCTCTACTTGTACCTTGGTATCTTTACCCAGCCATGTAAGTTCAAGCTTTTGAGTTTGTACCATTGTCCTCCCTTTACCTTAAAGCCTCTAGTAACGATAAGCATTCTATTGAAAGTAACTATACGCACGCACGCTTGCTCCAGCAAACGCCTGCTCCAGCAAAGCCCGCGCATATCATCTAGCGCAATTCTTGCAATGCTTACAGTCTTTGTGTCGTGTTCTATCTTACCATGTGTGCTGGACAAGAATTTCATGCATCGCGCAGACCGTTTCCCACATTACAGATGAGTATTAGATATAGGTATTAAAGATGTTGTTTTCCGTCAAAACTGGGATTCCCAGTTTCATAGCTTTTTGAACTTTACCACCGTAATTACCATGTGCATATGCTTCGCTGCCGAGGCTTCCCCGTATCACGTAATCAGTTTTCTTGGTGACACTTTTAGCGACTATAACCCCCAGATCTTCCAACTCATGTGTTATGTCACTGCGAGAGCCTTTACAAAATTCTCCAGTTAAAACAACTACCTTGCCTTTTAGTTCCAATAGGGAAGGCGCGCTATTCTCCTGGTTTTTACAAGTTGGATCAATAATATAGTTGCATTGTTTAATCAGCTCTTCCTGTCCATCGGACAAAATTGACCCATCTTGCAAGTGCTTACACACGCTTCTGAACAGCATTTCATATGTAGAGTCTAGTTTTAGATCCAAAAAACTGCGACTGTTCTTAATAAGTCCCACGGCTTCTTTCATATCTATTTTTTTGTCGGCTGTAATACCACGAATCATTCCTTTAATCATATTTTCTGCTTGAGATCTTGCAGATAAATGCCGATCTTCCATATATTGAGTTAAAAACTGTAAGGTGCGGGAGCAATCGGCAATAGTAAAAATACCCTGACTAAAGATATGCTCAAACAAGCTAAATATATCTTCAAAAACAGGCGTGTTACGATAGCACTCATGTTCTTGAAGCCAATACCTAAGCTCGTTTGCCTCTTCATTACTTACCACGTCGTTAAGGCTTATTCCAATGGCTAAACCGCACAACTCAAACAGTGATTGCTCAAGCGTTTTAGAAGCAGCCCGTTTTGTATGCCCATACTCCTGCCACATAAATTGGCACCGCCCGCATGATTGCGCGCATGCATCGCACTGCATACGCTTAAACAATTCGTAGGCTGCTTTGGCGTCAGAGAGCGGATCGTGATGGTTGAGCGGAATGCCATTACTATTGCATAGCGTTTCTAGGTTGTAGTTTGTTGCATGTGGGAAAAAATATTTTGCCATTTCAAGCGTATCATAAACATCTTTTATCATGGGAAAGGTGAGGTCATAATTGCATATTGTTTTGTTTAAAACCCTAAGGTCAAACGTAGCATTATGATTAATAATGATAGCACCATCCAGGAGGGGACGGAGATGTTCTTTGTAGTACTCCGGAAAAATAGGAGAACCGAAAACTTGCGCTTGCGTAATGCCATGAACGTTTGTATTTACGGGGTCAAAAGCCTCTTGTGGGTCTATGAACTGGTTATATTCCTCAAGAATATTCATCTGCGTGTCTACAAGCAAGGCACCAACTTTGCAAATTGAAGACTGGTGTTTGTTTGGAGTTTCCAAATCCATGAATACAAGTTTGTCCATGCAAGACCGGCCCATTCAGACTTAATATATTTATGGATATTGTACCAAACACTAGGGAAGAAGTTATTAATCACAGCATCTATAGAGTGTTAAAAAGAGCCACAGCAAAAAAACAACCTTTAGAATCGAATGCCAATCTAAAGCTCGTTTTCTTTTAGTTAGTATTTGGTGCTAAGGTGTTTAATGTGCGAACCTTCTTTTCCTAAGACCTGCAGCAATAAGCGAGACTCCTGTTAGTTGCAATCAAAAAAAGACGATAGAGTTTTATTTCTACCGCCTTTCACAAGTCTTATAGCTATTCATTGAATACCGCTTTACCATTTACATATTAAATTTTCAAAACCTTATTGTTCAGCATTCCGCCAAACATCGTATGATACATATCCTTGGAAGATTCC
>CAMQEO010000044.1 GCA_946999785.1 uncultured Atopobium sp.
CGTTTTAGCAAGCTCGGTTTTTCCTACACCAGTAGGGCCGAGGAAGAAAAAACTCCCCAGTGGCTTATTGGGGTCTGCAAGCCCTGCACGACTTCTGCGCACTGCCGCTGCAACAGCTGATACAGCTTTGTCTTGTCCAATCACACGCTTATGCAGCACAGCCTCTAAACCGCGCAATTTAGACATTTCACCCTGCATCATCTTTGCAACAGGAATGCCTGTCCACGAAGAAACAACGGCTGCAATCTCCTCAGGCGTTACTTCTTCTTTAAGCAATCCGCCATTTTCCTGCTTGTCATGCAAAGCGGCTTCGGCTTCTTGATAGCGTTTTTCAAGCTCGGGTATTGTTGCATAACGCAGCTCGGATGCGCGAGCCAAATCCGATGTCTGTGCGGCATATTCCATATCACGTTTTGCGTGTTCAATCTTTGATTTAAGATCTTGAACCTTATCAATTGCGTGTTTTTCGTTATACCATTTTGCACGTGCTGTTGTAAGAATTTCACGCGCATCTGCGATTTCTTTTTGAAGCGCACACAAACGCTCCTTAGAAGCATCGTCATCCTCTTTTTTAAGCGCCTGCTCCTCAATTTGCATGCGAGTAAGTTCGCGTTGCTTTGCATCTATATCTGCCGGCATCGAATCAAGCTCCATGCGAAGCTGAGAAGCTGCCTCATCAACTAAATCTATTGCTTTATCAGGTAAAAAGCGCTCACTAATATAGCGATTAGACAAATCTGCAGCACTTACCAGAGCAGCATCACAAATACGAACACGATGGTGTTGCTCATAAGCCTGTTTAAGACCTCTTAAAATAGATACCGTATCCTCAACAGAAGGCTCTTTTACCAACACCGTTTGAAAACGGCGTGCCAAGGCTTGGTCTTTCTCGATATATTTACGGTACTCGTCCAGCGTTGTGGCTCCTATTGCATGAAGCGCGCCACGTGCAAGTGCAGGCTTTAAAATATTGCCTGCATCCATTGCACCATCTGTTGCCCCTGCTCCTACAATCGTATGAAGCTCATCGATAAACAAAATAATTCGGCCTTGAGATTTTTCTACTTCTTTAAGCACTGCTTTAAGACGATCTTCAAATTCGCCGCGATACTTAGCTCCAGCAACAAGCGCGCTCATATCAAGCTCGATAAGCTCTTTATCTTTGATGCTTGACGGAACATCACCTGCAACAATACGCTCGGCTAAGCCCTCTACAATTGCTGTTTTACCAACACCAGGCTCACCAATAAGTACGGGATTATTTTTAGTACGACGACTAAGCACCTGAATTGTCCTGCGAATCTCTTCAACGCGTCCAATAACGGGATCAAGCTTGTGAGCACGAGCAAGTGCACAAACGTTTCTGCCGTATTGCTCAAGCGCCTGAAATTGAGGCTTGCTGTCAGCAGAAGTAACGCGATCATTTCCGCGTAATTCTTCGTAAACTTTTGCAATACGCTGTGCAGTAATGCCAAAGTCTTGCAAGATTTTTTGTGCATCACCAGATGTAGACGCAAGTGCATAAAGAATATGCTCGGTTGTAACGTAATCATCGCTTAGTTTGTGAGCATATGCTTCAGCTTTATTTGCTACATCTATGAGCTGATTGCTTAGATTGGTTTGAACAGTTTGGCCCGTTATTGCTGGTAACTTAGCTAGGCTCTCTTTCACTGAGCGCTCAACAGCTTGGGCGTCACCACCAATTTTCTCGATAATGGCAGATATATTTCTTTCACGCGATGAAAGAAGCGCATCCAAAACGTGCAGCGGCAACACCTGCGATGCATGTGCTGTTTGAGCTGCGGCGATTGCCTGTTGGAGCAACTCCTGAGCTGTAGTGGACCACATAGACAGCTGCATACATACCACCTCTTTCATAAATTTACGAGTATTTGTTATATACAATTAAGCACGTGGCTCAATCTCCGTAAATAAGTATTACCCTTAAGTCTTACTTTATACATTATCTAAGTGTATTCATATTAGATTTATAGGTCTACACATATCCTCCAAGTAAGAAATTACGCAAAAAATAAAAGGAAAAGGCGTGTTCCACCTGCGAATAGAACACAGTAAAGTCTAGCTTTAGCTTACGCGCACACCAAATGGTTTATATCACGCGTCTTGAGTATCTCCAGATAAGAGACCGCGCATAATTGTTTCGGGATTATTGGAATCATAGCGAGCAAGGGCAGTTATACGCTCGCGCATACGCAGCTCGTGGACTTCATCCTCAAGCTCGCGTATGCGTTTGCGCAATGCATCGATTTCCTCGTCACGAGCAACAGAGCGCTCACGCATATCCATAATACGAACCACACCCGCAAGATTAATACCTTCATCGGTGAGTTTGCTGATAAGATTTAAACGCTCTATATCGTTAGCGGAATACAAACGCGTATTTCCGCGCGAGCGACCAGGATTTACAAGACCTTTTTGTTCATAGACACGAAGTGTTTGCGGATGCATACCAGTAAGTTCGGCTGCAACACTGATCATGTATAACGGCTTATCTTTAGCGCTTTTTCCACGCGTCTCCATGCTCACGCACGTCCTTTCTGTAGTCTTGCATATCATTATCACGCAAACGCTCAAAAGTTTCACGCTCTTTTGCAGAAAGATACGTAGGAATTTTTACACGCACACTAACAAAAAGCGAGCCACGTGCACCTTTTTTCTTAGGCACGCATGCACCTAAATCTTTGAATCTAAATGTCTTGCCGTCTTGTGTACCTGCGGGAATTTTAAGACGAAGCTCGGCGCCATCAGGGGTTGGAATGTCTATATGAGCGCCTAATATAGCTTCATATATACTAATAGGAAGCTCCATATGAACATCTGCGCCATCGCGATGGAAAAGCGGATCATCCGAAACAGAAGTGGTAATAACAAGATCTCCACGTTCGCCGGTACCGATACCGTATTCTCCTCGACCACGATACCTCAGCTTGCCACCATTTTGAGCACCAGCAGGAACTTTTACCTCTAACGTTTGAGTTTCTTTAGTAGATGGAATCGTAAAGCGTACACGCTGTGTACAACCGTTATATGCCTGTTGCGCACTGAGCATAAGCGACAACGTTAGATCTCTACCCTTTGCGCTGCGATGAGTGTAACCTGGCGAGCCTGCTGCATTCCCAAAAATACTTGAAAAATCAAAATCTGAAAATGCACCATTACCATTACGAATGTTGGTAAAAACATCATTCCAGTTGCCCATATTGGCTGTATACGTATAGGAAGAGCCACGCCCAGCAGAAGCGTAGGACCCAAAACCCGAACCGCCAATACCGCCAAATTGCAACATTTGATCATACTCACAACGCTTGTTTTTATCTGAAAGTGTTGTATAAGCCTCGCTGATCTCTTTAAATTTTTTTTCGTCACCGCCAGCATCGGGGTGATATTTTGCTGCTAATTTACGAAATGCCCGACGAATATCTTGATCGGTGGCGCTTTTTGGTACGCCTAAAATATCGTAATAACTTCTTTGCGCCATTTTGACAAGCGCCTCCTTTCAACAATTCAGAGGTTGAGAGCATACTATGCTTGTTCAGAAACGCCATCTGAACTGGTTACGTCATCTTTAGTGGCTGCAGGACGAGCAGGACCGCCAAACGTTACGGTAACCATAGCGTTGCGGATTACTTTTCCGCCCATGCGATAGCCTTTTTGATATACGTCAGCAACTGTATCGGCATATATATCTTTATTTTCTTGTCTGCCCACTGCTTGATGGACCAAAGGATCAAAGGCTTTACCTGCAGGGTCAATAACCTCAACGCCTTCTTTTGCCAAAATTGCAAGCATTTTATCGTGAACTTGAGAAATGCCATCTAAAAACTGTGTAAAGTTATCATCCTTGTTATCCAAAGAAGCTGCATGATTAGCTGCGCGTTCCATGTCATCAATAACTGGTAAAAGACTCAGAACCAGTTTTTCGGCTGCACGTGCCTGCTCATCTAAACGCTCTTGAGCCGTACGTCTTCTGTAATTATCCCAATCTGCTTGCAGGCGCATAAATTTTTGATTTGCCGCCGCTGCCTCTTTGGACTTTGCGTCAAGTGTGTCTTGTAAATCTTCTAATTGCCCAGAAAGTTCGTCATGCTCTTTTTTAAGCTTGTCAAAGTCTGCTTTAATATCTTCACATGCGGCTTTTTCGCCTGCAGCAATAGCTGCGGCTACGGTAGCGTCGCAATCATCGCTTACGTTTAAATTGTCTGCACTGTGCCCAGCAGCATCAGTTGAACTACAAGCTTGAGCAGATGATTTGTCATCAGACTTATGTGCAGACGGAATATCATGGGGACCTTGAGGCATCTGTTGAGATGTGGTTGCTGCATCCTTATGAGAGAAATCCTGTTTTTCATCTTTAGGCATCATAGACGTTCTACCTCCTTATGGTATAGAGGGCAGTACAGAAATTGTGTACTGCCCTGGCTACTAGCTATGCGTATAACGCTTAGTTCTTTTTGTCGTCGTCTACAACTTCATAATCAGCGTCAACAACATCATCTTGAGGCTTTTGTTGTGCATCTGCAGCACCGCCTTGTGGCTGTTGCGCACTTGCATGATGTGCGTTTGAATACACAATCTCGGCAAGTTTATGACCAACTTCTTGCAACTTTTCGCCAGCGGCCTTAATAGCTTCGATGTCTTGACCTTCAAGTGCTTTCTTAGCTTCGGACAGCGCATCTTCAGCAGCTTTCTTCTGATCAGCAGGAACCTTGTCACCCAAGTCCTTCAAAGTTTGCTCGGTTGAGTATGCAAGCGAGTCTGTTTGGTTGCGTACTTCAATTTCGTCTTTGTGCTTTTTATCTTCTTCAGCATGAGATTCAGCATCTTTAACCATGCGATCTACTTCATCATCAGAAAGTGCTGTTGAACCAGAAATGGTAATCTGTTGCTCTTTGCCTGTTCCCTTATCTTTTGCAGTAACCTTTACAATACCGTTTGCGTCAATATCAAAGGTAACTTCAATTTGAGGGACGCCACGACGAGCCGCAGGAATACCTGTAAGGCTAAACTTACCTAAGCTCTTGTTGTCGCGTGCAAGTTCGCGCTCACCTTGTAAAACGTTGATTTCAACAGATGTTTGATTGTCAACAGCAGTTGAATAAATCTCGGTTTTGCTGGTAGGAATGGTTGTATTACGATCAATCATCTTGGTCATAACGCCACCCATGGTTTCCACACCTAAGCTCAAAGGAGTTACGTCCAAAAGCAAAATGCCCGAAACATCACCGGTAAGAACGCCAGCTTGAACAGCTGCTCCATCAGCAACAACCTCATCGGGGTTAACGCTCATGTTGGGTTGCTTGCCAGTAATAGTTTTAACAAGCTCTTGAACAGCAGGCATACGAGACGATCCACCAACGAGGATAACCTCGTTTACATCGGAGATTGAGATATTTGCGTCATGAAGTGCCTTGGTAACAGGCTCTTTGCAGCGCTCAAGCAAGTCGCGCGTAATGCGCTCAAACTCAGCACGGGTAAGCGTGTAATTGAGGTGCTTAGGACCGGTTGCATCAGCGGTAATAAAGGGAAGGTTAATGTCTGCTTGTTGAGCGCTTGAAAGCTCTTTCTTTGCGTTTTCAGCAGCCTCTTTAAGGCGCTGAAGAGCCATAGGATCTTTGCGTAAATCAATATTGTTATCCGACTGGAATTTATCTGCCAACCAGTCAATTACACGCTGATCCCAATCGTCACCACCAAGGTGGTTATCACCATTAGTAGCAAGAACTTCTACCACGCCATCTGCCAAATCAAGCAACGATACATCGAACGTACCGCCACCAAGGTCAAATACGAGAACTTTTTGGTCGATATCTTTTTTATCCAAACCGTATGCAAGTGCTGCAGCCGTAGGCTCATTTACAATACGCTTAACGTCCAAACCTGCAATTTTACCTGCGTCTTTAGTTGCCTGACGTTGCGCGTCATTAAAGTAAGCAGGAACGGTAATAACAGCTTCGGTAACTTTTTCTCCCAAATATTTCTCGGCATCGGCCTTCATCTTAGAAAGCACCATAGCCGAAATTTGCTCAGGGGTAAAGTCCTCTCCGTTAATGGTTACAACAGCACGATTGCCAGTACCGCCCTTAACAGTATAAGGAACAGTTTTAATCTCTGAGCTAACCTCGTCAAAACGACGACCCATAAAACGCTTAATAGAAAATACTGTGTTAGTAGGGTTGGTAACTGCTTGGTTTTTAGCAGCTTTTCCTACAATACGATCGCCTTCGGCACGAAAACCTACCACTGACGGTGTGGTACGATCGCCTTCGGCATTTACAATAATAGTAGGTGCGCCACCCTCAAGCACTGCCATTGCCGAGTTTGTGGTACCAAGGTCGATTCCCAATACTTTACTCATAGCTGGTATCCTTTCATCATGACATACACAAACACGCATACGCTTTGTATGGATATCGTGCATGTTTTACATTTCGTTAAAGGTGCGTTTCTCACGCACTATCAGAATTGTTCCCTCTATATATGAATACTATACATAATCTAAGTGTATTCATACTAGATTTTTTATATCTCCACATATCATAGATATTATACGTTGCACCTTCATATATGAGCATAGCCGCAAGAGCGTGTCTTCTTGAATACGTTCTGTATTTGCACAGGTCACAATACAGTTGTAGTACACTTGATACAAGTTGCGCGCGTTAATGTGCGTGCGCGCACTCATCAAATTTATGGAGATGATTTTATGAAGCTCGTTATTGCATCGGATATTCATGGTGCCGCTCATTGGTGTCGCCGCTTCATTGATGAGCTTGACCAGCATCAACCTGATCGCGTTATATTGTTAGGCGATTTACTGTATCACGGTCCGCGTAATAATCTTCCTGCTGATTATAATCATAAAGAAGTTATCGCTATGCTTAATTCAATTAAAGAAAAGCTTATTGTAGTGCGTGGCAACTGCGAAGCAGAAGTTGATCAATGGGTTTTAGAATTTCCTTGTTTAGCAGAATATAACATCTTATGGGATCAAACTCTCACCAGTGATATTGGAACCAAAATCCAACGCACAAACGAGCATGGTAAGCTCATACAAGGTCGTGCGCTCTTTTGTACACACGGACATAAATGGGGAGCAGGATTTCATAATTCTTGTGATCACATGCCAGCTCTTCCGCAGGGAAGTGCTTTGATATTTGGCCATACCCACAAAAAAATTAACGAGGAAAGCACAGTATATCCAGGTATATGGTGTTTTAATCCAGGTAGCGTTGGCCTTCCTAAAGACGGCACTCATAGTTATGGTATCTATGAAGACGGAGTTTTTACACATCGAATTTGGGATAATGCATAACACTTAGTCCTGATGAATAAACAGTTGATTATGAAGGTCTGCCTAAAACACACGGTCACAAGCGTATCCAAGGAGCGCAGATGTTACAAAGTAGAACATATCCTATAGCCACTATTACCAAAAAGGCCACACGAGCGCTGAAAGATGGATTTAGCTGGGTCTATGCTGACGAGGTTATAAAAATTGAGACACGTGATAGTGGCGCGCGAACGGTTGAAAATGCTTCACTCGTAGATGTTTGCGAAGAAAATGGAACGTATAGAGGCACAGCGTTTCTTTCTCAAAACAGCACCATTCGTCTACGTATGGTAAGCACAAACGCTAATGATCGTTTTGACGAAGCGTTCTGGAAACGTCGCATTTTATGGGCATGGCAATACCGCGTAAGCTGCATGAAAGAAAAAAGTCTCCCCCATACCGATGATACACACTGCTGCCGCGTTATTTTTTCAGAAGCAGACGGCATCCCTGGGCTTATTGTTGACAGATATGAAACTGTTTTGGTATGTCAAATTACCACAGTTGGTGTTGAGCGCATAAAGGACCTGCTTTATCGGCTTGTTGTTGAAGTTTTGCACGAGGCCGGCGAGGATATCCGTGCGCTGTATGAACGCTGCGATTCGCCTGTACGCACTAAAGAAGGTTTAGCGCTTTATAAAGGCTGGTATACCAAATTGTCACCTGCGCTTAGTGCACCTACTTCATCGCAACTTATCATGCATGAAAATGGCATAGCTTTTTCTGTTGATGTAGAAAACAGTCAAAAAACAGGGTTTTTCCTCGATCAAAAATACAATAGACGAGCAATCCGCAGCATATGCGCAGGTAAGCGTGTATTGGACTGCTTCTCACACGTTGGACCATTTGCCCTTAATGCAGCCGTTGGGGGAGCACAAACTGTTCGAGCGGTTGATATTAGCGAGCTTGCACTCAAACTGGCTCAGGAAAATGCTCGTCTTAACCATGTTGAGCATATCGTACACTGTAGCTGCGCAGATGTCTTGGACTATCTACGTAAATTGGCACAGGATAAAACCTTTGCACATGCCGAAGGCGGCCCTTTTGATGTAATTATTCTTGATCCTCCTGCATTTACTAAAAGCAGGGATACCATTTCTTCGGCCATGCGAGGCTACAAAGAAATCAATTACCGTGCCATGAAACTTCTGCCACGTGGCGGATATCTAGCCACTTGTAGTTGTAGTCACTTTATGTCAACAAAACTTTTGCAAGACGTGCTTAAAAGCGCAGCACAACAAGCACAGGTTACGCTCAAACAAATTGAAGCTCGGCAACAGGCATGCGATCATCCTATTATATGGGGTATGCCCGAAACCCATTATTTGGATTTTTTCATCTTTCAAATTATTTAGCGTGCCTAAACGGTTATATAACTATGCAGGTGGATTATATTCCAAGGTATTTCGTCTAAGTGCCGCGTTTGCAAACGCATAGCCTGTGGGTACATTCGCACACATATATAACATGTAACGAGACTTGCTTTTATCGTACATGCGTTCTATACTAGAACACATGTTTTACGAACTTTTGTTCTAAGGGGTCTCGGTGTTTACACTTGCAGGATGCATTCCTTTTAATGCTACATCCCAAATCTTAAAACTTTTTACGCTTCAGCTGAATGTGCTGATCGAAGACTCAACCCATTTACAACCAACTTGGTAGTTGCCGATCCTATCCGCGGAGAAGGAACCATCTGCTTAGCCGTTACACCTGCACTTAAAGCACAAGGTGTACGAAATCGTTGTAGAGTATACGAGATTCCTAAAACTATAAAGTATATAAAAGTAAAACCACACATGCAGCACTATGTTGATGTCTCTGCACGTATACGCTCTATCTATGAACAATTTTGTGCACCGTGCGATATTTTTCCGTACTCAATAGACGAGTGTTTTATCTATATTGCACCATATATCAAACGATATAACATGTCGTCACAACAAATTGCGCAAAAGCTTATCGATGCTGTATATGAGCAAGAACATATTTGTGCAACAGCGGGTAT
>CAMQEO010000045.1 GCA_946999785.1 uncultured Atopobium sp.
CGGATGATATCGAGGTTTTGCGAAATTCACTCAATGCTTTTAAGCTCAGTGCTTTGGATTATAAAATCCAAAATATATCTACACTCGCCACTGACGAAAACTTACAACCCCTTGAGCGTGCAATAACTTCACTTGCCAAATTTAGCCGTATGTCTGCTTCTGAAATCATAACTCCCATAAAAGTTGCTGATGAAATGGTAGCTATGTTTTCCGAAGACCAATTGCGTAGCATCATTAAATCAGGCGAAAAACTACTTGATATTGCATCAAAAGCAGGTGAATATACTGTAGCACTCGTAAAACGTCTACAGGCATTAGGCTTTTCGCTTGACGAAATAAGAAACAGTATTTACGCTATTCCTACTTCAAGCGTTGCATATGAGTTCACAAGACGTTTCTACGAAATACTTGGACTAAATACCGCTTGTATTGCTAAGAATTTTACAAGCTATGACCTTCTCGATATTAAAAAAGATAACGAGGAGGTGGGCTATAATCGAATAACCGAACTTCTCAGTCAGAAGAAAGATTTTGCTGAGATCACACTACAAGATAATATTCAGGGAGGTGAAAAAGTGAAATTCGGAGCAATCGTAGGAAATCCGCCGTATCAGGAGGCAGATAATGATAGCGGAAAAGGAAGTGCAAAACCGATATACCATAATTTCTTTTATATAAGTTCAAACTTAAAACCACAATATATAACTCTTATCACTCCATCTGTGTGGTTTGTCGGTGGTAAAGGTCTTGATGAATTTAGAGACGATATGCTACACAATGAGAATTTGAGAAGTATTAACCATTTCGCTACGCCACAAGATATATTCCCCTCAGTAAATTTACGAGGAGGAATAAGCTACTTCTTAATTGACAAAAGTTACAATAATAAAGTAAATGGCATTCTCTCAAAAACTATTAAAGATGAGCACATAATTAACAGTGGGAATCGGCCGTTAATTATTGGCGATATGAATCTATTTATTCCAGATAATATTGCCATAGATATCTTAAAAAGACTTATAGATAATGGGCTCATTAAAGTTGGTACTGCATCACCCGATATGTTAATGACTTTCATTTCTTCCCGTAACCCATATGGATTTAGTACTAAATTTGTCCAAGACGATAAATTTAAAAAAGACAAATGTGAGTGCACAAATCCCATAAGAATATATGCTAGCCGTGGAATAACTGGGTATGTGGAAAATAAGGATATTATAAAAAATAAGCATTGGATATCTGCTTGGAAAGTTTTGACACCATTTGCTAATAACATCGGCACAAATTTACCTGATGATAATTTAAATACAATTATTGGGGAACCTAATTCTATTTCTACAGAAACTTATTTAGTGATTGGAGCAGAGCTAAATTTAGATATAGAAGATTGCAAGAAATTGCAAAAGTATATGAAAACTAAATTTGTAAGATTTTTAATCAGCCTTGCTAAAGCTAACCAAAATGGTACGAGGAAGACATATAAGTATGTACCATTACCATCATTCAAAGATAAACGTGCAATAGATTTCAATCATTCTATTGGAGCACTAGATGAGCAGCTTTTCAACTTATATGGTTTAAATGAAGAAGAAAAACAGCATATCCGTAACTCTATAAAAGATATGGAATAGTGCGAGGAATGCAAATGGAAAATAAAAGCAAACTAATTCATTTACTTGATGCTCGTGCAGATCGTCTTTTATACACTTATCGCACACACGAAAAAGCTTTCTAATAAAACTATTAAACACTAGGACTTCAGATGATTACAGATGTAAATATTTACCCACATGTTCCATTTAATAGAGATTCTGAAATGGCGAAATTGGACAAAATGCAGCCAATATGTTTTATATTTGGATCTAATGGATCAGGGAAGACTACAATTAGTCAGTTTATTAAAGATAAAACCGATGAGAATTCCGATGATATAACATGGGATGAGCGTTCTAATACAAAGGTATATGTTTATAATCGCAATTTTGTTAGAAAAAATTTTTTGAGTGGTACAACAATACCTGGTGTTTTTACTATTGGTCAGGAAGAAGTTGCTGCTAAACAAGAAATAGAACGATTGTCGAATGAAATTAAGAAAGAATCTGTAAAATTAGAAAACTGCAAAAACAATTTAAAACATGCAGAGGAAGAAAAACAAAGTATTGAACAACGAATTGCTGACAAATACTGGGAAGTAAAAACCTCGCTTCCACAAGATTTAGACAAACAGTGGACGAATGTAAAAGGTAAGAAAGATTTTAAAAAACTTATTGATGAGAGTATTGAAAGATTAAATCTAAATGAAGCAACGCCAGATATTGAAAAACTTGCTAATAAGGCAAAAGTTTTGTTTAATTCAAAATCTCAACCTTTCGAACTGCCAATGACATTTGAATTTAGTTCTTTGCTGGATATAGAGAATACGGAAATATTTACTAAGAAAATAAGTGGAAAGAAAGTAATAAAATTGGAAAACTAATAAAGCAGCTTGAAAATAGCGATTGGGTAGCAAAGGGTAAAGATTATTTAAAAGAAGATATTTGTCCTTTTTGTCAGCAGCATACAATAACAGAAGAATTTATAAATGAATTTAATAATTTTTATGACGAATCTTATAAAAAAGATATAAACGAACTTAAGAATTCAGTCGATAATTACAGGCAACATTCACAAGTTCTTATTGATAATATTGAGAATCAAATAAAAAAATATAATGAATATACTAGTAAAGATTTGGATTTACAAATAGAACTTTCAGAATTAAAACGTATAACTGGAGAAAATATAAGTAAACTTGAAAAAAAGATTAATGAACCTAGTGTATTGGTTAGCATTACAACCACAAAAAATGTGTGCGCTGAACTTGAAAAGTTATTTGAGAACCTTAAAACTAAAGTTTCTCAAAATAATGACTTAATTAATAACAAGAAAAATGAAAAGAATAAAGTTTTTGAAGAAAGAATTAAATATGTTTCGATAACTGCTAAGCATGAAACTAGCACATTGCACAAGGACCTGCAAAAAGAACAAAAACGAATTGATGGATTGAATGAAGCAATAAATACAATAGAAAATAAAATTAAAGAATATGAACAAAAATGCAATATCGAAAAAGAAAAATTCATGAATAGTAATGATACTGCTAAAAAAATTAATAACTTATTAGAACAATTTGGTTTTTCGAATTTTAAGATATCTGTATCACAGGAGGATAAATCCTATTATATTGTGCGAAACGATGGAACTCCTGTTAACGATACTCTCAGCGAAGGTGAAATGAATTTCCTTACTTTTCTATATTTTTATCAACTTATTAAAGGAAGTTTAAATAAAACAGAAATTGATAGAGAACGCATTGTTGTAATAGATGATCCTATTTCAAGTTTGGATGCAAATGTTCTATTCATTGTTAGTTCTCTTGTTCGTGAACTTGCTAGTGAGGTTCGTGAAGAAAAGTATAAAATAAAACAACTTATAGTTCTTACGCATAATATTACATTCCATAGAGAAGTTACATATATACGTGCTAAAGAAGGGAATTCAAAAACCTCATATTACCTAATAAAAAAATTACATGGATATTCTATTATTGAACATTGTTCAAAGAATCCAATTAGTAGCACATATGAACTTCTTTGGCAAAACCTATTTTGCAATGATTGCAATCCTTTGACTGCGCAAAATACATCTCGACGTATAATTGAAACATTTTTCAATTTAGTAGGTGCATCTGATGTAAATAAAATTATTTTAGGAATGAGAAGCCCTGATAGAGAGATTGCGCAGTCACTTATGTCTTGGGCAAATGCTGGATCTCATAATGCCTTAGATGAAGGTGATATAGTCGTGAATACAAATGAATCTACAGAGGCATATAAAAATGTACTTAAAAAAATTTTTATTGCATCTAATTATGAGGCACACTATAACGAAATGATCAAAAGGTTATCAAGGTAAAAGGGAAAATTCTAAATAAATCAATTGATGGTTTATTCTAAAAGTTAGTAGAACACTTGAGAGTTCTAAGAGTTAGTAGTACATTTTTTTTCAAAAACAGTTAAATGGAGACGAGAGTTCTATAGGCTGTATAGCTAAGCTTAGGAGTTCGTGTACAAATAACTTACAGCCTGTGCATACCCAAGGCCATGATTTCAGTTTGTTGCAGCTCATATCTTTTATACGACGGACTTCTTTGGTTGGGCTTTTATCCAAAATCTGGTTGTTCTTAACTTCGTAACTAATGACTGAAGCACTGCGATTGAGTGATTCTGCAATTTTTCTCAAACTTAGATGACTCTTTATACCTTGCTCGATAGATGTGTGTTCGACTTAATCTTGGAATCTGGTGTAGTGTTCTGCTGAGTATTCTACTAACCTTTGAAATTAACAAAAAAATCAAAGTCAAAAGGATACGATGGATATAATAGGCTAAATGCTAATAACGCTCGTATTGCCAAACGCTGTGTGTTAAATTACGGCTCATTAAGCCTATTTGATAAGGTTGTCACCACACCAACAACCTTATAAAAGGTCAAATCTCCAATGTACTTATTTTCGGTGAGCTATATTTCCCATAAGGTTTTTAGGTATGAATCATCTCTTATACAATTGATATCTTTCATTTTCAAATTTTATTCCATCGTCTACATTGGTATTTATTATTTCTTCTATGATTTCTTTTATTTTTTCTTCTCTGCAAAACTTCTTATCTTGCCCTTTATGCTCTCGATATTAATCACACTAATACCTCCAGGTATTTCCTAATTTCGTCTTCTATTTTAAATTGTCTGCTGTATGTTATGAGTCGTCTTAGATTTTTATTTTTTGATTTAAAGTATCTTTTTATGGCTTCTGTAAAAATCTGCTTATCTATTTTTTCTCTGTCAATTATGATATCGCAAATTGTTCTTTCGGTATCGTAAACTGGAATGAGATTGCCTTGTGGTGATTTTATTTCTGTCTTTCCAAGTTCGTATAAGTCTTTTTTTACATAGTGAACTTGTAGGTCCTCATATCTTTTTTTGATATGGCTTGCATTGTAGCCTTGAGGTACAGAAATATGAAATACATTCGGGATTCTGTCGGATAAGTCGTAGAGGAAAAGGGCTGTTTGATGGGAAAATATTATTCGCTTACTATTTGATGATATTAAAACAAAATCGTCTATTACTTTTCCTTTTAATTGGTATAGACCAGGCCTTAATCTTTCTAATTGTCCACTCTTTGTTAATTCTGATAAATCATGCCTACTATATCCAAGTTCTTCTGCTTCTTTGTTGGTGATTACTAAATTTTCTTGTATATATTTTTTAAGTGTAACCATAGAGTCCTCCTCTCGTTTACGCTTTTATAATATGATATGAAAGCGAATATGTAAAGTTGGGCTATGGCTTATCAGTGCTTTATTTTTAGAGTGTAACGAATTTAAAATGCAGGATTTCTTCGTTTATATTTTTTGTATTAACGCTATACTTCCACACTTGTGCGACACTAAGCTACACGCGACACCAAGCTACACGCAGCAACGGCGCGCCAACTTCACCGCCCGCGTTCCCACGAAACCCCTAAAAGCCAGATCTAATTGCACCAAACTTGCTCGCACTTAACCACACAAAATATATGGTATTTCTTAGGTAAATGCCCATAACCCCACTATTTAAAAATAGTTCCTTAAGATTATTGAATGAATGCGTTACAATTGCTATATGTAAACATGCTTAAGACGAGAGGAGACTTTCGTATGTCACAAGTCGTTTGTGGAACGCTTAAAGTTTCAAACGATTGCATTGCCGATTTGGTAGGTCATGCAGCTCTTGAATGCTACGGTGTAGTGGGAATGGCTGCTCTCGATCAGCAAGACGGCATAATGCATCTCTTACCCATGTATCGCTTACGTAAAGGTGTAGACGTAGAAACTAAAGACGACCATCCAGTTGTATCGCTGCACGTTATTGTTGAGCAAGGAGTCAACCTGGTTTCGGTTTCTAAAAATTTAATCAGTGCCACTCAATTTATCTTAAAAAAGATTGCCGAGCTTAACGACGTAGAAGTTCGTGTATTTATTGAAGGCATACGCGCCTGATCGCGTGTTGCAGGTGTGCGCTTGCAGCAATAACGCGTCTGCTGCACGCCTTACGCACGGGCTCGTCGCGTGCCTGCGCTTACGCGCTACGAGTTGCACCACCGTGTCGCTCGCGGTGATCTTGCACTTCTTGCTCGGAGTGTATTGCTACAAACAGCGCGAAAATCGTGCAAAGCGCCGCACCAGCGCACCCACCGCGCGAACAACGTGCACCCTGTCACTTGTCGCGTACGCGTACCGCGCTCGCACCTGCTCAAGTATTGGATAACCGTCTATGAATTAAAGGAATTCCACTGATATGATTTCTCATGTGATTCGTACCTGCTTTCCCGTTGCAGCTCAAGCGGTTGCAAACAAAGCTGATGAAATTAACAAGCTTAACGTATTCCCCGTTCCCGACGGAGACACGGGAACAAACATGTCGCTTACGCTTCAAACCGTGGTAAAAGAGGTGGAAGACCTGCCTCAAGATGCGTCGATGGAAGATATAGCACATGCAATTACGCACGGATCACTTATGGGCGCGCGCGGTAATTCTGGCGTTATTACCAGCCAAATTTTGCGCGGTATTAGTGAAGGTCTTGTTGGCGCATCCGACGAAGCTCTAAGCGTAGAAGACATTGCAAAAGCCTTACGAAACGGCGTAAAAGTTGCATTTAAGGCTGTAAGAAAGCCTGTTGAAGGAACCATTCTTACCGTTTTAAAAGACGTGTCGCTTTGCGCCGATAAGCTTGAGCAAAAACACGCAACCAAGCAAGAGCTCCTTGATGCAATTGTGGTTGAAGCATATGAATCCGTTGCACGCACACCCGATTTATTGCCCGTGCTTAAAGAGAACGGGGTAGTAGATTCGGGCGCTTTTGGTTTTGCAACTTTTATCGAAGCCTTTGTAAATGCTTATAACGGTAAAGATCAGCAGCTTACCAATTTTAAGACTACGGTCGATGCCCACGATGCCCAAGATACCAAAGACGCTAAAGCCCACGTATCAAATGCGGTTGATATTGCGGTTAACGAAGATTGGGAAGGCTCTCAGTATCGTTATTGTACCGAGTTTTTGTTCCATGCCGATTTAGAAGACTTTAACCCCGAAACTCATCTTAAATTCCTTGCGTCCCAAGGTGACTGCGAACTTTTGGTAGGAAGTTATCCCGATTATAAGATTCATGTTCACACTAATCGTCCCGATTACGTTTTGCGCCACATGCTGCATCGCGGCCAAATATATAACGTGTTTGTACACAATATGGATCTAGAGGCTCACGAACGAACAGACGCCATCCGCGATGACAAAGTTCTTGTCCACGGTGATGATTTTGTCGCTGGATCTGCGGCATCTACATCAGCCTAGTCGCCTGCTTCTAACGCACCGTTAAAGGACGTAGGCTTTGTTGCGGTGGCAGCTGGTAGCGGCCAAGCAGAAATTCTTACATCATTAGGTGTTGACCAAATTATCTCTGGCGGCCAAACCATGAATCCCTCTACGGCCGATATTCTTAAAGCTATCGAGGCAACCCATGCTCGTCAGGTAGTTGTATTGCCTAACAACTCTAATATTCGCATGGCTGCCGAAGCAGCAGTTCAGGCAGTTACTACCTGCGTTGCAAAAGTTGTTCCCACTAAAAGCGTTCTGCAAGCATTTTCTTGCATGTTCTGCGTTGATTTGAGCAAAGATTTTGATGAACTTGTGTCACAAATGACCGATCAACTTTCTCTCATTAGAGACGGTGAGATAACCCGTGCCGTTCGCGATTCGTCAGCCTCTGATGGTACGCCTATCCATGTAGGCGATGTGATGGGTATTGCCTGTGGTTCCATCGATGTGGTTGGGCACGACGTATGCAGCGTAACGCTTGAAGTTATTGCTCGTATGATGGACGAAGAAGAAAGCGATACCTTAACTATCTTGGCTGGTAAAGATATGGATCAAGCAAGCTATGATGATCTGGTAGAAAAAATAGAAGATAAGTTCCCCTCGCTTGACGTAGATCCACAACGCGGAGAGCAACCGCTTTATCCTGTGATTTTCTCGCTCGAATAAGGGCGTCTGTGGATACTCAACTGCATATATCCGAGGCATCACCGCGTCTTGCAGCGTCTTGTGCGCTTGACGCGCCGCTTGACATGTTGCCGTATGTAACGCCTGCGCGCGCGAAGCTGTTTTCTAATCTTGGTATCCATACCCTGCGCGATCTTATATTGCGCGTTCCTCGTAGATACCTTGATTTTTCGCGGCAGGTTTCTATTCTTGAAGCAGCTGTAAATGACACAGTTACCATATCGTGTGTTATTGATCGAATTAATCTTAAGCGTCCGCGTCCACATCTCTCAATTGTTGAGATGTATGTAACCGATACCATTGGTATCATGCGCATTTCGTTTTTTAGGCAGCCCTGGCTTGCAAAAGTCTACCATGTAGGCGACGTGGTTGCGCTTTTGGGTAAAGTCGAATATTCGTATGGTTTTAAGTGCATGAATTCGCCGTTTATTGAGCTTATCCATGCAGCCGATACCCGTACTTCTGACGATCACGCAGTCGATACTCATACAACGAACGTCCAAGCTGCAAATACCCACGCACCAGGAGCACATGCTCAAGATACAAGCGCGCCTCAGTCCGTGGCCACAACTCGCCTTGATACGCATATTTTGCCTGTTTATGCACTGTGTGATGGTTTATCCGCTGCATGGTATCGACGCATTGTTAAAATATGTTTGCATAAAATTTTGCCGCTGGTAGATTGCATACCATCTGTGTATCTTGCGCGTAATCGTCTGATGGGATATTCAACTGCTATCCAACAGATGCACATGCCAACATCTATGTCTGCACAAGACGCTGCGCGGCGCCGTTTTGCATATAACGAGCTGTTTTTTCTTCAGCTTGCACTTCGCGCGCGCACATCTGTTGAGGATACTCAAGACCCCATACAGCACTGCATTAACGGAAGCCACCTCAAAAACTTTTATAAAGCGTTGCCGTTTGAATTGAGCGCAGAGCAGCAAAGTGCAGCTCACGACCTTTTACATGATATGCATGCAAAAACGTGCATGAATAGGCTGTTACTTGGTGATGTTGGAACGGGAAAAACC
>CAMQEO010000046.1 GCA_946999785.1 uncultured Atopobium sp.
GAACACTTTCGGTTGCGCGTGCGCTCGAAAAAAAGCATGTGGTAGAAATCTTTAAACAACGTATAGAACGCCAGCTTGCTCCATCTGCGCTTTCAAGTGCAAAAGCTTTAAAGCCGTCTCAGCTGACTCGCGGTCAAATTAATGCGCTCGCTGCTATTAGGCGTGCTTGTGAGGCTCAAGCAGGAGATGTAATTCTTGTAGACGGCATTACAGGATCGGGCAAAACTGAAGTCTATTTAGAAGCAATCGAAGATGTGATAGCACAAGGGAAAACTGCGCTGGTGCTTGTGCCCGAAATTGCCCTTACAGCACAAACAGTTGGTAGGTTTCGTAGCCGCTTTGGTAATCGTGTTGCAGTGCTTCATTCAAAGCTTTCGGTAGGCGAGCGCTATGATCAGTGGGATATGGTTCGTACAGGTCGCGCTCGTGTTTTGGTTGGTGCTCGTTCTGCTCTTTTTGCACCGCTTGCTGATATTGGCCTTATTGTGATCGACGAGGAACACGATAGTAGTTACAAGCAAGAACTTGCTCCACGCTATCATGCGCGTGCCGTTGCCGAAAAACTGGCGCAGCTGTCGCATAGCGCATTGGTGCTTGGATCTGCAACTCCTTCGCTTGATAGTTTAATGCACTGTTCAAAGCGCACCCACCAAGCTCGTACGTGGACGCATGTTGTTATGGACGAGCGTCCTGCTGGCGCACACTTGCCTCGTATTCAGATCGTGGATATGACCAAAGAGTTTGCGCTTGGCAACAAATCCATGTTTTCTCGTGCGCTTACAGAAGAGTTGTGGCATGTGGTTGATGCTGGTAAAAAAGCTATGATTCTTATTAACAGGCGCGGATTTGCTAATTTTTTAATGTGTCGCGAGTGCGGTGCTGTGCCCGAGTGTCCGCATTGTTCTATTACGCTTACTTATCACGAAAAAACGCATGAACTCAAATGTCACGAATGTGATCGTCACTGGTCAGTTTTTGTATATCCAAATCCGCTTACCGCTTGTCCTCATTGTGGAAGTAAATATATGGCAGGATTTGGAGCAGGTACGCAGCGTGTAGAAGACGAGCTTATTCGTATGTTTGGCGATAAAACCGTGGTTGTTCGCATGGATGCCGACTCAACGCGTGCTAAAGGCGCACATGAAAAGCTTTTAGAAACCTTTGATAGCGCTTCTTGTGCCATTTTAGTTGGTACGCAGATGATTGCCAAAGGTCTTGATTTTCCCGATGTGGTGCTTGTTGGTGTGTTGAATGCAGATACCACCCTTAAAATGCCCGATTTTAGAGCGGCAGAAAAAAGCTACTTCTTATTAGAGCAAGTTGCTGGAAGGTCGGGCAGAGGTACGTGCGGTGGTAAGGTTGTTATTCAGACATATTGGGCTAGGCATCCGGTAATGGAAGCCGTGCAAACTCATAATCGCACGCGTTTTATAACACAAGAATTGCAGGAGCGTCAATCGGCATATTATCCTCCGTTTTCTCGCATTGCTAATGTGCTTATGTGGAGTTTGAATGCAAAAGATGTTGTTGATTTTTCGGCGCGTTTAGCAATTGAGTTACAAACAACGCTTGCACATCAAGAAGGTATGTGGCGTATGCTTGGTCCGTCTAATTGCATGAAATACAAGGTTAACGACAGGTATCGCCGTCATATTGTAGTTAAAGCTCCACTTGGTGCTCCACTTGGTACAACCATTTCATCGTGTATAAGCCGTGTAAAAACGCCCCCTGGGCTTCGCATCTCTATTGATGTGGACGCTTACGATATTATGTAACGGTAGAATAATATTGCATGAATAATATGGCATGTACAAGGTTACTTTCTAAACGTATAGGATGAGGAGTGTTATGAAAAAAAGTGTTGCGTATAAAGAAATGGTTTGCGCGCCGTCTGTTATTTTGCAAACAGTGTGTGAGCCCGTTAAAGAAATAACGCAGGAAATTAAAGATCTAGCTCATCATATGTTTGAAGTGATGTATGCAACTGATGGATGCGGACTTGCCGCGCCTCAAATTGGCAAAAATATACGCTTGGTGGTTATTGATTGCGAATGGGGCGAAGGTTCTCGTAAAAAACCATATGTGCTTGTTAACCCAAAAATTGTTGTTGCCGATGAAGCAGATCGTAGCATGTCTGAGGGCTGTCTTTCGTATCCAGGTATTTTGGTACCCGTAAAGCGACCATCGCATGTTATTTGTGAAGCATTAAATTTGGACGGCGATCTTATTCGTTACGAGGCGCGCGGTAATCTGTTGGCTGCATGTCTACAACATGAGTGTGACCACCTGCAAGGCGTTACAATTCCGGATCATTTGCCGCTTCACAAAAAAATGGAAAAACTCGAAGAATATAAGCATGCTTTAGAGGCAGGCGCGCGTCCTGGTGAAGTTGAAATTTAAGTTTTGAGTTTTAGGTTTTAAGTTTGAGTTGAAATTTAAGGTTTGAGAGCTTTATGAATATAGTTTATATGGGTACACCCGATTTTTCGGTTAAACCGCTTCAAGAATTGCATAAGCACTACAAGATTTCGCTTGTTATTACGCGCCCCGATGCTGTGCGTGGTCGAGGGAAAAAGCTCATACCGTCACCAGTTAAACAGTGCGCGCTTGAGCTTTCGCTTCCCGTGCGTGAGGCAACTCGTTTTGATGATGAGCTCATTTCAGCAGTTAAAGCATGCGAGCCCGATGTTATTGTTGTAGCTGCCTATGGATGCATTATTCCCGATAGCGTTTTAGCTTTGCCTCGATATACAACGCTTAATATTCATGCGTCGCTTCTTCCGCGTTGGCGTGGAGCTGCTCCTATTCAACGGGCTATTCTTTCGCGCGATGAAGTTACGGGTGTGTCCATTATGAACGTAGTTCACGAACTTGATGCAGGAGATTTTTGCAGGCAAGCATCGCTTAAGATTGGAACGCAATCACTAGACGAGCTTACCGATAAGCTTAGTGCTTTGGGCGCGCGTGAGCTTTTGTGTGCGCTTAGTGATTTAGAGGAGCATAAGCTTGTATGGCATAAGCAATCTCAAACTGATATAACATATGCTCAAAAAATTGATAAACACGAGTTATTGTTGGATTCCAGCTTATCTGCAGAATGTAATTTGGTTCGTATACAAGCGTCTGGCGACGCTGCGCCTGCACGTTTTATGATGGGTAAAAAGGGTGCTCGTGCGCTTGTCGGGCGCTTTGTGGGTGATGAAGTTGCATCCGAAAGCGCGGCGTCTGAAAGCGCCTTGTCTAAGAGCAACGCTTCCGAAAATGCTGTGTCTGAACATGCTGTGCACGCAGAACTCATACCAGCAGGTGCGGTTCTTATTCGCAATCATCGCGTATTTTTGGGTTGTGCTTCGGGCACCTTAGAACTTTTGCGTGTAAAACCCGATGGAAAATCTGCTATGTCGGCACACGACTGGTCTTTGGGCTTGCATAACGTTTCTAGATGGAGCCATGTTTCATGACAAGTGTTAAGGTTGCTTCTTCGCGCACAGTAGCGTTTAAGACGTTGTGCGCGCTGTGGAAAAGCACTACATATGTGCAGGATTTTCTAAAGCATTTTGATGCGTTTCGTGCGCTTCCTCAAGACGAAAAAAGTTTTGTCCAGCATGTTGTATGTGGCGTTATAAGCTCGCAGAGTATGGTGGATAAGATGCTTGCGCAGTATGTAAAGCGTCTTGCTCATCAGCCGTATAAAGTGCTTATATGTTTGCGTATGGCTACCTATGAATTGGTGTATAGACAAACGGCAGCTTATGCAGTTGTAAGCCAATATGTAGAGCTTGTGCGCTTGGTGGATAAGCGTGGAGCTTCTTTTGTAAATGCCGTTTTGCACCGAATAACCACACATGACCAGACAAACTTTGCCCACGCGCGTCAACATCTTGTGCGGATTGTACAAGATTGCCACTCATACGATGATATCTTGCGCACACTAAATGCTGCGCCGATCTCGGCTGAATCTCAACATCATTTGTTGCAATCCTATGGTTTTACGTGTGAATCTGATTTTCTTTGTGAGGCGTGTTTAGTTTCGGGATTACCCACATGGATTGTAAATCGCGTTTATCGCGATCGTGGGCTGTTTATATGTGCACATATGGCACTTGCTGCGCAAGCACATGTTCCGTTTTATGTATGCAAAAATCCTTATAATCCGCCTCAGATACCTGGTGAACTTGTTCCAGTCCAAAATGCATGGGGTAGCTATAAATTACATGGAATCTCGCCTGCTGCTCTCTATAACGATATTGAGGGTCAACGTTTAACAATTTCCGATTTTGCTGCGCAATGTATTGCCGCTTGTGTTGTACATACACGTCCCAAGAAGCTTCTTGAAATAGGATGTGGGAAGGGTACTAAGTCGCTTCTTATTTCTTATATGAATAAAAGGCTTTCCTGTCCTGCTATCTCTGAACGAGTTGTGTGCGACAAATCACCTCAAAAGCTCGCTTGCGCGCGGAAACGTCTCAGCCGCGCTCACATTAATGATCCTATTCGTTTTGTAGCTCATGACGCAACAAAACTTGATACCTATTTTGATGAGCACGAACGCTTTGATACGGTGTTTATTGATGCTCCGTGCAGTGGTTCGGGAACTATGAGAAGGCACGTAGAAGCGCCAACAACTATGAGTGAGGCGGCTCTTGATGTAGCTCGTTCTCACAGCCTTGTGTATACTCAACGCGAGCTCCTTCGTGCGGCTAGTCGTTTGGTTAACGTGGGCGGCTTTTTGATATATGCAACGTGCTCGATTTTTTCGTGCGAAAATGAAGATGTTGTATCCGCCTTTTTGGCTTCAGACGCTGGAAAAGGCTTTGTATGTACGAACTTTCCGCGCGCGTGGACTCAAGAGCTTCATGCGTCTATGCGCGAAGTTGTTACGCAAGCGTATAATTCTTTTAGCGCGAGCGTTGTAGATACCGATCACAAAGCAACTGTCGATCACAAAGCAACTGTCGATGTGCGCTCATCTTCTCAGATAGTACCTGACGCCGCGTGCATCTCTTCGCAGGTAGAATCTGCAACCGCGTGTACATCTTCGCGTTGCGGCATGTATTTATTTGCACCTCTGGCACATTCATGCGACTCTCATTTTGTTGCGTGTCTTACAAGAATTTCTTAATCGTAAAAGGAGAAGTGGTATGGCAATTCAAGCTGCAATTTTTGACTGCGATGGTACGTTGCTTGATACGATGGATATGTGGCGCAACACAACAGCTCAGCTTCTTAATTCGTACGGTCTTGAACTTACCAAATCGCTTTTCGATGCAATTGAGCCGCTCACGATTGTGCAAACGTGTGATTATATTCACACGCACTGTCATGTAGACGCGTCTGGCGATGCGGTTATGCAGCGTTTTAACGAAATAATTCGCAATGGGTATGAGCGTTCGTCGGTACCCTTACCTGGTGTTTGTGAGTTTTTGCAAAGCCTTCGTGCCCACGGAGTTCGTATGGTAGTAGCTTCTTCTACGCCAAAGAAGCATTTAGAGTTTGCGCTTAAGCGTGCAGGCATTTTTGATTTCTTTGAGCGTACGTTTTCAACGGGTGGCTCTATTAGAAGCAAAGAGTATCCCGATATTTGGGAAGCTGCGCATACGTATCTTGGAACGGACGCTTCATCCACGTGGGTATTTGAGGATACACCGTTTGGTGTTCGCGAAGCTAAAGCGGCAAAGCTTAATACCGTTTGTATCTTTGATACTCATATGCAGCGCGACATTGAGACCTGCAAAAAGTTTAGTGATGTGTTTATTCATTCGTATGAAGAGCTATCGTATGAGTTGCTTGATGACTTTGAGCCTTTGCCAGATTCATGTGACGCACATCAACAGGGGGATTTAAGCGATACAAGCGCTGATGATGTATTGAGCGTGTTGATTGTTGCAGGTTCTCCTGCGCCTTCTTCTCTTAAGCTGGTGCAAAAACTTGCGCGCGCTAACGATTATCTCATCGCAGCAGACGGGGGAGCAAATGTTCTGTATGAAGCAGGCATTGTTCCACAGGTATTTTGTGGTGATGCAGATTCGGTTAATGGGGATGCGTATAAGTGGGTAACGTCTTGTGTTGAAAAAAAGATCACGTTTCCGCGCGAAAAGTATGCAACCGATTTACAACTTGCGCTCGATTGTGCGGTGCACGAGGCGCGCAGGCGTCGTAAGCTTCTCCACGTTACGCTTACCTGCGCTTCTGGTGGACGAGCCGATCATGCACTGGGCGTTGTTGGCGTATTAGCACGTGCAGCTTCGTATTGTCCAACAATTGTTGAAGACAACTATACGCTGCAGATTATATCGCTGCGTGGACGTTCGCATATACATTTTGCCCAGGCGGATATCAAAAAAACGGTATCGGTAATTGCGCTTACTCCGTGGACGTGCATTTCAGAAACAGGATTTAAGTGGAATTTATCTCATTACGATTTGGCGCAATTTAGCGACGAGGGTATTTCTAATGTGGTAGAAGATTCTGGTGCAACAATTGTGTGTCATTCGGGGAAAGCTGCCGTTTTTATCATGCATGGTTAGTAGGGTAATGCTTGTAAAAATGAGCTTACAAAAAAACGGATACAAAACGCGTGTGCAGTCTTACAGCCGTACCAAAAAAGAGTGTACAAAAAAGAGCGTGTAGTCTTACAAACACCTAACAAGGCAGACAAAAAAAGAGTCCACAATTTCACAACTCTATAACTCTACAAAAAAAGGAGCGTAAAGCTCCTTTTGTGTTTATGTAGTGCGCACAAGGCGCAGCGCGTTTAACTACCTGCAGGAAGTTGTTATGCTTGCTCGGCAGAGCGAGCAACTTTACCGCTCTTAAGGCAACGAGTGCAAACGTTTTTCTTAGGAGTTTTACCGTCTTCAAAAACGGTAACGCGTTGAATATTGGGTTTAAATTTACGGTTAACAGTGCGGTGTGAGTGGCTAATTGAGCGACCAGCAACTGCGTGCTTACCGCAAATATCGCAGACTTTAGACATAATTGACCTCCATTGCAGGAGCGCATATCGCGCCTTTAATTCACAAGTGCTTATCTACTTTAGCACATAGTGTATTTTCTGCAAGTCAGACGCGGTTGATATGGTGGTTTAATGACGAAAAAATCTTAAGGTGTGGATATGCTTGCGCGCGTAGATTGGAAGTTGCGCGATACGAACCTTTAACGCATTATCAGTTTCCTTATGCCTTTTTAGTTAGTTGTTTATTTTTATATTACTTATCTAGCGTTTTTATACAGATGGATTCTTTTTTCATAAGATGCCAATATTACAAACGCTGAAAGATCTTATAATTATTAAGGAGATACAACTTAACACGGAAGCTAACTTTAGTGGCACCAAATTGCCATGCTAAGTAAGGTTAAGCGGTGTGCATCGAGGTATTTATAGAATAACCATGCGCGCTTAATTGTAACGTTGTGTTTTTGTTTGACACAGTTATTGAAAGCAAAGAGGTGAGGTAATCAAATGCATAAAATGAGTCCTGAATTTAGTTGCGACCAAAATTTAGACGAACAGTTTTTAGCTGAACGTTACCCCCATTTGCTGGACATACTTCTTGCAGATCAAACTACTAAAACGAATATATTATGGGCAACTGATGACTATAAGAACTATGGAGAGTTATATCAAGCACAATCTGAAATCAGTGTACAGTCTATAACAGGAAAATATGCTGGAATTATTGCTCCCAGAACTTCTAAATCACGCGACTTACAGATTTCACGTACAAAGGGCAAAGCTGAGGTGTTTACTCCATCTTGGATTTGTAATGAACAAAATAATTTGGTTGATGAAGCGTGGTTTGGTAGAAAAGATGTTTTTAACCATAGCAAAGATAAAAATTGGATTTCTACTACTGCCAAAATTGAATTCTCAGATAAACGCTCAAAAAATTGGATGGCTTATGTAGATGAGCGTCGAATGGAAATTACGTGTGGAGAAGCTCCTTATTTAACAAGTCGCTATGATGCTACAACTGGCGAAATAATTCCACTTAAGCAACGTATTGGTCTTTTAGACCGTAAGCTTAGAGTGGTTTCCGAAAATGTCAGCAATGAATCAGACTGGCTCAAATGGTCAAGCCGTGCTTTTGAATCTATATATGGTTTTGAATATCAAGGTGATAATTTATTGCTTGCTAGAGAAAATCTCCTTGCAACGTATACTGACTATATGTTTGATTACTTACATCGAAAACCAACAGAGGCTGAATTGATAACCATTGCAGAAATCATTTCCTGGAATCTTTGGCAAATGGATGGTCTTACTGGATATCCGCCTTATAGTGATGTAAACCGTTTAACTGCTCAGTTAACAATTTTTGATTTTCTTGATTCAAAACCACCACAAAAAGTTTTGCCATGCCACATAAAAGATTGGCGCGCAAGGAAAATAGTTGTGTTTAATGACCTAATTTCAAGGGGGAGTGTAAAATGAATCGTGTTGATAATCTTGAATTATTAGATAATCTAATATTTGGACGAGTTGCACCGCATATATACGCTTTCCAAACTAGAACTATCCCAAATTATCTTAAAGTGGGTGATACGTATCGCCCTGTTAGCGTTCGCTTGAATGAATGGAAGCGTAAATTTCCTGATTTAGTAAAAGAGTATGAACATAAAGCAACGGTAAATGATGATGTATATTTTCGTGATTATGCAGTTCATTTTTATCTTGAAAGTGTCCTTGGAAAAGAGCGCTTACACTATGAGGAATTGCCTGCAACTGCCACATATTATAGTCGTGAGTTTTTTAAAGACACAACAACTTTAGAAGTTGATGAAGCTATACACGATATTTGTAAAGAATATGATGAACATAGCAATAAATACGTCTACTATGATTCTAATGAACGATTGGCTGTTACGGTACATTATGAGCGTGGTTCAAAGTGGACGCTACGCCCAAATCAACAAAAAGCAGTTGACAATTTTATAAAGGCAGTTAACTTAGGACGTACTAATCTTTTAATGTATGCTGTTATGCGATTTGGTAAATCATTTACATCGCTTGCAT
>CAMQEO010000047.1 GCA_946999785.1 uncultured Atopobium sp.
CGCGCACGCCTTTGTCCTACACGGGTATCGACGCTAACGCCGATTCGGTTAAACTTGTATCGGCTTTGGTTAAAGATAAGGGAACATGCAAGCAAGGCATGGCTCAAGATACCAAACTCCCCGATAATTATGCTGATGTAGTTGTATGCGAAGCTATGCTCACCATGCAAACACCCGAGAACAAGCGCGCAATTCTTCGTGAAATTCATCGTATTTTAAAGCCAAGCGGAACCTTTGTAAGCCACGAATTAGGTATTACGCCTAACACCATTTCTACCGACGATGAAGCGGACATTCAGCACGATTTATCTCGTGCAATTCGTGTAAATGTGAAGCCTATAACCCAACGTGAATGGGGTGATTATCTCCAAGAAGCAGGATTTGAACTTACGTGGTCAAAAACCGCTCCTATGGCGTTGCTTGATCCTAGACGCAATCTTGCGGACGAAGGCTTATGCGGCGTTATAAAAATCATAAAAAACGTGCTCACTATTCCAGGTGCTAAACAGCGCGTTTTAGAAATGCGAGCAACGTTTAAGCGCCACGCCAACCACATGTGCGGAATTGCCATGGTTTCACGCGCAAAGTAGCAGCATCAAGCGCAACGCAAACAAAGCGGCAACACGTGCTGCGTGGCGGCACACGCGCAAAGTAACCACACGCCTGACAAAAGAAGGAGACAATATGCCAATACAAGACGAACAAACATCGCGTGCGTTCTTGGGAATTGTTAAGAATTTGCCAATCACACGCGAGGGGATTGTGTCAAAAGTTCCATTTGAAACAAAAAATATGCAGGTAAGTGTCTTTTCGGTTGCAAAAGGACAAGAAATATCGGAGCACACATCGCCTAAGGCGGTAATTGTAACGCTTATATCGGGAGTTCTTAACTTTACGGTGGGACAAGCCGTACATCATATGGTTGCAGGCGATTTTATATATCTTGCACCTAACGAACCACATGCGCTTTCTGCGTGCGAAGATAGTCGCGTACAATTGGTTATGTTCAAAGCACAATAAAGATTCGCACGCCTTTGCGCATTTAAGCCCCTACGCGCTGCCTTGCTTGTGCGTGGGGGCTTTCTAGCAAACCTGTACGTTGCCTCGTGTGTGCGTGTACGTGTTTCCAGCAACCGCTGCACGCTCGCGCGCCAAAAAATCCTCACGTGCCTCGTGCAAACCCCACGCACCAACACTTTGCCATGCTTACGTATACAATGTGTATAAAAATTGTGAAGTATAGATACGCCCGAGTGCGCGGACTTTTGACAACTGTGTGTATTGGGCGTAAAATTCTTTCGCTTATGAACTTCGTGGGTAAATGCTGTCTCGTACAAGGTTCCATATGCCCTGTACTACAGTTTTGAACAACCGCCTGTTGTTCCCAAGATTTGCCCTTGTCATATGTAATTCAACAATCAAAGACGGTGGTGCTGCACAGTCTTTTGATACATAGGTGCTCGCGCGCCGTTATTTCTGTATGTTCTAAGTAAGGAGAAGAGCTTTGCCTACAATCAACCAGCTCGTTCGTCAAGGACGCGTTTCTCAAAAGGCTAAATCCAAAAACGCAGCCCTTCAGCACAATCCACAAAAACGTGGAGTATGCACACGTGTTTTCACAACTACCCCTAAAAAACCTAACTCGGCACTTCGTAAAGTAGCTCGTGTACGTTTGGTAAACGGTATCGAAGTTACAGCATACATTCCGGGCGAGGGTCACAACCTCCAAGAGCACTCAATTGTTCTTATTCGTGGTGGTCGTGTTCGTGACCTTCCTGGTGTACGTTATAAGATCGTACGCGGCGCATACGACTGCGCGGCAGTTCAAGATCGTAAAAAAGCTCGTTCCCGTTATGGCGCAAAGCGTCCTAAGGAATAAGTTTTAGCTGCTCTTGTATTAGTTCGTTCAAACTTACAATCGCTGTATTGTAAGGTTAAAGGAGATAATTATGCCGCGTCGTTCAGCTGCCGTCCGCAGAGAAGTAATGCCGGACGCTGTTTACAACAATCGTCTTGTTACGCAATTGATCAATAAAGTTTTGCTCAACGGTAAAAAATCAACCGCCGAGCGCATTGTTTACGGTGCATTTGATTTGGTTAAACAAACTACCGAACAAGATGCTCTTGCCGTATTCAAAAAAGCTATGGATAACGTACGTCCAACTTTGGAAGTTAAACCTAAGCGTGTTGGTGGTGCTACCTACCAAGTTCCTATGGAAGTTAACTCACGCCGTGCTACCACACTTGCTATTCGCTGGTTTGTAACTTTTTCGCGTGCACGTAAAGAAAAAACCATGGCCGAGCGTCTTGCTCACGAAATCATGGATGCTGCCAATGGTGTAGGAGCTTCCGTTAAAAAGCGTGAAGACCTCTTCAAGATGGCAGAAGCAAACCGTGCCTTCTCGCACTATCGTTTCTAGATTATTGTTCAAGTCTTGAGAAAGTAGCACATAGATGGCAAAAGTTAAGTATAAGCTCGAAGATCTTCGTAACATTGGTATCATGGCGCATATCGATGCTGGTAAGACCACCACAACCGAGCGTATTCTTTATTACACAGGTAAAACTCACAAAATTGGTGAGGTACACGATGGTGCAGCAACCATGGACTGGATGGTTCAAGAGCAAGAGCGTGGTGTAACCATTACCTCTGCTGCAACTACCTGTTTTTGGAAAGATCACGTTATTCAAATTATCGACACCCCAGGTCACGTAGACTTTACCGCCGAGGTAGAGCGTTGCTTGCGTGTTCTGGACGGTGCTGTTGCAGTTTTCGACGCTGTAGCAGGTGTTCAACCGCAATCCGAAACCGTATGGCGCCAAGCTGCTAACTACGGTGTTCCTTGTATTGCATTTATTAACAAATATGACCGTGTTGGTGCAGACTTCTTCCATGCAATTGAAACCATGAAAGATCGTTTGGCTGCAAATGCAGTAGCTGCGCAAATTCCTATGGGTGCCGAGTCAAACTTCTGGGGTCTTATCGACCTCGTTACCATGCAAGCATGGGACTTTAAGGAAGACGCTAAGGGAATGATTTACCCTGAAGTTATGGATGCAATCCCCGACGAATTCAAAGAGGTTGCTCAAGAGCGCCGCGATATGCTTTTGGATGCAGCTGCAAACTTCTCTGATGAGCTTATGGAAGCTGTTCTTGAGGAAGCAGACATCGATGTAGACATGTTGAAGGCTGCTATCCGTAAAGGTGTTCTTTCTGGCGAGCTCAACCCTGTATTTGTTGGTTCTGCATACAAAAACAAGGGTATTCAAGAGCTTTTGGATGCAGTTGTTGATTATCTGCCTTCACCTTTGGACGTTAAAGAAATCGACGGTAAAGATCTTAAAGGCAATGACTGTGTTCGCCATGCCGATCCAAAAGAGCCTTTCAGCGCCCTTGCATTTAAGATCATGACCGACCCCTTTGTTGGTAAGTTAACATATATCCGCGTGTATTCTGGTCAGGCCGAATCGGGTAGCTATGTTTATAACTCCGTAAAGGATAATCGCGAGCGCCTTGGTCGTATTTTGGAAATGAACGCTAACGATCGTGTTGATCGTGACGAGTGTTCTGCAGGTGACATTGTTGCATGCGTTGGTCTTAAAAATACTCAAACTGGTGATACGCTTTGCGACGAGAAAAACGCAATCGTGCTTGAGTCAATCGACTTTGCAGATCCTGTTATCGACGTTGCTGTAGAGCCTAAATCAAAGGCTGAGCAAGACAAGATGAGCGTTGGTTTGGCAAAGCTTGCCGAAGAAGACCCAACCTTCCAGGTACACACCGATCACGAAACTGGTCAAACTATTATTGCTGGTATGGGTGAGCTTCACCTTGAAATTATTGTCGACCGTCTGCGCCGTGAGTTCCACGTAGATTGTAACGTTGGTAAACCTCAGGTTGCTTATCGCGAAACCGCAGGACATGAAGTTAAACATGTTCAGGGTAAATTTGTTCGCCAGTCTGGTGGTCGTGGTCAATACGGTGACGCAATTATTGATGTTGAGCCTAAAGAGCCAGGATTTGGTTATGAGTTTGTAGACGCAACTGTTGGAGGTTGTATTCCTAAAGAGTACATTCCATCTGTTGATAAGGGTATTCAAGAGGCTCTTACCTCAGGTGTTATTGCTGGTTATCCTGTTCAAGACCTTAAAGTTACGCTTGTTGAAGGTTCTTACCACGAAGTAGACTCTTCTGAGGCAGCCTTTAAGATTGCAGGTTCTATGGCAATTAAAGCTGCATTGCAACAGTCTGATCCTGTATTGCTTGAGCCTATTGAGTCTGTTGTGGTCGAAACACCAGAGCAGTACATGGGTGATGTTATGGGTAACCTTACTGGTCGTCGTGGAAAGATCGAAGGTATGGAAGACCGCGCAAACACCAAGCTTATTCGTGCAAAAGTACCTTTAGGTGAGATGTTTGGTTATGCAACCGATCTTCGTTCTCAAACTCAGGGTCGTGCTTCTTATACGATGCAGTTCGATTCATATGAAGCAGTTCCCAAGAGCATCCGTGAGCAAATTGTTAGCAAAGCCGGCGGAAGCGCAAATTAGTATTCGTAGCCTAAGATAGCGTGTGAGCTATCATTAATGGAGGTATTGAAGTGTCAAGTCAGAAGATCAGGATTCGCCTCAAGGGCTATGATCACGAGGTAGTTGATCAGTCCTCAAAGCTTATTGTAGACACCGCACAAAAAACGGGTGCACGTGTTTCAGGTCCTATTCCTTTACCAACCGAGCGCAAACTTTATACCGTTATCCGCTCACCTCACAAGGATAAAGACTCTCGCGAAGAGTTTGAGATGCGTACTCACAAACGTTTAATTGATATTCTTGATCCCAGCTCATCTACGGTAGATTCGCTTATGCGTATGGATCTTCCTGCTGGTGTTGATATTGATATTAAGCTTTAAGGCTAAGGCGCGAGCGTTTTAAGTAACGCGTTATATAGCACGTATATAAACCGAGCTCATCCGAGCTCGGTTTTTTTATTTCTTGTGCCTGCGGCTTTGTAACTTGTGGGCTATGGGGCGTTTCTTTGCGACTTGTGGATTTGGCTGCGTGTGCGATCTGCGACTTTAGGGCTTGTTACTTTGGGGTTCTGGCACTTGCGTCAGCGACTTTTCCCGCTATCTCTGCTGCTCTTTGCATTTTGTATTTTTCTATTCTGTTAACTTTTTTTCTAAAATAAGCTTGTCGAACCTCTCAAACTCAAGAACTTATATAATTTGTAAAACACGTAGAAAATCTTGTAAGAGTGAATACAAAACAATCAGTATAAGATATTCTGCATAATTATCTAAGGAGGCTCACATGCATAGAATTGTCCAAAAGTGGAATAGTATCGACCTAATTTTGCGTATTGTTCTGGGTCTTTTTCTGGGAACGTTGCTTGGTATTTTTGTACCAGCTCATGTTTATGTACTTGATCTTATGGGCAAACTTTTTGTAAACGCGCTTAAATCTGTGGCCCCAATTTTGGTATTTTTCCTTGTAATTGGCGCGCTTGCACAAGCAAAAAGCGCCGGTAATATGAAGCTTATTATTGGACTGTATGCATTGTCTACCTTTAGTGCTGCTCTTGTAGCCGTATGCGCGGCCATGCTTTTTCCTGTTGACTTTACCTTTGCACATGTAGAAGCCGCGTCTTCACCTTCGCCCGAAGGTATTGGCGAGGTCCTTAATTCGCTCGTGTTAAATATTGTGGTTAATCCTGTCGACGCTTTAGTCAAAGGCAACTTTATTGGTATCCTCTTTTGGGCGATTGCTTTTGGAGTTGCACTTCGTTTAGCCGAGCCTTCAACCAAAGCATTTTTTGATAATGTCTCCTCTTCCATTGGAAAAATAGTCCATTGGATTATTAACGCTGCACCATTTGGTATTATGGGTCTTGTTTACACAACTGTTGCAAGCAACGGTCTTCATATTTTTACCGAGTACGGCGCCGTTATTGCGCTGCTGGTATGCACTATGATTGTTACTGCTTTAGTTGTTAACCCTCTTTTGGTGTTTGTTCTTACACGTAAAAATCCCTATCCACTTGTGTTGCGCACATTGCGCGATTCGGGTGTTACGGCATTCTTTATGAGATCTTCTGCTGCCAATATTCCCGTAAACATGAATTTGTGTGAAAAGCTTGGCTTTGACCCCGATAATTACTCTGTTTCCATCCCGTTGGGTGGAACCATTAACATGGGTGGAGCGGCTATTACGATTTCTATTATGGCCTTGTGTGCAGCTCATACGCTTGGTATTTATGTTGATATTCCAACGGCGGTTATTCTTTCGGTGCTCTCAGCGGTTAGTGCTGCTGGCGCATCTGGCGTTGCAGGGGGTTCGCTTTTGCTTATACCTCTGGCATGCTCTTCGTTTGGTATATCAAACGATATTGCTATGCAGGTAGTTGCTATTGGTTTAATTATTGGTGTTATTCAGGATTCGTGCGAAACAGCACTTAATTCTTCTACCGACGTTCTCTTTACAGCGGTGGGCGAGTATCGCATGTGGATTCGTGCAGGACTCAGCTTTGAGATGGGCAAAGATCACGAGCTTGTTCGCCTTAAAAAATAACGTTGCCACGGCGTTAATTTCATTAACGTTAATTTATGCTACGTGTTTTTATAATGTGTTAAAATGTGTTAAAATTATACATGTTTAATGGTGTGTGAATTTTCGCATCCAGTAAGTTCTAGGCCTTTATGTGCTGTTTTTCATAAGGGGTATATCAAGAGAAAAGAGGCTCTATGCAGTGCGAACGTTGTGGTGCGCCAAGAGAAAATGATGCAAGCGCTTGCGCGCGTTGTGGCAATAAATTTCCTCCGCTGTCTTCTTGTGAAGATGCAGGCATTCCTTCTATTGATAGTTTTGGCGAAAACTCTCGCGCCGAAAAGACGCCTTCTCATGGAAACTCTTCCGCACAAGAATCTGCTTCTGCGCAGGTAGACGCATCTTCGCACGTAGATTCATCTGATACTATTGAGCCCGTGTTTAATCCAGTTGCGGCTGCTGTAAATCCCGCAGCACAAGACCCTGCTTTAGATGCTGTAGATCCTGCTGCAACCACCGAAACACCTGCCGCCACTCCCGTTGCATCGCCAGCTGCTACACCAGCCGTCGCGCCCGTTGCGTCGTCTTCACCTCAGACGAAAGGCTTTGTATCAGGTGCTCAAAACTCTAGCGGCGCATCATTTTTGCCTCAAAGAAAAATCGCCGTCTTGCCTTTATTGGTGCAGCTGTTGTGGTGGTTCTTATTATTGCGTTTAATCTGTTCAATTATTTTTCAGGCCTTATTAGTCCTAACGATGTAAAACAAATTATAAGTAGCGATACCGAATTTATGCAAGACGGTATCATTCCCAGTCGATATGTGACGCCGTCTACGTACACCGTTAAAGACGTTGTTATTGAGGAACAAAAAGACGTTACCGCAGAAATGCGTAACGGATACGGCTACGATGCAAAAAACGTTACCGCAGAAATGCGTAAATACTACGACTACTATGCTTTTGGCACAACCGCAACTAATATTGTGAGCGTGCGTGTAAAAGCAACAATCGTTAACGACAACTTTGAAACCACGTTCACCGGTCAATTATTGGTAACTAAAACTCCGCAAGGGTGGAAGGGGCTGGCTCCTATAGCTGTATCTCCTAAAGATGCCACCACAACGCCGTTAAAAGGTGTTGATAAGCCAGAAAATGATTCATCCAAAGTGAAATATTCAGACAGCGATTTGCAAAATAACAATGGTACATATACCAGCACAATCAACGTAACTTCGCATGACAAAGATTGGTATGGTGACACGGTTTATTCCTGGTCTGATGTGTATACATTTTCCAACGATAATGGCTGGTCGTTAGACCGCAGCACCAAGTACGATCCTACGATTAATGTCGATTGGAATATAAAAGGTAAAACGTATGACTATGTCAGTGCAAAAGATTCCTATAGAAACGAAAATATCTCGCTAACCATAAATGACATTAATAATAAAACCGCAGATATATCGTATAGCATTTCAAGTAAGCCCGAGTCAACAAGTTCAAGCAGTGCCAAAGCTATCAATTTAAGTGGTAGGAAAACGGCAACCATTATGACTATAAGTGGCAATATGTCAATTGAGCTTAATGATGCTGATAACGGTGTAACTATTATTATCACGGATGGCGGAAAACAGCGTGTTGCAGGCCGTGGTGAAGTTAATGCCTTAGATGTATCTATTGAAACACAAAGCGATGATGGATCGTGGTTTGGAGGCAAATATTCCAAGAATTGTGAGATGATAGAAAAAGCTCAATAGGCTTTGCGCGGTTATGCGCACGCGTTGCCATGTGCAGCTAACAAGTTGTTTTATATGTTTCGGTGCATTATGTAACATGGGTGTACTCTAATATTTGCAAAGATGTATCTTTGAAAGTGAGGAACTATGGGAAATACAGTTTTTAGTTGTCCAAAGTGTGGAACTGGTTTAGGTATTGGCGACGTTCGATGCCCAGGTTGTGGGGTAAAAATTAATACCTCGGCATACGCTGCGTATCAGGCGGCTCCCCAGCAACCTGTAGCGACACCTCAGCAACCTGCAGCCGCGTTCAATCGGGCAGCATCTTCCAGCACGTTTACGGCATCCGCACCAACGTCCGCACCTGCATCCGCAGTTGCAAATAATGCCGGCGTTGCCCAAGGTCAGCCTGCGCCTTCCACTACTGATTTTTCGCACGACTTCGAAAACGCTGCAAACCAGGCAGCCGCAAAATTTAACGATGTGATGTCCTCGCAAGAAATGCAGCAGGCAAAAGCACGTGCAAATCACTTTTTAGGCTGGCTTGTTGCGTCATGGAAGCGTCCAACGCAAGAGCT
>CAMQEO010000048.1 GCA_946999785.1 uncultured Atopobium sp.
CAAACTGACCTAAGTCAACCTTAAATTGACCCTTAAATCCAAGTGCATCACATACGTTCGTAACACGTGCAATATATCCGTGGTGGTCAGAACCCCATAAATCAATCGAGAGCTGCGCACCTCGGTCAAACTTATTCCAGTGGTATGCAACATCGGAAGCAAAATAGGTGTAATCACCGTTAGACTTAATCAATACGCGGTCTTTATCGTCGCCAAACGCGGTAGACTTAAACCAAAGTGCGCCGTCATCCGTTTTATAAAGGTATCCCATTTCATCAAGACGAGCAAAAGCTTTATCAACCAAAGAAACACCCTGCTCATTTTTGTCATAGAGCGAACGCTCTGAAAACCAAAGGTCAAAATCGCAGCGGACGTTGTGACAGGTCTTTTTGATACGAGAAAGCATGGCCTGATATGCACGCTCACGGAAAACATCGCAACGCTTTTCTTCGTCAACCTTATACCAAGCATCACCATCGGCATCATAAAACTCTTTTGCAATCTCGATAATATAATCGCCACCATACGAATTACCACCAAGATGCTCGTTAAAAGCGTCCATAAAGGGGTGTTTTTCGGGATGAGAGTCATCCTCGTCTAAAACGTATTCTTCACGGTCTTGCAAAAGAAGCTCATATGCTTTATTGCTATCGCAGGATTTTTCTTGCATAATTTGACAAAGTTGCACATAACGCATAGCAACTGAACCGCCAAAAACATCCATTTGCGAGCCGTGGTCATTAATGTAATACTCACGGAAAACGTCATATCCACAAAAATCTAAAACATTGCAGATAGAGTCACCTAAAGCAGCCCAACGGCCGTGACCAACATATAATGGTCCAGTTGGATTAGCAGAAATGAACTCGTAATTTATCTTAAAACCATGACCATCGTCACATGAGCCCCATCTACTACCCTGTGCACGAACGTCATTAATAACATCGTTACTGGCAGCGGCCTTGAGATAAAAATTAATAAAGCCAGGACCTGCTATTTCAACTTTCTCAACTTCCTTGTTCTCGGGAAGATGATCAACAATAATCTGCGCGATTTTTGCAGGAGCCATATGCGCAAGACGAGCAGTTCGCAGCGCTACGGTTGAAGACCAATCACCGTGATCGGCATCAGCTGGACGCTCAATACAGGCGTCTTCGATTTTGAAATCAGGAAGATCTGAAGATGCTTGGGCATCCTTAAGAGCACAAAGAACAAGGTCATTAATTGCTTCGGGCATATATAACTCCTTTAATCATATACATGCTGGACGTATACTATCTCATACAAATACAACACACAAAAATCTGTATACTTTTTAATCATACGTATAAAATAAACAAAATACATTGGAAAAAATAAAAATTAACCAAAAAGTATGTTTTGTATGTTTACGAGCATAAAAGCATTCAAAATTTCACGAGCACAAAGGGCACGCGGCGCCTAAGCACTCAAGCGGGAGCGCGTGCTCACACAAGGATATGCCGTTATCGTCGTCGCGTTTGGTCACCACAAGAAGATTGAATTGCTGCATGGCTTTGCACAAGCTTGCGTGTAAGCTCGGATAGACGAGGTTCAAGACCAACAGGATACACTTGCGGATTTAAAAATCTTCTAATAGCTGGATCAAGATGAGCCTGAGCATCAAGCGAACGCGCGCGCGAAACTTCCAAACTATCAGGTTCTTTACAACGCTGACCTTGCTTAACAATTTGTTCAAGGAGCTCATAACAAGTTGCATCGTGCAATTTATAACTTACTAAGTCGTCCAACACATCAACCATATGAGAAGGAGCATTTGATGCGTCACACTCTGTTGCGATCATATCTCCTACCAGGTTATTGTGGCTATCAACATAACGTAAGATGCGTTGAATCCCTGGAATGGTACGCTTATACGCCATCTCAGATAACTTAATAGTGGGTGTCCATGCAACATCTGAATTATTTCTAATAGCTGAAAGTTTATAGACGCCTCCCAAAGCAGGCTGAGGATCGCAGGTAGCAAGCTTAGTACCAACACCGAATGAATCAATGGGTGCATGCTGCGCTAACAGGGACTGAATGGTAAACTCGTCCAAATCGTTGGAAACTGAGATTTTAACGTATGAAAGATTCTCTTGGTCAAAAGCCTGTCGTACGCGTTTTGAAAGCTTTGCCAAGTCACCACTATCAAGACGGACGCCCAAGAGATGCTCTCCTCGTGCTTCCATCTCGTGCGCAACGGTGATTGCATCTTGAATGCCAAGGTTAACATCATAGGTATCAAGCAGCAGCACACAATTATAAGGGCTTGATTGAGCATAAGCCCTAAATGCATCAAGTTGCGAAGGAAACGACATTACCCATGAATGAGCATGCGTACCAAAAACAGGAATGTTATAAATTTTACCAGCAAGCAAGTTTGAAGTTGCACCAGCACCACCAATATAGGAAGCGCGCGCTACACTCAAACCGCCATCGTACCCCTGCGCACGTCTAAGTCCAAACTCAAAAACGGGACGTCCTTGAGCAGCACTAACAACACGCGCAGTTTTAGTTGCAAGTAAGGTTTGAAAATTAACCGTATTTAAGAGAGCTGTTTCTAAAAGTTGGCAATCGATAAGAGGGCCTTGAACACGTACGAGAGGTTCACGAGGAAAAACAACATCTCCTTCGGGTACTGCCCATATATCAACATGCATACGAAATGTACGCAGATAGTCTAAAAATCCTGGTTTGAACATAGCACCACCAGCAGGTGCTTTAAGCGAGGCAAGATAATCGATGATCGTATCATCAAAAGAAAAATTCTCAACTAACTCAGCAATCTGAGACATACCACACGCAATAGCATAACCGCCATCAAATGGATTAGAACGAAAAAAGACTGTAAAGCAAGATTGCATATCCACAAGTCCTGCATCCCAATACCCTTGAGCCATGGTAAATTCGTATAAATCGGTATTAAGAGACACGTCATGAGCGGACGTTGCATCGGTAAGAGCCATAGTATCTTCCTTTACAATGAAAAGTTAATGCCTTAATTGTACCACTAAAAATGCATAAGTCTTGCATCTAAGTTATGCCGAAAGACGCATAATAATAAGGATGGCAGCCGCAAGTACTGCTAAGCATATAAGCACAATTTTTTGTCCAAGCGGCATGCGCAAATCGTCATCAGGTTCCATGATTTTTCTGTTCTTCTCTTGAATATATTTAATGTGTTCATCCCGAGCACGCACGAACGCAGCTTGCTGCTTTTGAGCAGCTTGTGCCCGTTGCTGCTCGCGCATTCGTTCGGCTTTTTCTTTTCTAAGCTCCAACAACTCCGCACGCTCAGCCCGAGATAGAGAATCCTCGTCATGCGTTTGTTTATCTCTTTGTTGATTTACTTCATCTGTCATGTTTTCCCTTTCCATCATATTCGCAGATAAATTGCGGTACAAGCGCTTATGCAACTGACACACGTCGCGCAGACGCGGTAAATGAAGAAAGTTCTGGTCCTTGAACACCAGTTGCGTCAAATTCTGGAATAAAGCTTTCTGAAACTGTACCGCCTTGTTGCCACCACATACGTTCAAAGCCAAGATCATCGGCATGATCAAGTACGGCTTCATATTCTTCGTTAGTTAAGGCATGTGCTAAATTACCTCCGGCTTTGCGGCAACGCTTATTAGGCGTATATTGATTCATAACCGAAATATCAATCTCGTTATGGCCTATCTTCCACAATTTATCTAAAACCTTACACGAATCATCGCTGTGACCAGGCATAACTAAATGACGAACAATAATGCCACGAAGCATTTTACCAGTTGACTCATCAATAAGACGACCACCATGCTGGCGTAAGCTTATAATCATTTGCTCAAGAGACGCCGCTGCCATTTGCGGATAATCAGCTGCAGAGGTAAGCATTTTTGCCAATTTAGACGATGCAAATTTAAAATCAGGAAGCCAAATATCAATAACATCAGACATTGCTTCTATAGTTTCGGGACGCTCGTATCCCGAAGTATTGCACACAATAGGCAACTGTAATCCAGCGTCTTTTGCCATAAAGAGCGCTTCACGCACATGAGGCGCATAATGAAGCGGCGTAACCAAGTTAATGTTGAGCGCACCTTGCGCTTGTAGCTCAAGCATAATCTCGGCAAGGCGCGCAGTGGTAATTTTTAACCCAAAACCTTCTTGAGAAATCTTAAAGTTTTGGCAAAATGCACAACGAAGCGGACATCCAGTAAAAAAGATTGCTCCTGAGCCTTTTGTTCCCGAAATGGGCGGCTCTTCCCAAAAATGAAGTGCCGCGCGCGCAATATAGAGCGAATTAGAAGCACCACAAAAGCCTGCATGGCCAAGGTTACGCTTTGCATGACACATACGTGGACAAAGTTGGCATACATCATATGATGCATTGGTTATACGCATAAACGCTGACTTCACTTTCACTGACTAGAGATAACGCACCTTATTGTAACGTAGCTATCAATAATAAAGCAAAAGACTTGCTGAAGTTACAAAGAAACGTAGAACCTATATGAATGAAGCCACGTAATGACAGGTTACGCATATAAACAAAGAGATACCAACTCTACTGTTTATCGTCGCCAATAACGGTAACTACACATCCATCTTTTACCACAATCATAAATTTACCATTGTTACATGGATACCGACCATTACCAAGCTCTTCTACCAAATGACATGTTGTTTGGTTGAGTATCTTGTTCTCGATATCTTCTATATTTATGCCAAGCACACGCTCAACGTAGCGAATAATAGCATGTTCGGACACGGTTAATTTTTTATTTTGCAACATAAGCTTATCTATTTTGGTGCTAAGTATTTGAATACTTGTTTTCTTAGTAGCTATGGTATGTTTAATTTCTTGCTGATGAGCATAAAGAGCTTCGACTTCTCCAACCAAATTATTTTTAAGCGTTTGAAGCTTTTTTATTTCAGCACGTGCAGCCACACCCATGACACTCCCCTTTCATACATGAATACAGATGTATCCATGAATTAATCCGTTAGCTGTACTATAACTGAGGGGTCGGACATTAATTAAAATATGAATGTATATACGAGGTTAAAAGAAACGAAGAGGATCAAAAGATAAGAAAAAACCGAGCATCAAAGATACTCGGTTATAACATATTCTGGCTCCCCGAGTAGGATTCGAACCTACGACACGCTGATTAACAGTCAGCTGCGCTACCGCTGCGCCATCGGGGAATAATCGTGCGCAAGCACGGATAACTACTATACCAAACTCATCCATAAAGACAAGTGCTAAATTAAAATTTCTACGTAAAAATTCAAAAAAGTAGAAAAACAGCTGGTAAAGTCATTGCACGTGCGCTAAAAATATGCTCGCGTTTAGTGACGAGGGTTTGCTTCCACTAATGCTACAAATTTATCTACATAACTTTGTAAAAACTTATACGTAGACTCAACAGCAATGCGACCATTTTCGTCAAGCAACGAAGGAGACTTGCCTAAAAATACCTCAGGCTGACCCATAAGTGGCATATCAAAATAAGAAAGTGCAAGGCGAAGATTTTTTTGAGCACTGTAGCCACCCATAGCACCAACGGAATGGCTCATCATGCCACAAGGCGTGCCTTTCCATGCTACGTCACCTGCAGGTTTAGAGGCAACATCCACAGCATTCTTAAGACATGCAGGAATGCAACGATTGTTTTCAGGAGTTACAAACAAAACGCCGTCAGCAGCTTTAATGGTATTTCTAAACTCTGTATAGCTAGCTGGAAGCGGCTTGTCAGCTTCTTCGGGGTTGTCGTAATCGGCATCATAGAGTGGTAAATCACGAATCTCAACAATCTTTGCTTCATAATCGTTAGGAAACATATCAAGAACATTATTTGCAATCTTGCGAGCATAGGAACCTTTACGTAAGCTTCCCACCAAAACAGCGATGTGTTTCATACTCTCCTCCATCTACTCAATAAAAGATAACAATAAAGTTGTACCCAATTTGGAAGTGTCCTATAACACAAACCAATTGGGTACCAAAATTTTATCAAATTATAAAGCAAAGATTACAAAGCTAATCGCCAATGTAGTCTTTTAACCTACCTGAACGCGAAGGATGACGCAGCTTAGCAAGCGTTTTACTTTCTATCTGACGAATACGCTCACGCGTGACACCAAACTCGCGACCAACCTCTTCAAGCGTACGAGGATGTCCGTCCTCTAAACCAAAACGGAACTTGATAACTTTACGCTCACGATCGGCTAAACCATCGAGCACTTGATTAAGCTGCTCACGCAACATAGAGTCACTTGCAGCATCAGGAGGAGCAACCGCTGTTGAGTCTTCAATGAAGTCGCCCAAAGAAGAGTCCTCTTCTTCTCCAATAGGAGTTTCAAGCGACACAGGCTCTTGGCTGATTTTTTGGATCTCGCGCACACGATCGGCAGACATTTTCATCTGTTCGCCAATTTCCTCGGGCGTTGGCTCTCGTCCTAAATCTTGCAAAAGCTCTTTTTGAACGCGGACAAGTTTATTGATGGTTTCTACCATGTGTACCGGAATACGAATGGTACGCGCTTGATCGGCAATAGCACGCGTAATAGCTTGACGAATCCACCAGGTAGCATAGGTAGAAAATTTAAAACCTTTTGTGTAGTCAAATTTTTCGACAGCGCGAATAAGACCAAGATTTCCCTCTTGAATAAGGTCAAGAAATAACATGCCACGCCCAACATAGCGCTTAGCAATCGAAACAGTTAAGCGTAGGTTTGCCGAGGTAAGCGCCTGCTTTGCGTCGAGACCTACTTGTTCGATACGCATAAGACGTCTTTGCTCAGCGCGCGTTAATTCAATCTCGCCATTTTCTGCAGCTTCCAACTTTTTGGACGCATCTGTTCCTGCTTGGATCTTCATTGCCAAATGAACTTCTTCTGAAGCATTAAGCAAATCAACTTTTCCGATTTCTTTGAGATACATGCGAACAGGATCGCCTGTGAGCATAACTGCAGAACTATCGATTCTACGTGTACGAGCACGGGAAGAGCGTTTATTACTACGTTTTTTTGTTGCCGCACGTAAAATCTCTGTTGCAGCGCGTGTTTCGGCACGAGCCGCAGCTAAATCTGGATCTTCCTCGTCATCATCTTTTAAATCATCATCTAATAAATCATCATCATCCAAATTGACAACATCTGCAGTAATAGTAATATGCTGAGCGCGCAAAGCCTGATATACATCAGAAAGTTCATCTGCATCAGTGTCAAAATCTGACAAGGCGATTTGAATTTCGTCCTCGGATAATTTATTACCTGCTGTATTTGCTTGCGAACTTAGTTTATCAACAATTGATTGAAGTTCTTCAGAAAGCTGTACATCCTGATTAGATTCTTGCGATGTCACAGATATCCTTTCGACACATTCTTATGTGATTTGAGAAACTACTCGTTATATACCCAAACCTAATTTTAGATAACATTAGAAATTATACTCTTTAGTTCGCTGATATGTTTCTGTAATTGCGTGGCTTTTTCAAGGAGTTTTTGACTTTCTTCAAAAGTAAGAGACGAACGAGCAAGCTTAAGTTGTGTTTTAATTTTTTTTACTTCTCGAATAGATGACCACAAATCAACACTTGTTACTAAAAACTGAAATTGCATTTCTGGCGCTAAATTAGAAAAACTTACTACCCGTCCTGATGCTAATAGGTTTGGAGCCATAGGTACTACACGTGTTGCTGCTCCTACTACTTGGGCAGGTGTTGCACCTACAGGAGTTGCAAGCATAGCCCATGCAAGCTGTTCATGCGTGGCATCCAGCCAATTAAAATGCGCAATACGATCTTGATATTGATGCATAAGCTGTGGTTTTGCTGCCATTAAGGAAAGCAACTCTAACTCAGAACTTTTTTGCATACGAGCATCCGCAGATAACAAATGTTGTGGCGTTAATGCGCGTTTAGATGGACTGGAGTTTAAGGTATTGTTTTGAGTAGATGGCTTCAAATTTAAAGGTGCATTATTTGTGGAAGTATATGCACGTGCAGCCTCTTTATGCGCAGCCTTAATTGAGGCTTTTACGTGGTTTACATCCATATCAAGCAAATCGGCAACTTGTGAAGCGTAATCGTCTAAAAACAATGAGTGCTTCAAAGGAGCTAAAAGCTGACTGGTAGATCGTAGCGCTTGGACTCTTTGACCCTCAATACGTGTATCAAAATGTTCAAGTCTTTTTGACAGTACAAAATCTAACAGTGGGCGCGCGTGCGAAAGAATTTCGGCAAGCTCTTCCTTAGAGTGAGAAGATAAAAATTCTGCAGGATCCAAATTTTGTGGCAACACAACACATAACATTTCAAGACGAGTTTGATCAAGAAATTGAACGGCGCGCTCGGCAGCTTTTTGACCAGCAGCATCACCATCAAACATGCAGATAATCTTGCGCGTTGCAAAACGTTCAATGAGTTTAATATGATCGAGCGTAAGCGCAGTTCCAAGAGCCGCCACACAATTGGTAAAACCAGCACGATGCATGGAAATAACATCGGTATAGCCTTCACACACAATAGCGGTGCCCGTTACCACAAGAGAATTTTTTGCTTCGTCAAATGCAAAGAGGTGTTTGCCTTTAGAAAACAG
>CAMQEO010000049.1 GCA_946999785.1 uncultured Atopobium sp.
TTATAGTAGGTGATGACGTGGCAGATGATTTTACCGATGCATTAGGTGAAAATCACGCGCGTAGTTACCAAATTAACGGTGTGATAGAAGATTAGTGACGCTACAGCGTTACGAAAAAACGTTATACAGCTTTACGCAACAAACTTTACACGGCGTTACGCAACAAACGTTACACGAAAGGTTTTATTGATAATGCTCGCAACCAACGACGAACAGGCGTTGCAGGAAAATCCCTATAAACAAGATTTTCCGCTTTTAGCTCAACACAAAGAACTTGCGTTTTTAGACAGCGCAGCCACAGCTCAGCGGCCTTTAGAGGTAATCAATGCACAAAGCGAGTTTTATCAAAGCATGAACGCAAATCCTTTGCGTGGCTTGTATAAACTCTCTGTTATGGCAACCGAGGCAATTGAAGCTACACGCGCTCATGTTGCGCGCTTTATTGGCGCAGTTGATGCAAACGGCGAGGGGCGCGCTCGCGAGGTTGTCTTTACGCGCAATGCTACAGAATCTCTAAATTTGATTGCTCAATCACTGGGAACGATGTGCTTAGAGCCTGGCGACGAAGTTGTTATTAGTATCATGGAACACCATTCAAACATGATTCCCTGGCAACAAATATGCAAAAAAATGCATGCTAAGCTAACCTATCTCTATCTAGACGATACCTGCAGTATTTCAGACGAAGAACTTGAGCGCAAAATTACCAACAAAACAAAAATTGTAAGCCTTACGCATGTATCTAACGTCTTAGGCATAACCAACGATATTGCACGTATTGCTGCACTTGCTCACAAAGTAGGTGCTTATATGGTAGTGGATGCCGCTCAAAGCGCTCCACATATGCAGCTAGACGTACAACAGCTTAATTGTGATCTGCTTGCGTTTTCTGCGCATAAAGCACTTGGTCCTTTTGGTATAGGCGTTATGTGGGGAAAGCTTGACATTCTTGAACGCATGCCCGTATTTTTAACGGGTGGCGAGATGATAGACTCGGTAACCACTTCTTCTGCAACGTGGGCACAAGTCCCCGAAAAGTTTGAGGCAGGAACCCAAGACGCTGCAGGTATTTACGCATTTGACAAGGCTCTTAGCTATTTTGACACGCACGATATGAAAAAGCTTGAACGTCGCGAGACTCATTTAAGCGCATATTTGTATTCGCGCTTGTCAGAGCTGAGCTTTATCGATATTTACGGAGCACATGACCCCGCGCGCCATAGAGGTGTTGTTTCGTTTAATGTAAACGGTGTACATCCGCACGACGTTTCATCTATTCTTGATTCGTATAATGTCTGCATTCGCGCAGGTCATCACTGTGCTCAACCGCTGCTGAACTCTTTGGGCGTTCAAAGTACCTGCCGAGCAAGTATTGCGTTTTATAACGACGCGCGCGATATTGATCGTCTTATTGATGCGCTGCAAGCAGTGCACGATATTTTTAAGCACTAACGATGTGTGCGATGGCGCGAGCACAGAAGCTCAGACGCGCACAGCAGCTTGCGCACTACAAGACACACAACAGGTCAAACCGCGTAAATACAAAACGACATACAAACATCAAGGAAAGCAACTATGGACATGAACAACAACTCGCACCAAACAATCGATAAAAAACCTGCTGCTGGAGTAATGGGCGCTCCCACCTTATACAACGCTCTGTTTATGGATCACGTCAATCATCCCGATTATTGCTATTCTATTGACAACCCAACACTTTCGCACGAAGGCGTTAACCCGTCTTGTGGCGATGAGCTTACGTTTTCGCTGAAGCTCGACGAGCATGGCATTATTCGTGATGCATGCTATCAAGGGCACGGCTGCGCTATTAGTCAGGCATCTGCCGATATGATGAGTGACGCAATTATTGACAAAACTGACAGCGAGGCTTTACAGATGTGCGAACTTTTTGGTCGTATGGTACGCAACCAGCTAAAAGATGGCGAATCGCTTGACAGTTTAGGAGACGCAGCCATGCTTAAAGACATCTCTCATATGCCAGCGCGTGTAAAATGCGCAGAACTTGCATGGGCTACGTTGCAAGAAATGTTAGGTGTACATAGCGACCCCGATACCGCGCAGGCTTGCCAAGTAGCGCCTTCTCACGCGAAAGGGTTATAAGTCCGCAGCCATTGGCTGTACTGCTTGTGCTGCTTGTGCTGCTTGTACTGCTTGTACTGGTTGTGCTGCTTACATTACTTTCGTTGCTTACATAGCTTGCGCTGCTTACTCGCTTACATTACTTTTGCTCAAGCCTTATTATGTGTAGTAAAGCGTATCAACACACGTATTTGCACAATGGAATATACTAAGATTGTTGTAAAAACAGCAGGGATTATCCTTAAAAACAAAGGTATATTCATGAAAAAAAGACTTACACAATGGGATTTACTACGCACACTTGCAATGTTTTTTGTGCTGATAGTACACTGCAGTTGCTATCTTAAAACTCCGCAAGCATGTACTATTGCAGAAGAACTTGCACTTATTTGTGATCCCGTTTTCTTTACGCTCTCAGGCTATTTTGCAATTCGGCAGCTTACAATCTCCTACGCAGAATATCTTTGGAAGAAATTTCTGACCATTGTGCTTCCTCTTATAGCATATGGAGCCCTGTTATATTTCTTTGCCATATATAGAGAGCTAACCACGCTATCAATTGGCAACCTCATGCATTTTTATCAACAATTACTTGCAGGTCAATGGTGGTTCATACCAGCTCTTATTCCATCTTTAATGCTTGCCCCTTGGTTGTACACCATGTTTGAGGCATTAGATGTACATAAACAACGTTCACTCTTTATTTTGGTGAGCGTCGCTATGATATGGGGAATTATAACAACTGCCTTATATTCATGGGCGAAAGTTTTTCAGTTCAGTGAAGCCGCAGATACTGTAGACGCTCTTGCACTGTTTGTATCTCCTGCCATAGTTCCAGGTAGTTATTTTGTATATTTTTGTCTTGGGTATTTTGTAAAAATCTTACCAACACTCATTTCAAAAGAAACACTACAAAAACTTTGCGGAGCAGGTATGGTGCTTTGGATTGTAGGAGCTGTGTCATCGGCGTTTGGTTATAACAGAGCCGATCCCAGCTATCTGTGGTTTTTTGTTACCATTGCCATGTTTTATCTCTTTAATAAGGTGCGCATTACCCAACCCATACCAAGCAAAATCATAAGTTTTATGGCGCAACGCTCATACTCTGTGTACCTTTTTAACTATGCTGCAATTAACCTTATATTTGAAAAAACTCACGTATTTGGCCTAATTACCACAGAGAGCCCAGCGTCACTTACCGCAAGATTTCCTTGGTGGATTCTAGCTGTTATAGCATCGTATTGCATAGCATTTATATGTGCATGTATAGGTGACTATATAATACTTAAACCGTTACAAAAGCTATTGCAAAGCATTTATTCACAAGTTACATCACGCATAACTGTTCAACGTGCAAACTAACGATGGTTCTCAATTAAAGATTTGTAGAGCTTACATAGCTGCCTTGGCAGCTATCGCGCAAGACGCAATTGAGCAGATAAAATCGTTCCACAAAGCTGTCACGTAAAATTGTTCTGCAATTTTGCACCACTATATGGATGTTAATGGAAACGCGGAAGGTAGCATGTGTGTGAACGGGTGCACAGGCATGCTTTTACAAAACATTTCGCTTAATATTCGAAAAAATTCTTGTTTGACACGAGTTTTTGTAGCGTGACACCACGGGGTCAAAAAACGTGTTTTGCATGTGCGCAGGTAGACGTGTTGGTATAGTTTTTAGAACCTTTCAAAAGTGATATGTACCCCTTTTACTGGACAAAACCAGTGAAAGGGGTACTGTCATATGTGCTGCAGGGCATATTTATAAGCTTCTTAGGCGCGCGGGCGTAAAATCATACATCAACGCGTATGGCGTGGAGCACGGCGCAGATTGAGCATATGCTTATACACGCTCCATGCGATTATTATGTGCGTCATACAAGTGTTCATACAGGTACGCCATAACAGGCACGTCATACAAGCATGTCATAACAGACACGCCTAACAACCTAGTCACAACAGACTATTTAGAAATGCCTAAAATGTGCTCTTTTGCATGAATTAAATCGGTAATCATCTGGCAATAAGGTGTTTGAATACCAAGCTTTTTACCACGGCGTGCAACAGCACCGTTAATAAAGTCAATTTCGGTTAAACGATGATTTTGCACAAGATCTTGATGCATAGACGGATAATGAGGTGCAGCTATTTCGGATACATGCATAACGTAGTCTACAATTTCGGATTCGTTAAGTTTAACGCCCGATGCAATTCCCACTTCACAGAACTCGTGAATAATAGCACGAACAGTATGCAACGCGTCTTCGGTTGCAAAGAATTCTCCAATGGTGCAGTCGCAAAGAGCGCATGTAGAATTCATAGTTCCATTAACGCATGCTTTACGCCAAATAGAAGGTAGAACGTCCTCGTCGTAGATAACATTTAAGCCGGCTTGATTCATAGCGTCTACAATCTGAGCCGAAGACTCTTTTCCACAAGCGTCAAAGCTCTGCAAGTTAATAGAGCCCTTACCTTGTAAAATGGCAACTCCGGGACCTTTAAGACCTGCAGTCCATACGGTAACACCCATCAAGATGTTTTCTTCTTTAATATACTTGCGAATGGTGTCTTCGTGACCCAAACCGTTAAGCAAGCACAAAACTTTTGTGTGCTCGCCAATGATTTGTTTAATGTCCTCTAACATCTGAGGAAGCTGCATGGCTTTGGTAAATAAGATGATGAAATCGGCAGATTCATGTGCCTCGGTTGGATGCATGATAGTCATCTTAACGCAATCGGGCTTATCACCTACAATTTTAAGGCCGTTTTGTTTAATAGCATCAATGTGATCCTGCCAGTTGTCTAAAAGAATAACTTCTTGACCGCTTTGTTGAAGCTGATACCCAAAACGACAACCCATAGCACCTGAACCTGCAATATAAATACGCATATTTCCACCTTTCATAAACAAACTATCTGAATTGTATACCATATGTTATAACATGCAAAAATGCCTTGACGCAGCAAACATTACACGCTGGCACATGTATAACAATTAGCCTTTAAACTTAAAGAGATCTTTATCATAAAGATGAACAACGTCACATAAAACTTTATTAACTACAAATCCTACAGCAAATGGAATCACTAACCATGCAATAAGAATTTGAATAATGTTAACGTTACCAATACTTAAAGCTGCTAAAGGACTTACAAATCCAACAAGGCCAAAACCTGATGAAGCAGGAGTTCCGCCCATTTCCCATAAAGGAATGGTAAGCGCGCTTATTGCAGCGGTAAGAGCTGCAGGAATTGCCATCACAGGACGCGTCATAAAGTTTGGCATCATCATTTTCATAGCACCAAGCGCCACAGCAATTGGTACGCCTGCTTTATTAACACGAGCACATGCCCATACCAACATTGCTGCACAAGCGCCAACGCCCATACCTGCCGCAGCAGAAGCCATACCCGTTAAGCCAATAGCAATACCAATTGCCACGGTAGACAAGGGGCTGATAATAATAATAGAAAATGAAGCGGCAATTAACATGCACATCAACCAAGGTTGTAACGTAGTAAAGGTATTAATGATTTGTCCTATGAAAAATGTAATCTGTGATACATACGGCAACAGTTTCCAACCAACAAATCCCATGCCTGCACCAGCGATAATTGGCAACAACACAATGGTAAGCGAGCCAAGCTTAGTGCCAATAGCACGTACTACAGCAACAGTAAGCGCAGCGCAGATCATCACATTAATAATGTCTCCAATACCTGCTAATTGAAAAAGCGGAGCAGTTTTATCGGCAACGGTAGCAGCTGGAACATATTTCCATGCACCCGAACCAATAAAGGTTGCACCAGCAACCGTAGCCATTTGAATAGGATTAAATTTAAACTGATGAGCAATCAGAAAACCTGCCATAGCTGGCGTTAAAAATTGGAAGGCAACAATGGTGTGGTAAAACTCCATGAGTGGTGCGCAGTCGGGGAACGGTTTAATAAACGTTGCAAGAATTGCATTGGGGATAAGAGCAACAACGATTGCAATCGTAGTTCCATTCAAAATATTGAGTATAAATTGCCCAACAGATTCTGAAATCGGTGGCGCATACGAACGCGTTGAATCTGTAGATGTAGACACTTTTGCAGCTTGAGACGTAGCTGCACCAGATGTGTTCTGTGAACTTGCCATAGGTATAGTTGACCTTTCTACGTTGGTATATATACAAAATACCAGTTACAACTTGTAGTGAACTGATTATTTTTTAGTATAGCTTGCCCATAGAAAAAGTGATGAGCCTTGCTCGCATACCATGACGGGTTTTGATAGCAAAACATTGGTTCCTAAACTCTGTATGAAGCGTACAAAATTTAAATTTTGTAGCTGCAAACAATTTTTTAAGAGAAACTCACATAAAAGTTTGGGAGATTTAATTTATGAGCAAAGGTCGTATATTGTATGTTCTATATGTTATGATAATGATTATGTCTTTATTCATATTTTTTTATACATATATTTTTAGTATGTACTCAATGAGTTTTAATATACATAAATGCATTAATAGTTAGAATACTTTATATACGTGCATACAATGCTGTGTTCAAACTTTGCTGATGGTTATACATTTCTTACGTTAATTCACATTTAATACATATTCATGAAATCAAACAAACGCGGGCGCATTGCGCACGCGCGCAACGTAACAGATATATGCCGCGTACCACAGCGCGTCCGTGTACAGCGCCGCTTATCTATACAAGCGTAACAGATATATATGCACAGCTTAGATATGCTAAGGAGCAAAGAGCTATCATAATAACTGCATACCTTATAGCATGTGCATAGCGTTTGTGCTCTATAAGACGCGCACTTGTTGCACAAGGGGTAGAAAACGAGGTAAAACCACCTAAAAGTCCTGTTGAAACACATATGTTCCATGGTGAATCTAATCCAAGCCGAGCTGCAAAAATAAGAACAAGCGCAGACAATGCACAGCCAAGTATATTCACCACCAGCATGGCTAAACCTTCGGTTAAAGCTGTCTTTTTTGCAATCGCATCTACGTGCTTGATAATCCACGCACGCGCCAGCGCGCCTGCTCCTCCGCAAAGCGCTATAACAAGTAATGTTATTCCTGCATAGAAGTTCATTCAGCACACCTGTCTTTCTGAGCGGATGAACTTGTTTGTGGGTGCGCGCACGTTTTAGAATGCTGTGAACTTTTACCTAACGAGCAACAAAACACACAAGAAGAGAGTTGTTTTCCCATAATTCTGCCGTGAGTGGCACACATAACACCTGCTAGCAATGAAACAAGCGCATAACCAACGGCGTACGCAACAGATGGTGCGCCCACAGCAACAATTCCAATAAAAGTAGCATACGTGGTAAATGCTCCACAAAACCCTGTTCCCCAAAACGTTTGAACAAGCGCATGTTTGGCGTGCGAAAAAGTTTGAACAAAGCCCAAAATCCACGAGCCAATTATGTTAATAACCAAAATTACTATCGGATTTGAAAAGCCTAAACCAACCGCCAAGCAAACACAACAACGCACAAGAGTTCCCAAAGATCCACCTGCAAAAATTGATAACGTATGGGTAGTTGTTTGTGGTAGCTTCATAGTGGCCCTTATAAACCGTTTCTCTTAGATGCATTCTTTTTGATTATAATACGTCATGCGCTCCATATCACAATGCGTGTCCCCCACCATGTAGAGAACACGCATTATAAGTCACAAAAGAAGTTATGATCGTATGCATCGCTATCTTCGATAATTTTCTTAAATGCGTCTCTTTGAGCATTATTCAAATGCTTAAATTCGTTATTAATCTTATCAAGTGCGCTTTCGATCTTTTTATGCTTTTGAACGCAGTTAACAATCGCCTCGGGATCGCCTTTATGAGTAGAGTTATCAATTTAATGCTTATACTCTTGCTTTTGTTCAGGAGTTAAGTCTGGGATCTTATCAATAAGCTTCTCTGCATCTTTTTTCATCTGTGCCAATGCGTCTGGCGTAGGAGCAGGAGTTTCAACCTTCTTCTTGTAAAGCTTATTTGCAGGTACGGTGAACAGAACAGTATTGCCATTCTTAAAGTCAGCACTCGCGCCGTCATCATTCATGCTAAACGAATCAATACCAGCAGGCATCGTATCTAATCTCATCTCAAGATTCTTAGTGCCGTCTTTAGGATTCCACGTTATGCCGTTAAATGTACCACTATTGCCAACGATAGTATAATCATCAATAGTTGGTGCAACACCTGTATCTACGTAATTTGCTTTAAGGAACGCTTTTACTGCCTTTTGGAAAACCTCGTCAGGCGCGTTAAAGGTAGTACTGTTTGGATCTAGTTTCATCGCGTGTTGGATACAATGAAACCTTGCTATGGGACTCTGAAACCTTAGCTCGGAGCATCATATTATTTCTTATTGAAAATAAGACGCTTATCTCAAATAACACTTAAAAGATGACATACAAAAAAATGGCTCTAGCATATAGCTAGAGCCATCTTCCAATAAACAATCCTC
>CAMQEO010000050.1 GCA_946999785.1 uncultured Atopobium sp.
TGGCAATGCTGTGTTGGAACGTAACCGTTAAAATAGTGCAATATCTGCAAGAGAAATCGTGGAGGCTTAAATTTCGGCGCGAGAAGTGCTAAAGGGGAGAAAGCTGGCGCTGCAACCAAAACGGTTTTGCTTGCAGCAAGGAACGGCCAACAGCAAGCAAAACGGCATTCCTTACAGCACGGCACGACCAACAACAATCAAAACGCACATGATGAGATAAACCATGACACAAGACACTACCATAGTTTCTAAACCCTACACAAACGAACATCCTGCTTGTCCTTCGGGTTTTTGGGCATACGTTTGCGCGCCCTGGAGCGATATACGCTTTGTCGTCTGCGTGTCACTTCTATTTTTTGTGCTGCTGTGGTGCGTTCACACATGGTATGGTCTTGCGATTTGTGTTGTTCTAGCGTTTATATATGCGTATACATCAAAAATTTTTACGCGGCAAACAACTATCTTTTTTCTGCCGTTTGTTTGGTTTACGGTGCTATCTCTGCTCTTTAACGGCTTAGTTTTTGGCACTCCCGATATGGTTATACTGGGTAACTTTGGGTTTAGAATATCGGGCATTATACGAACTGCAATGGTTGGAAGCCGTATTTTATGCATGATTATGATTTGTACAAGCATTGCAACACGGTTCACGGTTCTTGATGCAGTGATTTGTATACGAAGTTTGCTATCGCCATTCAGATTTTTACATATACCCGTTGACCATATTGAGCTTATTATGTCTATGACGTTATGTTCTTTCCCTCCCGTTATGCGCGAGGTGCGCATGCTGATGATTTCTCAGCAAATTCGAGGCGTTGCGTTTCATAACGTGTCGCTTAAAAAGCGTCTGAACGCATGGATAAGCGTATTTGTGCCACTTGTTATTCGGTTTTTTAGGATGTCAACCCTTCAAGCGTTGTCAATGAAGGAGCATGGATATAACGGTCGGCCGCAACGTTTGCCGCGGCCTCTTGCGCGCGGTGCGTGGGCATGTAACCTCTGTGTTTTTGTGATTGGCTGTGTCATACTGATAGTGTTCTAAACGCCTACGCGTAAACGTATAATTGACATGAGTAATTGACACGCGTAAGTGAATATGTACAAGTAAAAATGCATAAGCGAAAATGCATAAGTGAGGTTTTATGATCGATAAGCACCCAACAGACACGCTGCTCGAAATGAGTGCCACATCTGCCATCGATTGCGCAAGCGCTGATGAAGGCGCAACAAGCACCACGCGCACATCTGCATTTGATCCTTTTGTCGCAACCCTTGTTATACGTTTTGGCTATGTAGGTACTCATTTTTGTGGATATGCAGCTCAAAACGAGTCAGTTCGAAGCGTTGAGGGTTGCCTTACGCGCGCTCTTTCTACATTTTTGAGGCGAAACATTACGCTTACTTGTGCAGGGAGAACCGATGCTGGTGTGCACGCACACGCTCAGTATGTGAGTTTTCCAATCACCCAAAGTGAGCTCGGCATGTCTAAGCATAAAATTATGAGCGCACTTAGTGGCTTATGTCCTGATGACATCTCGATCAGAACGCTTTATCGTGCACCGCTCGACTTTTCTGCTCGTTTTAGCGCACGCGAGCGAAGCTACACATACCGCATTGCGCTCGGTCCGCTTAAGCCTATTCTTACTCATGAATTTGTATGGTGGGTAAAAAATATTCCTCATGTTTGCATGGACGATATGAACGCGGCAGGGGAGTATCTCACGGGTGAGCATAATTTCAAAAGTTTTTGTAAAGCCAGCTCTGCGCAGCTCTTAGAGGAGCAAGGTTTATCGCTTAACCGCTGCTTAACAAGCATTAAGGTTTCTCGCGATTATATCGTGGGCGAGCAGATTTTGCGCCTGGACATAACGGGTAATGCATTTTTGCATAATATGGTGCGCATTATAACCGCCTCGCTTTTAGAAGTGGGCAGAGGCGCGCGCCAACTCGATTGGATCCAAGATGTGTTAAGACAACAAACCAGAACCGCCGCGGCAATGACTGCGCCTGCGCAAGGTCTTACGCTTGAACACGTGGGTTATCCTGCAGGCTTGCTGGTACCGTGGAGCAATGAATAAAGTTAGAATACGTACATTCGTGATGTAACACGCATAGGTGCAAGACAATGCGCCTACACACGCGATACAACGCGCACATGTACCAGCCAGCACACACGTATCAGCCAGTGCGCACACGTACAAGACAGTGCGCGCTTTTAACGCCTGTTGCTGCGATGCACTCACATTTTCGTGCGCCATTTTCACATATTCATCGAATTTTGTATTTGTCTTGTAATTCACGTGCTGTTCACTGCTTCAACACAACTTTATGGCGTAAGTATTCCATACTTAGGTGTGCAATAAGGGATAGAGCTTGTGTATAGGAGTACGAAATATGGCTCCAAAAGCGCCTAAAATTTCAGTTATCATGCCTGCATACAATGTAGAGGGGTATGTTCAGCGTGCCGTTGAATCTTTGCAGCAGCAAACGCTTACCAACTTTGAGCTGCTTGTTGTAGATGATGGTTCTACCGATAGAACGGGCGCCATTTTAGATGCCCTTGAAATGCGAGACACGCGTATTACCGTTTTTCATACGCCTAATGCTGGTGCGCCTGCGGCTCGTAATTTTGCGTTGGACAAAGCACGCGGATCATACGTTATGTTTATGGATGCCGATGACTGGGCAGACAATCACATGCTAGAAGATATGTATGTCTACGCCGTAAAGCATGGTCTTGAGCTGGTAATCTCTGGTTTTTATATTGATACGTATTATGGACGCGATAATCAGTTTACAACCGAAATCAAGCATTGCAAAACAAAGGTTTTTTCTTCTAGAGATGAGTTTAGGCTGTTGGCATATCGGCTTTTTGATGAAAATCAGCTCTATACACCGTGGAATAAGCTCTTTTTACGTGAACGCATAGAGGCAATACACGCGCGTTTTCGTAATACGTTTTGGGATGATTTTCCGTTTGTGCTTGATTATATTCGCGATTGCGAAAAAGTGGGTGTATTGTCACAGCCGTATTACCATTTTATTCGCGCACGTAAAGAGTCTGAAACTGCGCGTTGGCGCAAAGACATGTACCAAAAGCGCGAAGAAGAGCATGCGTGGATGTGCGATTTATACCAACACTGGAATTTACACGACGAACCTCATGCCTTTGAGATGATTCAAAGACGCTATATCGAGCGGCTTATTGGATGTATCGAAAATGTTTGTAATCCTGCTTGTACACTTTCGGTATCCCAAAAGTTGCAGCACATTAAAGATATGATTTCTACTCCACAGGCTCAAAAAGCTGTTATGTTTGCGCATCCTCGCTCTAAAATGATGGAGCTTATGCTTGTTCCTATCAGGCGCAAAAACGCACGTCTTTGCTATCAGGAAGGTAAATTTATTTCGTTTGTTAAACGTCACAATGCACATTTATTTGCCTTACTTAAAGCACGACGATAAGTTATGAGGAGATTACTATGGCATCGGTTACACTTGCAACAAAACAAGAAATTGCTCATGCGCTGTTGGCGGAGAAGGCCGTGTTTCTTAATCCTTCGCATCCGTTTACATGGGCAAGTGGAATTATCAGTCCTATTTATTGCGACAATCGTTTAACGTTAAGCTATCCTGCTACCAGAACGCTCGTTGATGAGTCACTTGCTGCGCTGGTTATGCAGCTTTACCCTCAGACAGAGATTCTTATGGGAACTTCTACAGCAGGCATTGCGCACGCTGCAATCGCGGCAGATAGGCTTGGACTTCCTATGGGATATGTTCGCGGTTCTGCCAAAGATCACGGTCGCAAAAACCAAATCGAAGGTCATCTTGAACCCCAACAAAAATGTGTGGTTATCGAAGACCTTATCTCTACAGGTGGGAGCGTTTTGGATTGTGTTAATCCATTACGCGACTTTGGTGCCGATGTTTTGGGTATTGTAAGCATATTTACCTATGGTATGCAAAAAGGTGTTGAACGTTTGGCAGTGGCTCATGTTGCCAACACAAGTTTGTGTGATTTAGATACCCTGGTTAAAGTTGCTGTTGAGGAACACTATATTCAACCGTCCGACGAAGCTCGTCTTTTGGCGTTTAGAGATAATCCTGCTGATGAGTCGTGGCGTACCGCATAAGGTGCGCGTTTAAGACCTTTCTGGTTTTGAATAGATTTTAGATCAGCTTTTAGCCTGCGCTGATTGAGCTGTTGGCTTAAGAGCGTTTGAATCTGCTTTTGAGATGTGTTTATGAGGCAAGAAGAGTCTTAGTTATGCTGGCAGCAGCGCGTTTACCAGCGCCCATTGCCAAAATGACCGTAGCTGCACCAGTTACAATATCGCCACCTGCCCATATGCGCGGATTGGATGTGCGTCCGTCTTCGTCGGCGGTAATATATCCCCATTTATTAAGCTCCATGCCGCCAATAAGTTTTGCAAATGGATTAGCGTTAGTACCAATGGCGGATATAGCAACGTCACACGCAATGGTTTCCAGTGCGCCTTCAATAGGAATAGGGCGTCTACGTCCCGATTCATCGGGCTCACCCAATTGCATTTTTTGAACTTTTACGCCACAAACACAGCCATCATCACCTGCAATAAATTCTACCGGTGCAACAAGAGGCATTACTTCAACGCCCTCTGCTTTGGCATGGTGAAGCTCTGCTTTGCGGGCAGGCATTTCTTCTTCACTACGACGGTATGCAATAATCGCGCGTTTTGCGCCTAAACGTTTAGCCGTGCGAACTGCATCCATAGCAACGTTTCCGCCACCAAACACAACTACATTGCGGCCGTGTTTAGTGGGTGTGTCAAAGGTGGGAAAATTGTTTGCTTGCATAAGATTTGCGCGCGTTAAATATTCATTAGCAAAAAAGACATTTGGTAAGTTTTCACCAGGGATATTAAGAAACTTGGGTAAACCTGCACCAGTTCCCACAAACAGCGCGTCAAAACCCTTTTCGTCCAAAAGTTCTTGCGCATTTGCCAAACGACCCATAACCGAGTTGTATTCAAATGTTACACCCAGTTTTTTAAGGCCGTCTATCTCTCGTTTTACAATCTTTTTAGGAAGACGAAATTCGGGAATACCATACACCAAAACACCGCCAGCAGTAAAAAATGCTTCAAAAATAGTTACATCAAAGCCGTTGCGCGCCAGCTCACCGGCGCATGCTATACCTGCAGGACCAGATCCAATGACGGCAACTTTTTTACCGTTTTTTGCCTTCATTTTAGGTGCACCAGCAAGTTCGCTTCTATCACCTAAAAAGCGTTCAAGCTGACCAATAGCAACCGGTTTGCCTCTGCGTCCTCGTACACAAACGCCTTCACACTGTGTTTCTTGAGGGCACACGCGCCCACAAATTGCAGGGAGCAAAGATTGTTCATGGATAATATCTAAGCCTTCGCCATATTTTCCTTCGTAAATCTTTTGTATAAATGCTGGTATATTGATATTTACCGGACAGCCTTCTACGCACAGCGGCCTTTTACAACGAAGACAACGTTGTGCTTCGGCATGAGCCATTTCAATGGTAAATCCTTTATCAACAGGACGAAAATCTTTTGCGCGAAGTTCTGCAGGCTCTTCGTTATCCGCAACGCGATCGGCTTTCATGTTGGGTATCCAACGTTCTTTTACTTCGGGCATGACTGACTCTTTTCCTCGTATGCTTCAAGCGATTCGGCTTCTTCTTGTCGGTAGGCGCTTTGCCGCGCACGCAGGTCATTCCAGTCGACAAGCGTTGCATCAAAATCAGGGCCGTCTACGCACGCAAACTTTGTTTGTCCACCCACTTCAACGCGGCAACAGCCACACATTCCAGTTCCATCTACCATAATAGGGTTAAGTGACGCAATAATAGGAACATTGTATTTTTGTGCGGTAATGGTCGAAAAACGCATCATAGGAACAGGACCCACGCAAAAAACTCGGTCGATAGCGCCTTGGTTGCAAAGACGCTCAAGCGGAGCGGTAACTACGCCTTTCTCGCCATACGAGCCATCATCTGTGGTAATGTGAATATGGTCTTGAGGTAATAGCTCTTTGAACTGCGGCTCTAACAATAAAAGTTCTTTAGACCGCGCGCCCATAATGGCGTGTACCTCGCATCCAGCTTTGGATAACAGCTTTGCAACGGGGAATGCAATTGCCAATCCTACGCCGCCGCCAATGACTGCCCAGCGACCTTCATGCATTTCTGTTGGCTTGCCTAAAGGACCTGTTACATCAAGGAGCTCCTGACCTGCCTCAAATTGTGAAAGCAGGTAGGTTGTCTTCCCAATGCACATAAAAATGAACTCAATCCAGCCTTCTTGCGCATTCCAGTTGGCAAGTGTAAACGGCACGCGCTCGCCTGTTTCATCGGCACGAACCATCAAAAATTGACCAGCATGAGCGTGTTTGGCAATTTCGGGCGCGCGCAGGCGAAATTGAAAAACTTTTTCTGAGTATTGCTTTTTCTCGAGAATTTTATACATTGTGAGCGATCCTCTTCTGATGACAACACACATCCCCCAATGCGTGCACATCACATGCAGTACAACGTTCCCCTTTAACGATGCACTGAATACAAATTCTTATACCAATACTAGCAATGTTTTTATGAATTATCGGCAAGAGTTTTTTGGAAGCCGTTTGCCAGGCATTTTTGACAAGTCACCGAAGCTGTATCTACTGCAAAGTCAAAAAGCTCTTGCTGCTTGCCACGCACGGGCATAAGAACATAGGTGGCTAAGCTCATGCGTCCCGATGGCCTGCCAATTCCGCATTTAAGGCGAGCAAAATCAGAAGTTTGCAGCTTTTGCGCAAGCGAACGTAAACCGTTGTGTCCGTTGAGACCGCCGCCCCATTTGAGCTTTACGTTTCCTAAATCCATATCACAGTCGTCGTGAAGCACAAGAATATCGCGTGTAGTGAGCTTAAGTTCTCGCAAAAGCTTTGAAACAGGGCCTCCAGAAGTATTCATATAACCTTGTGGCTTTGCGATATATACCATTGAGCCATCACCACGCACAGCTACTGCTACTAAGCACCCTGCTTGAGATTTCCAATAGCTAGCATTCAAGTTGCGTGCAAGTACATCGCACGCCTCAAAGCCAATATTATGAGGCGTGCGTGCATATTCTGCTCCAGGGTTTCCCAAACCAATAACGCACGTTATCTGTGTTGGGATATTCTTTGGTGTAAAGCGATTATCGTAAGACATCAAGCGAGCTACATCTCTGAGTTTCCTGCACCCGATTCAGAAACTGAATGGTTGGTATAAACGTTGTAAATACAATTTGCCACAGTTTCTGCAACGGTGATTGATTTAATTTTAGAACCAGGTGTGTTGGCTACTGGACAAGGAATTGCGTCTGTTACCACGCATTCAACAATAGGAGCGTTTTCAAGACGAGAAATAGCTTCTCCCGAGAACACACCGTGTGTTGCAGAAACGTAAATATCTCCTGCGCCCATTTCTTTAAGCTTGGTGATAGAACCTACCAAGGTACCTGCGGTATCAATCATATCATCGTTAATAATGCATGTTTTACCTTTAATGTTACCAATAATGCCCATAACTTCGGCAGCATTGTGCTTGGGACGACTTTTGTGCGCGATGGCAACTTCGCAGCCCAAGTAATCAGACAGTTTTTTGGCAACTTTTGCACGTCCCATATCGGGCGAGACAACTACGGTGTTGTTCCAGTCAAAATCTTTTTTCTTAAAGTAGTCGCCAAACAGATAAAGAGCTGTTAAGTGTGTTACAGGAATATCAAAGAACCCTTGAATTTGGCCAGAGTGTAAATCAACCGTGATAATGCGATCGACTCCTGCAGCTTCAAGCAGGTTAGCAACCAAACGTGCGGTAATAGGTTCGCGCGAGGATGCTTTACGATCTTGACGTGCATATCCGTAGTGGGGGATAACCGCGGTAAAGCTTGCGGCTGATGCACGTGAAGCGGCATCTGCAACAATAAGAGTTTCCATCAGTAAATCATTAACATTTTTACCTGCAATACTTTGAATGAAAAAGACCTCATCACCGCGAACGGATTCCATAAAACGCGCGTAAATTTCACCGTTTGCAAATTGGTTAAGCGTCAAACCTTGAAGCTGAAGATGTAAAACATTTGCAATGCGCTCAGAAAGCTCGGTTGCACCATGACCGGCATACAACTTGATCTCTTTTTGATACGTAGTTGGCTCGCATAGTTTTTCGTACATGCTTAGTCCTCTTTCTTAAGCTTATCCCAATACTGATTTGCCCAATCCTTTTTTATGAGCTGCGAAGAACGCTCTATTGCAAGTGATCCTGCAGGAACGTCCTTGGTGATACAAGAACTTGCACCAATAAGTGCATTATCTCCAATAGTAACAGGTGCCACCATCATAGTATCGCTTCCGATAAATACGTGGTTGCCAATTTCGGTATGG
>CAMQEO010000051.1 GCA_946999785.1 uncultured Atopobium sp.
GAACGCACGTTTGATTTTGAAATAGCTCACACAGTTTTTATCACGCAAAACGGGCTTTGGCTTCACACCGATTCAAGATACTACAACACGTTCATTACTAAACTTGGTCCCAATACTTCTTGGGTTATTGATATGGATGACATTAACCCTGCTGATTGGGCTGCTCAGCATGCCTATCAAACGCGCTCGCACATCGTTGCACTTGAAGACACCTGTGACATTGCATTTTTGGACAGCTTTGTAACCTTTGCTCATGCACATTCAATTTCTGTTGATATCCCTCGTATGCATGGTGATATTGCCGACTTGCGTATGGTAAAAGATCAGGCCGAAGTTGAAGCTATGAAACATGCTCAAAGCATTACCGATGCTGGCTTTACGCACATGCTCAATTTTATGAAGGTTGGTATGAGCGAGCTTGAGCTTAGAGTTGAGCTTGATAATTACATGTTAAGCCACGGTGCGGACGCCCTTGCGTTTGACACCATTACCATATCAGGTCCTAACGGCGCAAATCCTCATGGTCAGCCAAGCGAGCGCAAGCTTCAACAAGGCGACATGGTAGTTATGGACTTTGGTGCCGCATGGCATGACTACCACACCGATATGACGCGTACGGTTTGCATGGGCGCGCCAAGCGAAGAGCAGCAGCTTGTCTACGATACGGTTCGTCGTGCACAAAAGACGGTTGAAGACAGCATTATGCCTGGTGATTTGGGTAGTGATATGCACAATCGTGCGCTCGCTATTATTGCCGAACAAGGTTATAGCGACTACTTTAAGCACGGCCTTGGTCACGGCGTTGGTTTGGAAATTCACGAACGCCCCTATTTGCGTCCACAATACACCAAGCCTCTTCCTGAAAACTCGGTGGTAACTGTTGAACCAGGTATTTACCTTCCAGGTAAGTTTGGAGTTCGTATTGAGGACTTTGGTTTGGTAACTGCTCACGGATTTGAGCTCTTTACAGGCTCAACGCACGAGCTTATGTGCTTATAAGCATAAGTACGTGCTTTTTGTTTGTTCTAACGTTTACATACATGTGGCGTATATCGTAGGGTATACGCCACATTTTTAACGTTTTAACTAGAGTTTTTGCGTAGCCAGCTACCTGCTATAAATAGCAATCAATACCTTGCTTACATAAAACATCGCGATAATCGTATAAGTCTTCAGGGTGAAGCGGCTTGTACTTACCCATTTGATATATGCGTTTGAGCAGCTTATATTTGTTTTCACCAAACTGATGAAAAGGAAGAAGCTGCACTTTATTAACGTGCATTTTCTTAAAGAGTTGCCCAAATTGTGCCGCGTCTTCCAATGAATTATTAAAATCGGGAATCACGGGGATACGCAACACAATATGAATATTATGCGTAAAAGCATAGCTAATATTTTTTATGATAAGCTCATTGTCCACAGCGGTTATGCTGCGATGTTTTTGAGGATCATAATGTTTAAGATCGGTGTAAATGAAGTCTACATAGTTTAAGATTTCAACGAACTTTTGATGATCAACATAAGCTGTTGTCTCAAGCGCCGTATGAATGTGTTCTTGCTTTGCACGCTTCAAAATTGCACGCGCAAAACCAAATTGCGCAAGCGGTTCTCCACCCGAAAGCGTAAGGCCACCGCCTGATTCTTCGTAAAAATCTATGTCTTTTACAACGTCTTCCATAATTTCGTCCACACTTTTTTCTTCTCCAACGCACGAAGGCTTTTTAGTTTCGGGATCAAGCATGGGTTCTGGCTTAAACCTTTGCGATTCTGGATTAGAACACCACGGACAGCGCAGGGGGCAACCTTTGAGAAAAACGGTCGTGCGAATGCCAGGTCCGTCGTGAATCGAAAAATGTTGTATATTAAAAATATAGCCTTTTTCTTGCATTATGCGCACCGCCTTCCTACGTAATACCACTCTAGCATAAAACGAAACAAAATCAATTACGAGTGCAATTATTCTATTTCCTTTTGTTTTCCTTTTAATCTGATAAAATAACTTACGAGGTGATAAACATGGATAGATTAGACCAAATAATTAGCCTAGTTTCGCAAGAAAAAAAGATCGATGTAAATACGTTATCCGAAAAACTGAACGTGTCAAAAGTTACCATTAGAAAAGATCTTAACAAGTTAGAGCATAAAGGTCTGCTTCATCGTGAACACGGTTTTGCTGTGCTCAACAGCGGTGATGACTTAAATATTAGGCTTTCTTATAATTACAACATTAAAAAACGTATTGCCGCCGAAGCGGTAAAACTTGTAGAAGACAACGAAACAATTATGATCGAATCTGGTTCTACCTGTGCACTGCTGGCGGAGGCTATTTGTCGGCATCGCCGCAATGTACGTATTATTACTAATTCATGTTTTATTGCAAATTACACACGAAAGTATTCATCTTGTCAGGTCATTTTGCTTGGTGGTATCTATCAGCAAAATTCTGAGGTAACGGTTGGCCCTTTGCTCAAGGAAATAATTAAGCTCTTTCATGTCAAAACGCTTTTTGCGGGGACAGACGGCTTTGACGAAACCCTGGGCTTTATGGGTGTTGACATGATGCGCTGTGAGGTTGTTCAATACATGTGTGATTCGGCTGATCACCTGGTGGTGCTTACCGATTCGGGTAAATTTAGCAAGCGAAGTTTAGTGCACCAGTTTTCGTTTAATCAAGTTTCACAGGTTATTACTGATTCAAATTTAACGGTTGAACAGCAAAAGCTTTTATCTTCGCATGGTATTTCCGTTACGTGTATTGATTAATCGAGGCATACATGAACAACGAAAAGCGTCGTCTTCTTGCAAAAATTGCATATCTTTATTACATTGAAGGAAAAAATCAGGCAGAAATTTCTACTGAGTTGGATATTTATCGTACAACGGTAAGTCGCTTAATTAATCGCGCGCGAACCGAAGGGATTGTGCATATAGATATAAAGGATTTTGATCCTGCTCTCTTTGCATTAGAAGAATATGTGCGCACGAAATATCATTTAAAAAAGATTGAAATCATTGCCGATCAAGTTGGAGATTCAAAGCAGACACGCATGGAAAATGTTGCTCGTGCGGCAGCTGAATTAGTAAAAAATGTTATTAAAGACAAAGATGTGGTGGGCATTTCTTGGGGGTCAACGCTTAGTAAACTTGTTGATAATATTGGTACAAAAACGTTGGAAAACGTAGAGTTTTGTCCGCTTACAGGAGGACCTAGTCACGTAAATCTTTCCTACCATGTAAATACCTTGGTGTATCGGATTGCACGCGCGTTTCATGGACGTGGGACGTTTGTTAATGCAATGGTTTTGCAGGAAAATGCAGATATTGTACAGGGAATATGCAAATCAAAGTACTTTAGAACCATCTCTAATGTTTGGAGTCGTCTTAACGTTGCAATTGTGGGTGTAGGAGATGAGCCCAATCGAATACACGACAGTCAATGGCGCGATTTGCTCACACAAGATGACCTTGCCGCTTTGGACAAAGCCCATGCAATAGGAGACGTATGTTGCAGATTCTTTAATGCAGACGGTGAGGCTGTATGTCAAAATCTGCAGGATCGTACTATAGGTGTACGCCTTGATGAATTTACTCGAATTCCAAAAACGGTTGCTGTTGCCTGTGGCGAAAATAAAGCACCAGCTATTCTAGCTATTTTGAGAAAAAAATATATCAATCATCTGGTAACAGATAAGACAACCATTCTTAAAGTCCTAGAGCTTGATAATGATGAAAACGTTGCCGACTTACTATGTTAAAAATGCTTTATAAACGCATAGCTCGTTTATAAAAATATAAGAATCACCTCAAAAGAAGACACATATGTTTAACGTGTTGTGGTATGGCGCATGAATGTGCTCCATACCATATTTTTATTTCAGAACGATGAACAAAATGCACAAAAGTGCAACTATCATAAAACAAGCAATAATGTATTGAAAAGAAATTCATGAGACCATATAATCGTGATAGTGAGAGAAACAAAAATACTTTCGAACAAAAGTACCTTGATAATTTTATATGCGTAGTAGTTGTAGACAGTATACGAAGGGAAAGGAGTATGTATGGAATTACTCGAACCAGAGCAAATTATCATGGGTCTCATCATTAATGCAGGGGATGCTAAACAGCATAGCTATCAGGCGTTGCATTTGGCAAAGGCTGGTAAATACGATGATGCTGATACCGAAATGAAACAAGCTGATACCGCTCTTCTTGAAGCGCACAACTTACAAACTAAGTTTTTGACGCAGGAAGCGCAAGGGAATCAAATGCAAATTACGGCTTTATTTGTGCACTCTCAGGATCATTTGATGACAACCCTTACAGAAATAAATCTTATTAAAGAGCTTATTGAAGTTCATAAAGAGTTAAACGTTTTAAAAGGTTAAATATTACAAGATTACACAATTTAAGCAGGTAGGGAGTTGATTATGGTAAAGATTGGACTTTTTTGCGCAGCAGGATTTTCAACGGGTATGTTGGTTAAGAATATGCAAGCAGCTGCAGAAAAAAGAAATATTGAGGCCGAAATTGATGCTTATGGACAGGTAAGTCTAGAAAACCACGTAGAAGGTTTAGATGTGGTCCTTCTTGGACCACAGGTTGCATACACGTTGGATAAATCTGAAGCTATCTGCAAAGAGCATAACGTTCCTATTGCAGTGATACCTATGGCCGATTACGGCATGCTTGATGGCGAAAAAGTTTTGGATTTAGCACTTAGTTTACACAGCAGCTAATTTTATAAGCACCTTAATGAAAGGACTGAAAATGGCAAAGTTTGATCCTCAAAAAATCATCACGCCGATCATGAAATTTGTCAACATGCAAGGTATTATTGCACTTAAAGATGGTATGCTTGCAATTTTGCCTCTTACCGTTGTGGGTAGTATTTTTCTTATTATTGGCCAGTTGCCGTTTGAGGCTCTTAATCAGGCAATTGCATCGGTGTTTGGTAAAACATGGACCGAACCATTTATGCAGGTATATTCTGGTACGTTTGCAATTATGGGTCTTATATCGTGTTTTGCTATCGGTTTTTCTTATGCAAAACACAGCGGAGTAGATCCTCTACCAGCTGGTGTTCTTTCGGTATCGTCTTTCTTTATTTTGTTGAGATCATCCTATGTTCCAGCAAAAGGAGAAGCTATCCCTGATGCAATCGCAAAAGTATGGTTTGGCGGACAAGGTATTATCGGTGCCATTATTATTGGACTTACCGTTGGAGCTATATATAGTTTCTTTATTAAAAGACATATCGTTATTAAAATGCCCGAACAGGTTCCTCAAGCAATTGCAAAGCAATTTGAGGCAATGATTCCTGCATTCGTTATCTTTTTGTTGTCGATGTGTGTATATATTTTGGCACAAGTTATGACGGGTGGCTCAACATTTATCGAGCTTATCTATCGTGTTATTCAAATTCCTTTACAAGGACTTACCGGAACATTATGGGGTGCTATAGGTATTGCATTTTTCATTTCGTTCTTATGGTGGTTTGGAGTTCATGGACAATCAGTGGTCAACGGTATTGTAACTGCATTGCTGCTTTCAAATCTTGACGCCAACAAGGCACTACTTGCTGCAGGTAATCTTTCGTTAGAAAACGGAGCTCATATTGTAACGCAGCAGTTCCTCGACAGCTTTTTACTTATTTCGGGTTCGGGTATTACCTTTGGTGTAGTTGTAGCTATGCTTTTTGCCGCAAAGTCTAAGCAATATAAGGCACTGGGTAAAGTTGCTGCGTTCCCCGCACTTTTTAATGTAAATGAGCCTGTTGTATTTGGATTTCCTGTTGTTATGAATCCACTTATGTTCTTACCATTTGTACTTGTTCCTATCGTAGCGGCAGTTGTGGTGTATGCTTCTATTGCAATTGGATTTATGCAGCCATTCTCAGGCGTTACGCTTCCATGGAGCACGCCAGCTATTATCTCGGGATTTATGGTTGCCGGATGGCAAGGTGCACTTGTACAGGTTATAATCCTTGCACTTTCGACCCTTATTTATTTCCCGTTCTTTAAGATTCAAGATAAAATTGCCTGCGATGCAGAAGCTCAAGCAGCAAAGGCTCAATAGGCACGTCTTGAGCAGTGTACATGAGTTTAGTGTATATTACATACACTAAACTCATTTTTTATAGGTTTTAATGATTGGATGTTCAGAAAATTATGCAAAAGACCTGCAAAGATTTGTATGAGTAGGCAGCGAAGAAGCTTTGTTTTCACGGGTAAAATTACCTCATAAAAAATGTACAACCATTTACTACAAAACTTGTTGTATTTCGTTTGAAACAATGATATTATAGTTACGAAAGAAAAGATGCGCTTTACGAACGTAAGGGGGAGAAATGGAAGTTCCGCGTTTAACACAGAAGTACTCCAACGATGTACAGAAAGGTTCTCAACAGCATTTTGGGTACTTAACAGAGCGTATGTATAAGTATCGTGATAGAGTTCTTGATAAAAAACCCTATATTGATGCGCAACGTGCAATTCTTGCAACACAGGCATATAAAAAGTATCAGGCAGAACCAGTTGTGCTCAAACGTGCATACATGCTCAAAAATATTTTGGAACATATGTCGTTATATATCGACGACGAAACGCTTATTGTTGGTAATCAAGCATCAGGCGATAAAGACGCTCCTATTTTCCCTGAATATACGCTTGAGTTTGTGTTGAACGAGCTTGACACCTTTGAAAAGCGCGATGGTGACGTCTTTTATATTACCGAAGAAACTAAAGATCAATTGCGCAAGATTGCTCCTTTCTGGGAGAACAACAACTTACGCGCTCATGCTGGCGCTATGTTGCCAAAAGAAGTTCAGGTATATATGGAAACTGGATTTTTTGGCATGGAAGGTAAAATGAACTCCGGCGATGCTCACTTGGCAGTTAATTACCAAAAAGTTTTGGAGTTTGGTTTGCAAGGCTTTGAGGAGCGTACGCGTGAAGCAAAAGCTAAGCTCGATCTTACCGATCCTTCAAGCATCGATAAATATCACTTTTATGATTCTATTTTAATTACCATTGATGCTGTTAAAACATATGCACATCGTTTTGTGGAACTTGCACGCAGTATGGCAGAAACCGCAAACGAAACGCGTCGTCGTGAGTTGCTTGAGATTGCCGATATTTGCCAGCGCGTTCCTTATTATCCTGCACGTACGTTTGCTGAGGCAGTGCAATCGGTATGGTTTATCCAGTGTATTTTGCAAATTGAGTCCAATGGACACTCTTTGTCGTACGGACGTTTTGACCAATACATGTATCCTTACGTCAAAGCCGATCTAGAATCAGGACGCGAAACCAAAGATTCTATCGTTGAGCGCTTAACCAACTTGTGGATTAAAACGCTTACCATCAATAAGGTTCGTAGCCAAGCTCACACGTTTTCTTCGGCAGGGTCTCCTTTGTATCAAAATGTTACTATTGGTGGCCAAACGCGCGACAAAAAAGATGCGGTTAACCCCTTGTCGTACCTGGTACTTAAGTCGGTTGCACAAGCGCATCTTCCTCAACCTAACCTTACCGTTCGCTATCACGCAGGTCTTAATCCAGACTTTATGAACGAAGCAATCGAAGTTATGAAGCTTGGTTTTGGTATGCCAGCATTTAATAACGACGAAATTATTATTCCTTCTTTCATTGAGAAGGGCGTAAAAGAGCAGGATGCATACGATTACTCGGCAATTGGATGTGTTGAGACCGCTGTTCCTGGTAAATGGGGTTATCGTTGTACTGGTATGAGTTACATGAACTTCCCCAAAGTTTTGCTTATTGCTATGAACGATGGAATCGATCCGTCTTCGGGTAAACGCTTTGCACCAGCGTATGGACGCTTTGTTGACATGCAATCCTATGATGATCTTAAAACTGCATGGGATAAAACGCTTCGTTATCTTACGCGTATGAGCGTTATTGTAGAAAATTCTATCGACTTAAGCCTTGAGCGCGAAGTTCCCGATATTTTGTGCTCGGCGCTTACCGATGACTGCATTGGTCGTGGAAAGCACCTTAAAGAGGGTGGAGCGGTATATGACTACATTTCTGGTTTGCAAGTAGGTATTGCTAATCTCTCAGACTCTCTTGCTGCCGTAAAGAAGCTTGTATTTGAAGAAAAGCGTATATCAACCTCTGAATTATGGAGTGCGCTTCAAAGCGACTACGCAGGCGAGCGTGGCGAAGAAATTCGTCAGATGCTCATCAACGATGCACCAAAATATGGTAACGATGATGACTATGCCGACAAATTGGTACGCGATTGTTACGACGTGTATGTCGACGAAATTGCAAAATATCCCAATACGCGCTATGGTCGTGGCCCCATTGGTGGTATTCGCTATTCGGGAACATCTTCTATCTCGGCAAATGTAGGCCAAGGTCGTGGAACTCTTGCAACTCCTGATGG
>CAMQEO010000052.1 GCA_946999785.1 uncultured Atopobium sp.
ATACTTTTTCAGCGAAAAATTATGCTTGCAGAACAAAACTGTTATACAAGCGTGTGCAATGAACTGTTGCAAGCGCTTGTAAACGGCGATATAACAGCCGTGGTGTGTGCTTCATGGCAACAAGCGCAAGACCTTCGTACGCAGCTTTATACGCTTCACATACAAGCGCCGCAGGATTTTTCGCTTGTATGTCTGCAAAGCGATGCAGAATACGCGCCACACCATGCGGACGAACAGATGCAAACAGACAAGAGCACTTTAAGCACAAATGATTGCGTCTCTGTTGTGTATTCCTATTTAAACACGCCTATAAGTGCATACAACATAAGCTTTAAAGATTTTGGGATATATATAGCGCAACAGGTAGAGATAGCAAATCAATCGGCGGCTGATACCGCCGAACGTGCACGCATAGCCAAGGCTCCCACAAATGCCACGTTCAATTTTATCCCCACACATAACACACTTACAACCAGAGCAAGCATTGCTTCACCTCAAAATAATAAACACGAACGCATTGTAATTGTTGGAAGCATTAATATTGACACTCAGCTTTTGGTGGATCATATTCCCGGAGCAGGATCTACGGTAACCACAACCACATCTCATATTTCGGTAGGCGGAAAAGGTCTTAATTATGCTATTGGTGTTGCCAAACTTGCACATAAAGCCGTACTTATTGGCAACATTGGAGACGACAACGAATCGAGCTTGATTTATAAAGAGTTAAGCCGATGGAATATAGACACCAAAGGCGTGATGCGCACAAAAGACGAGCAAACGGGCAAGGCATACATCTGTGTAGATAAACAGGGTGCGTCAACCATCACCATTCTTACAGGCGCCAATAGCAAACTTTGTGCTCAAGATATTATCGAGAGAAAACATCTTTTTAGAAACGCGTCTTTGTGTCTTATCCCATCCGAAGTTCCACTTGATGCAGCCGAACAGGCTTGCAAAGAGGCAAAACGACAGGGTGCGCAGGTTATTTTTAAGCCAGTGGCGCTTACTGAGTTTCCAAAACACATGGCAGCCTATATTGATTACATTATTCCCAACGAACACGAGCTTGCTACGCTGTGTCGCACGCTCAAAAATTGCGTGCAGGCACGTACTCCTCACCGTGATGACCGCACAGCGAAAAAGACGCAAAATGCATTGATTGACCAAGCACATATGTTACTTAACCTGGGAATTCCTCATGTCATAGTTACACGCGGCGAAAAAGGCTGCGATTATTTCTCGGCGTCCTCACATATTCATACGCCATCTCATGCATTCAAAACGATCGACACAACTGGTGCAAGCGATGCATTTATCTGCGCGTTCGCAACAAGCTTACTGAGCAATGATACTGTTGAGCGCGCTTTAGACGACGCGTGTTATGCCGCAGGCTACAGCACCACACGACCAGGCGTTGTTCAGGCGTTGATTGACGCGCAAACACTTGAACTGTATCGCGAGCGTCATATTGATACAAAGCAGAACGCTTAGGAAGTAAAAGATTTTATAAAAGGGAAAATATAAAGGGGAAAAATAAAAAAGAAAATAAATGGTGGGCGATGAGGGATTTGAACCCCCGACCTTGTGCGTGTAAAGCACCTGCGCTAGCCACTGCGCCAATCGCCCGAAAGAAGTGTAGCACAAAATGGAATTATTTCGCAGTGATATTCTTCAAGAATCCTAAATTTCTAAAACGCACTATACTAAAACGTATGGAAACAACACTTTATGACATACTTAAACAACTCCAAGCTCAAGGGCTACTTCTTGAGGTTTATAACCTCAAGAACACTGAAGGTGACCCGCGCTGGGATGATTTTTTGCCAAACGTTCAGTTTATAGACTCTACCTGCGGTAATAACAAAATTATGGCAACTGCAGACAGTTTAATAAACGGTTTGGATTCAAACTCGCTCTACTCACAAAAGCACCATATTTTTGTGTGCAAAGGCGCGGCGTTTAAGCCCGACTATCTCCAAGACGCACTCAAAAAAGGTGCAGCGGCATATATGTGCGACAATACTCACGCGCAGACGTTGCGAGCATACTGCCCAGATGCCACACAAATTGTTGTTAACGACATTAGACTTGCGATGGCACAAGCAGCACCTCTAGCATGGGGACATCCCGATGCGCGTCTTATTACGGTAGGAATAACCGGAACCAAAGGTAAAACAACCACCGCATGCATGATTAAAAGCATTCTTGATGCACGCGCACAACGCAAACATATATGCACTTCACAAGGCAAATCTCCTATTGGTCTTATGGGCTCTATAACCACATATGACGGTATCCTCAACGAAGAAAGTACCAATACCACACCCGAAGCTCCCGATTTTTGGCGTCATCTACACAATGCGGCAGAATCGGGAATCACACATATGGTTATGGAGATTTCAAGTCAGGCGCTTAAACACCATCGTGTTGATGGCCTTCATTTAGATGTTGCACTGTTTTTGAACATCTCGCCCGACCACATATCCAAAGTTGAACACCCTACCTTTGAAGATTATTTCTTAAGCAAGCTTATGATATTTTCTATGGCGAATGCTGCAGTTATGAATCTTGACGCCGATCATTTTGAAGCAATTTACGCGCACGCTCAGGCATGTAATCCCTTGCTCATCTGTGGACGCGTACATGCGCGGCGACGTCTTGAGGCGTATGAGCCACAATTTCTGTCAGACAAACAAGCAGCAAGCGCATTAAAGGGTGCGCTTAACCGCACGTTACCTGCAGATATAGCGGCGCACGACATACGCCCTTATGGAGGTGGCTTGCAATTTAGCTGTAACAAAGCACATAACGCAGACGCTCAACAGCATGAATTTTTTGTACCATTGCATGGAGCATTTAACGTGGATAACGCGCTATGCGCTATTGCGTGTGCCAATCTTTTACATATCAACACGCCTGATATCCAACAAGGTTTAGCCAACACACGCGTTGCAGGACGAATGGAATTTATTCCAACTCACGCGCAAAATATTCAAGGCATTGTAGACTTTGCGCACAACAAATTATCATTCCAATGCTTTTTTAGCGATGTAGCTCATGAATTTGCGCACCATAAGATTATTGCTATTTTTGGAGCGCCCGGAGGAAAGGCCTTTGACAGAAGACGAGATCTGGTAGAAGAAGCAGCAAAATGGGCAGACACCATCATATTAACCGAAGATGATCCTGGGCATGAGCGCGTGCAAGATATCTGCAACGAAATGGCAACGCATATGCCAAAAGGCCAGAAATACTATATTGAATGCAGTCGAGCAGCAGCTATAGAAAAAGCGGTTGAGCTTGCAAATTGCTCGCACACCCAAACACTTGTTTGTATGCTTGCCAAGGGCGACGAAACCACCCAACACGAGCAAGACCGTTATGTAAGCTGTTTGCCTGATAAAGACATATTTATTCATGCTATTAACGCCCTAAAGGAGTCTCATGACAAATAGTCACGCACAGAACGCGCTCTGTCAAAGCACCCCACTGAGCCGCCTTTCATCGCTCGATACCCTAAGCGATGAACTTAAAGCACGCCTGAGCCGTATTAAATACGTGCTCTCCGATACTGACAACACCATGATTAGTCATAGTTGTGCTTTATGCTCCGCTGATGGCACGTCCTCATTTGAACTTGCGCGGGCACTTGTTTTAGCACGTAAACACAATATTTCAATAGTTCCATGCACGGGTCGAAATCGTGCTATGATTCGCGAAGATGCGCGCCTTTTAGGTCTTTCACAATGGATCGGCGAAATGGGTGGCATTATCTGCATAAAAGACGGAGCAGAATCTGTATGGGAATATGTGTGTGCTGATATGGAATATGATGCAAACTCACATAAGACCCCACATGACATGATTATGCAAACGGGTGTTGTTGATGCGCTTCTTAAACGTTGGAACACATCGCTTGAGCTGTATAACGATAACGGGCTTGGTTATCAATATCGCGAAGTAACCGTTGCACTGCGTGGCAAGCTTGATGAGGCCGAGGCTCAAGACATGCTTAACCAGTGTGGTTTGGCGCTCGACTTAGTGAACAATGGTGTTGTTACTCATATTAACGGACCAACTATTCTTGCGCGCAACTCACAAGGCGTGGCTACAAATATCAGCAACTATCACATTGTTCCTAAAAATCTTAACAAGGGTTATGCCGTTGCTAAATTTATGCACATGATGAATCTTTCACGCGAACAAGTGCTTGCCTGTGGCGATTCATCTGCCGACTGTTCGATGGCACAAAGCGCAGGTATGTTTGTGCTTATGCAAAACGGTGCAAAAAATCAATCGTGTATGCAGGAACTCGCAGGCGCAGATAATGCATTTGTAACCGAGCGCCCTTCCACCGATGGTTTTTGCGATCTTATTCATCTGTTGTGTGCTTGTCAGGACGAATATAAATCAACAGAAGCCTAAACTCTGCATGTAAACTGCAACTCGTGGTAAAGTTAAAGCGTACTAAACGCGCGCACAGACAACACGTTTGCACTTTTATGTTCAAACAAATGCTCTTGCGTTGCGTGCGCCAAACTTTTATACAAACAAATGCTCTTGTACCGCATTTTTATACATGTACACGACGTGATTATAGGTTTTGCTATGTGGTTTAGTTTTTTGGTAAGCACTCTTATCGGAAGCGCGCTTCTTTATATCCCAGGGTTTGTGTTGCTCAAAGCTGCGCGCATGGATACTGCGCGCGCGCTTGCAAGCGCACCTTTACTAAGCTGTGCGCTGCTATTCGTAACAGCAGAAGTTTTTGCGCTTACGCATATTCCGCTGAGTGCTGTTGGTTTATGTTTTTGTAGCTTTATGTGGGTTCTGGTCATTATAACCTGTGTTTATGCATATAAGCGCATAATTAAAAAATCAAACGGTACCAATAATCAAGCGCCTGTTAAATCACGCATGTTGAGCCAACGGCTTAATCTTTCGCCGCTCACACCTCTTACGTGCATAACATATTTGCTTATGGGCTTATTAGGCGGCGTTATATTTTTTATCCTTCCAATCTCATCTCCCGAAAACATTGCGCAAGGTTGGGATACGGTCAGCCATCTTAACTTTACACAAACCATGATAGGAGAAGGCACATACAATGCGTTTCTACCATCGTTTTATGAACACGCGTTTAATGTAATTAATCCATCGTCCTTTGGAGGAAAATTTTATCCTGTTGGTTGGAACATTTTATGCGCGCTTATTACGCAACTTGCCCAAACCAATACCGTTATCGCAGCTAATGCACTTAATTTCATCTTTACCTCAGTAGTATATCCTTGGGCAATTATGACTTTTATAGCACAGGTTTATCCACGCTATCCACGCACCATATATGTAGGAGCTTTTTTACCTGCGCTTTCATGTGTGTTTCCTTGGATCCTTTTGGTATATGGACCACTTTTTCCTTTTGTAGCCGCGCTGTGTATTACACCTGCTATCTTTTGGATATTCATGACGCTTACACGCTCAAAAACAACGGCGCATGAGCGCGCGTATCTTATTCCGGTGTTTATATGCGGTGCTATTACCCTTATCATGCTACATCCTTCGTCCTTTTTTGTATGCGTGCTTATCCCTACACCGTGGTGTATTGCGCGCATTAAAAACACAAGCAGAAATCTTCATATAGGAGCGCAACGTATTAGTGCGCTTTTACTGTCAATTATATTTTTTTGCGCCGTTATTGCAGGATGGATGGGACTGTATTACCTCATTGTAGGAAAAGTTGCGCTCAACTATTGGTGGAGCTCGTATAGCAGCATTCCAAATGCTCTTATACAAACCGTATTATTTGAGTTCGTAGGTAAAGCGGCAATGGGAAATTGGTTTGTTGCGCCGCAACCAGTTTTGTTTTTCGTGTTCGCCATAGGAGTATGGCAGTCGTTCAAACACAGGCGTGGACGATTTTTAACCGTTAGTTACTTCTATCTTATATGTGTTTGCATAATTGTCATTTGTTCTGATTTACCTATAAAAGGAATTTTAAGCAGTTTTTGGTATACCGATCCCTATCGGATTGCTGCGCTGATTTCACTGGTAAGCTTGCCTGTTATCGCACATGGGTTAGATGCGTTATGTGTCTTTGCAAAAAAAGAAATTTCCCCTGTGGTAAGCGCTCTGTGCTCACATATACATATGCGCGATTGCATCCTTATTGAACGAATCCTCCCTACAAGAACACACACCACAAGTGAATATGCGCCTTTGTCAGCTCTTGTCATTGTTTTCTTTTTAATAGCAAATACGTTAATACCGTTTCCTCAATTTAGGGAAAAAAACCCTCATGAACTGCCCGAAGTTGTGCAAAGCAGCGGCGTTATCAATAATATAAAAGTTGTTGCTGCAGGTTATCACGATACACGATTTTTAGACCCTCAAAAGTACGAGTTTTTAAAACGTGCTCAAAAAATTACTCAACAAGATATTGTTCTTAACAACCCCTTTGACGGCAGTGTTTTGGCATATGGAATGACTTCAATGCAAACGTTTTGGCGTTATCCATATATTCTCAATGAATTTGAGAAGCCTGGTTTTGCACGTTTGCGTATTGAACTTGATGAGATTTCTTATAACGACAAAGTACGTAACACCGTTAAAAAACTGGGAGCAAGATACGTATTAAGCCTTGGAAAAAATCGTCGTGAGGGCGCAGCGCTTATGGCTGAATATAGACCTCAAGCATTTAGCGGCATAGATAGAATTACACCCGATACAAAGGGATTTACCCCTGTCTTACAACAGGGAGATATGGTGCTGTATAAAATTGATACTATGTAAATAGGTGCCACGCGAAAGCTTCATGTATGCCAAAATTGTTTAGTATTTGTGATGAAACCGCTCAACCATGTTTTTCTTAAAAAATCACTAGCATAAAGCTCTTCGGTTTGGTATACTTCTTCATTGCGCTTGTCCCCATCGTCTAACGGTTAGGACACCGCCCTTTCAAGGCGGAAATACGAGTTCGATTCTCGTTGGGGGTACCATAGAATTTGCTACCGCACTTTTTGTAAGTGCGGTTTTTTATAACTATATTTAGGGTATAATTTCCATCGATCAAAAATCCATAGACTATACATGGCGTTTTTACGTAATATATACAGCCGCAAAACGGTTAGCAACATATACCAGAAAGGAACCCATGCATACCTATTTTCAACACATGTAGCACGCATGGCACTCACATGCAGCTTACTTTATAGTGGAGTACCATACGCCATTTCATACGCACAAGCCCTAATCGCCCCCCCCGTGCAGGATTTGAGCACCACAGCCAATCAAACTCATAATCCCCAAAACCAATCGGCACACATGCGCGGTTTGGGAGATCACCCCACACAGCTTTCTCAAGAACCAAAGGACAACCTTAAAAAAACGAGCGAAGACGACAAAGGTTGTATATCAACGCCAAGAAGATCTTGAGATTAAAAATCCTTTTCCTAACGTTATAAGTGATGAAGAGATTGCCGCGGCGTTTAAGCACGATGATTCAATTCAAAAATATTTTTTTACTGCCGATAGTGATCATACGCAGACCCCTAAGCTTATAGAGAACAATATCCTTAAAGACGAAGCAGGTACTTATACTATTTATACCGTTGTAAAAAAGTATTCTACAACTGGATTATTTAATAAACTGTATGCTCAGGGCTATCAAACAAGAAACGGTCTTGTACTTAAAGACGGAAGCAATACGCAGGCTCACAAGCAACTGTTACCTATGCTACGCATCCCTATTTATTTGAATTTAATGGTCTAGAGCTAGCACGTGATTCAAACAAACGAACCTGTATTGAACTTAAATCACGTGACCATTATCTCTATTACAAAATTGTTTTCCATAGTGACGGTTCACTCAACATTGGAGCAGGTAGAGAAGATCAAAACGGTACTGCTTATATACTTCGTATAAAAGATATTCCCCAAGGCGTTACTGCTATAAGCAAGCTTGGAAACAAGGTAGGCGTAATCCGCGATGATAGAGAACGAGCGCGGGTTGGTCGCTCTCTTGCCTTTGTGGGCAATTTCCTTGGCAAGCCAACTCTTGCTATTGGAGGCGATGGCGTAATTGATGACCCCCCCCCTATCAGGTCAATAGGGTTATGCACACTCTGCTCATGTGCTTGCAGTAGCAATTGATCGTGTCCTGCCTCTCGAAACAGCAGTGATACTCACGAACACGATAATAACACCCATCACGCCAGCCACGCGGCGGCACACTTTAAACGTGAAACGTCTATGAAGCACACACCCCAAACAGGTGATACTTTGAGCTTAAGCGCGTGGATAAGCGAAGCTGTTGGCTTACTAGGTGCTGGAATAGGATTTGCAGCCAAGCGCTCAAAGAAACACGCGAAAAAATAAACACACAAGACACAAT
>CAMQEO010000053.1 GCA_946999785.1 uncultured Atopobium sp.
GGTACGCACGGTGGTGTGAGAGGCCGGCGGTTAATCACCGCCTCCTACTCGATTAATGACATGTATTTCTAGAACTTTAATTACGTGTTCTAGATATCTTTACTGTGCAACACCTGTTGCAACGCAAACTGTCTGGTGATGTGCTTGCGTTTGCGCTTGCGCCGCTTGAGCTGCTCTGAGTGCCATTTTTCGCGCCATAAGTCGCTCGGCGCGTGCTTTCATAACAATATCTCTAAGTTCTGGTATTTTTGCAGCGTCCATTGAGGGTACACCTTCAAGAGGATAGGGGATATTGAGGTCTTTATATTTTGGTACGCCCATCTTATGATACGGCAATAAATCAAGACCAACTACATTGTCCCAATCGGCGATAATATAGCCCACGCCTTTAAGCTCGTCTACTTGATCGGTAATACCTGGTACTACAACGTGACGAATCAATACAGGAATATGTCTGCGACATAGTTCATCCCCAAACGCACGCGGACGCAAATACGTTCCCTTTACCAGCTCCATATGACCTTTAGGATCTGAGTGCTTGATGTCTAGTAAAACCATATCGGTGTGGTCAAGCAAGTCTGACACATATTCGGGATGACGTGGATTAAAGGTAGCGCCCGAGCTATCCAAGCAGGTATGTATACGACCTTTAGGATCTTCGTGCGCTGCTTTGAAAAGTGCTGCAATAAAATTTGGTTGAGCCAAAGGCTCGCCGCCACTTGCCGTAATACCGCCACGACGATAAAAAGGACGGTTGCGGTCATAAACCTTCATTAACTCAGCAACACTCATGCGTTGTCCTGTGTCAAACGCCCACGTTTCGGGGTTGTGGCAATATTTGCACCTAAATGGGCATCCTTGACAAAAAACAACCATACGAGTACCAGGGCCATCTACGGTACCCATGGTCTCTAGAGAGTGAACCCGCCCAACTACCTCGAGCGGGTTCACTGTCTTGTTTATGTTGGTTTGAGCTACCACAAAAACATCTCTTGTTTAGACTTATTAAAGAGCTTCGTGGAACGTACGAGAAATAACGTCGTCCTGTTGCTGTTTAGTAAGTGTGGTGAACTTAACGGCATAACCAGAAACACGAATGGTAAGCTGAGGGTATTTCTCAGGGTGAGCTTGTGCGTCAAGCAAAGTATCTCTGTTGAATACGTTGATGTTCAGGTGGTGTCCACCTTTTTCGGCATATCCGTCAATCATGCTGACGAGGTTGTCGACTTGCTCTGTAGATGCTGCCATAGCAACGCTCCTTTCTTGTACACCGATTACACGGTGCGCCCTTTATTTGTTGTCTTCGCATCCTTCTTTTGCACTTGCGTCTGCAGCACATGCGCAATCAGGTTTGTTTTCGATGGTAAAGTCAACCGTCTTAAAGTCGATCTTTGAAACATCGTCTAACTCTTTCATCTCACACATGTCGCACTCACCAAACATGACGTTACCGCTCTTGCCCAAAGCAGCTGGAACGATAGAGAAGGTATTTGATATACCATCTTCTGCATCACGGAAAGGAAGTTTTGAAACAGATGCAAGAGATGCAACCGCACCGTGTGTATCACGCTGGTGCATGGGGTTAGCTCCTGGTGCAAATGGAGTTCCTGCGCGACGACCATCAGGAGTATTACCCGTTTTTTCGCCGTATACAACATTAGATGTAATAGTTAACACAGAAGTTGTAGAAACTGCATTTCTGTAGCAGTTGAATTTACGAATTTGTTTCATAAAGTATTCAACTACATCACGAGCAATGCTGTCTACACGGTCATCGTCGTTACCATACTTAGGATAGTCGCCCTCAATCTTGAAGTCGGTAACCAAGCCAGTTTCATCGCGGATAACTTTAACCTTTGCATATTTAATTGCAGAAAGTGAGTCGGCAACAACCGAAAGACCAGCAATACCTGTTGCAAACCAACGGTGAATATGTTCGTCATGGAATGCCATTTGAATGCGCTCATAGGCATATTTATCGTGCATGTAGTGAATAACGTTAAGAGCATTAACGTATACGCTTACCAACCAGTAAACCATGTCATGGTATTTTTGAATGACGTCATCGTAGTCCAGATAATCGCCTTCTACAGGACGGAAACGAGGTCCTACCTGCTCACCAGTAATTTCGTCACGACCACCATTGATGGCGTAAAGCAAGCACTTTGCAAGGTTTGCGCGCGCGCCAAAGAATTGCATTTCCTTACCTACAACCATGGAGCTTACGCAACAAGCAATTGCATAGTCATCGCCGTGGTAAACACGCATGAGGTCATCGTTTTCGTACTGAATTGATGAGGTGCTGATAGAAATCTTTGCGCAATAACGCTTGAACGACTCGGGAAGACGTGTGGACCAAAGAACAGTTAAGTTTGGCTCGGGGCTTGTTCCCATGTTTTCAAGGGTGTGCAGGAAACGGAAGGAGTTCTTGGTAACCATAGGACGACCGTCTATACCAATACCACCGATGGACTCGGTTACCCATTGTGGGTCGCCTGAGAAGAGCGCATTATACTCGGGAGTACGTGCAAACTTAACCATACGAAGCTTCATAACAAGGTGGTCGACAATTTCCTGAACTTCGCTTTCGGTAATAGTGCCTTCTTGCAGGTCGCGCTCGGCATAAATATCAAGGAACGTAGAAGTACGACCGAACGACATTGCAGCGCCATTTTGCTCTTTAACTGATGCAAGGTATGCAAAGTACAGCCACTGAACAGCTTCTTTGAAGTTCTGAGCAGGTTTTGAAACGTCATAACCATACTCTCCCGCCATAACGTTAACTTCTTTAAGGGCGCGAATTTGCTCGGAAAGCTCCTCACGATGACGAATGGTTTCCTCGTCCATCGTGGTGTGAGTGTTTGCCTTCTCTTCTTCTTTTTCTTCGATAAGACGATCAAGACCATAAAGTGCAAGACGACGGTAATCACCAATGATACGACCGCGGCCGTATGCGTCGGGCAAACCAGTAATAATGTGAGAGTGACGGCAAGCGCGCATCTCAGGTGTGTATACGTCAAAAACGCCCGCATTGTGAGTCTTACGACGGTCAGTGTAGAACTTAACTAGATCAGGATCTACTTCGTAACCATAGCTTTTGCAGGCAGACACTGCCATACGAATACCACCATTAGGCATTAAGGCACGTTTTAATGGCTTGTCTGTTTGCAATCCAACGATTTTCTCGTATGGTTTGTCAATGTATCCTGCTGGGTGGCTGGTAATAGTAGAAACAATCTTGGTATCCATATCAAGAACGCCACCATGTTCACGTTCTTGCTTGAATAAATCCATTACTTCTGCCCAAAGCTTAGTGGTAGCTTCGGTAGGACCAGCTAAAAACGATTCATCTCCTTCATAGGGAGTGTAGTTTTTTTGGATGAAGTCGCGAACATCAATAAGATGTGTCCACTCTCCACCAGTAAATCCACGCCATGCCTCTTTCATTGGACACGCTCCTTGCTCGTATGTTACTTAACTCTACTTAATTTACCAAAAATCGACTGCAATATTACACACAATAGCCGAGTGGTTTTAGAAAATGAGTTTTCTGATGGTAAAATCGTGAGTAACATAATCCGACAGATTAAATATATATTGTATACAAAAACACAAAATTTTTATGAGAAAAGTTCAAATATTTTTTGTCTGTCAAATAATTATCAAGTCATGATAGACTTATTACAGGTAAACGTATTACTAAGATAAGATATACAACACATGTTCCGCACAACGCGTATGCTAGGTGCGAAAGGATTTTAAAACAATGCAGGGTAAGAGTGAAGACTTATATACAAAACATCCACATGAAAAAAATATAGATGATAAGCCATTCACGGAAAGCGTACTTGCGCAAAATGAGTTAGACGAGTATAATTCCAAAAATTTTCAAAAGTCGCACGAGCTTTTTATTACCTATCATCCGTGGAAACTCTTTTGCATTGCGGCAATTCCTGGAGCTTTGAGCATGCTTTCTTCGGCAATTTACGAAATTGCTGACGGTATTTTTGTAGGACAGATTCTAGGTGAAGAGGCGTTTGCGGCAATCAATTTAGCCATGCCATTTGTTATTATGCTGTTTGCATTTGGCGATATGGTGGGAGTTGGTTCGTCTGTTCCTATTTCAATTAGCTTAGGTGAAGGAAACACGCGCCGCGCAAATAATATTTTTACCTGCGGTATTTTGATGATTTTAGCTGGCGGTGCGCTCATTGGTACGCTTTTTTGGTTTTTAGCGCCAGCGCTTATGGAACTGATGGGTGCATATGGAACGCTGCGTGATATGGCAGCCGATTATTTGCGGATGTTTGCTCTGTTTGCGCCCTTAGGCACCATTTTGTTTGCGGTTGACAATTATCTACGTATATGTGGCAAGGTTAAAAGCAGTTTTGCACTTAACGCGTTTACATCTCTTTTTGGCTGCGTTTTAGAATTTTCTATGCTTTATTTTTGGCATTTAGGCACCCTTGGTGCAGCACTTGCATTTTCAATTGCAATAAGCGTGGGCTCTTTGTGTGCGCTCATTCCTTTTATGGCCAAAAAAATGTTACTTCAATTTGTTAAGCCACAATTCTCGTATGCACTGCTTAAAGAAATTGTTCAAAGTGGAACACCTGCGTTCTTAAACGACGTAGCAGGGCGCGTGACTGTTATTTTCTTAAATGTTGAGCTCATGATAACAGGAGGAACTGCCGCTGTATCGGTCTACGGTTTTTTGATCTTTGCAGGAAGTTTTATTTATCCTTTGATTTATGGAATATGCGACGCTTTGCAACCTGCCGTAGGCTACAACTGGGGCGCGCGCCGCTACGATCGTATTAAACAGATCGAAAAGTACGTATTTTCAACGGTCTGTGCTATTGCATTGCTTCTAGCTGGTGTTATGGCAGTGTTTCCCGATGAATGTGCGCGTTTATTCATGGTTGATGTTTCACCAGACATACTGGTTATGTCACGCGATGCATTTAGATTGTATGCGCTTTCATATGTGTTTCGCTGGTTTCCACTTGCGTGCGGAAGCTTGCTTACAGCGGTCGAAAAAACCAAACTTGCGTCATTGTTATCATTTTGTATGGTTACGTTGTTGCCACTTGCAGTGCTTTTTGCGCTTAAGCCCTTTGGACTCTTTGGATTGTGGCTTAACGCTCCTGTTTCGGCAGGTATTGCAGCCTTGATTTCAATATGGATTCTAATTGTGTTTAGACGCGAACTTCATTTGGAGTAATACCATAGAGGTAAATAAAACTTGTTACGAGTTTATTTGTTTGTGACAAGTGAGCGTGTAATAGATGTGCGTGTCTGTTTATGCGCACCTTTATACTAAGAGTATGGGAGGACAATATGTCAAAAACTCAACCGCGTGTAGCTCTCTTTTTGGCACCAGGTGTCGAGGAATGCGAAGCACTTGTTATCTATGATTTGTTATTTAGAGCCTCTATTGCGTGCGACAAAATTGCCGTTGCACCTACGCGCAGCGTTGTATCTTCTCATAACATAGAGCTTACCTGTGATTACGCTTTAGACGATTCAGACTTTTCGTTTGATAATTACGATTTACTTTTCTTGCCCGGAGGCCTTCCAGGAACCACAAATCTGCAAGAAAACAAAAAGCTCTGTGACGCAGTTGTAAACCATCATAAGCGCGGCAAGCTTTTGGCAGCAGTTTGCGCTGCTCCTTCGGTATTTGCACGCTTGGGATTGCTTGAGAATAAGCGTGCAACGTCCAATCCTGGTTTTCAGGATGTTTTGCGCGAGTTTGGCGCTGACGTTGTACAAGATAGCTATGTTAAAACGGGTACCATTTTTACCAGTAAAGGGCTTGGTACGTGCATTGATTTAGGATTGGCGCTTATTGAAGAATTAGCTGATCACGATACCATGGAAAAAGTTAAGCAAGGTATTGTGTATATGCACTAACAGTTTATCTTCGGTGGGAGCGTGTGTATGCTTGCTGTATAAAGCAGCAAAGCGTGTACGCTGAGCACATAAGGAGTGTGCGCGGTGGCATTTGTTGAGTTCAAAGATGTTTCTAAGACCTATCATATGGGCGATTGCGAAGTTCATGCAGTTCATCATATGAACTTTACTATGGAACAAGGCGAGCTTGTGGTCATCGTTGGTGCTTCGGGTGCAGGTAAAACAACCGTTTTGAATATGCTCGGCGGCATGGATTCTCCAACAGAGGGAACCATTTTACTTGCAGGTAAACAAATTAGTGGATTCAATGCACGTGAGCTTACCCTGTATAGAAGGCATGCTATTGGTTTTGTGTTTCAGTTCTACAATTTAGTTCAAAACCTCACAGCACTCGAAAACGTAGAGCTTGCTAGTCAAATTTGTAAACATCCTTTGCCAGCAGCCGATGTGCTCAAACAAGTTGGCTTAGAAAAACGTATGCACAATTTTCCCGCGCAGCTTTCTGGTGGTGAGCAGCAGCGTGTGGCTATTGCCCGCGCGCTTGCCAAGAATCCTCAGCTGCTCTTATGTGATGAACCTACGGGTGCCCTTGATTATGTAACGGGCAAACAGATTCTTAAATTGTTACAAGACACCTGTATTAATACAGGAAAAACCGTTGCCATTGTTACGCATAACAGCGCGTTTACCGAAATCGCGCATCGCGTTATTCATGTTCACGAGGGGAGTGCGCAGTCTATAGAAATACACGATCACCCTCGTGATGCTCTCGATGTTGAATGGTAAGGTGATGAAGTGCTCAAAAGAATTGCGCCGCTTCTTCACCAAACTTTGCGGTCCATACATACCACGTTCAGTCGTTTTTTGGCTATTGTTGCGATAGTTGCCTTAGGCACGGGTTTCTTTGCTGGGCTTATGATGACTGGCCCCGACATGCGACAGGCCATGGATACCTATTACGATGATAACAATGTATGGGATATACGTCTTATTTCAACGCTTGGTTTTTCTAACGACGATATTCATCAATTTGACGATGTAGAAGGCGTGCGCGCTTGCATGTCCAATCATACGGTTGACGCTATTGCGCGTATGAATGATACGCAGGTAGCGGTGCGCGTTTCTTCGTTTGACACTACGATGGCACAACAATTTGTTGATGAACATGCATATGCTGCAAAGGATTCTTCTTTTGATTTTCTTAATCGCTTTCAATTGGTAGCAGGAAGGCTTCCGCAATCACCTGACGAATGTTTGGCTGCGGCGTATGCTCCTCATGCACAATTGAGCGAAGGCGATATTGTTGATATTACCTCGGCAAATGAAGACCTTGATAAAATTTTTTCTACCAGACATTTACGTGTGGTTGGAACCATAACATCTCCTTTATATCCCTACACGCGAAGTTTTGGATCTACAACCATTGGTTCTGGCTCTATTGATCAATATATTTTTGTGCCAACATCTACGTTTCAGCAGGATTTCCCCTATACCGAGCTGTATATAAGCGTTGAAGGTGCTGATAGTGTTCAAAGTAATAGCGATGCATACAAAAACATCGTAGGTGCTACTAAAGAGCGTCTTGAAGCTCAAAAAGACCGCATGAGCGTGTTTCGCCAGCACGAGGTGCAAGAGCTGGCACAAAGCAAGCTTGACGAAAAAAAGTCCGAGTTTGAGCAGCAAAAAAACGAAGCATTTGAAAAGTTAGAAGCTGGCGAATCTGAGCTTGCGCGCAAACATAGCAAGCTGCAGGAATCATGGCGCAAATACACACAAGGTACAAGCAAGTTAAAAGCGTCGCGAGAAGCCTTTGAATCACAAAAAGCTGCCTCACAAAACAAGTTGTCTCAAGCTCAAACGCGTCTTGCCACGCAAGAAAAAACTTTGTTATCAACACTTCGCGCACAAGGGATAGATGTTTCTTCACTTGAGCAAGCTCAAACTATTTTAGAGAACCATCTTCAGGCGCTTAAAGAAAAGCAGAACCAGCAAAATGTTGACAATCGTGTTGTAGACGAAAATTCGTCTGAACAATCGCCTGAACACATAAGATCAAACAGCAACCAACAATTAGCAACATTAGGCGATAATCGCCAATCTATCCAGCACAACAAAACTCGAGCGATTATGGCAACAGCTCGCGAGCACGTGAGCGCTCCTTATGAGGAAATACAACGTGTGCAACAGCAACTTGCAGGGGTACAGCAATTACTTGCAGCAAAAGCAAAGCTACAAGATGAACGCGCTGTGGCAGATAAAAAATTGGAACATGCCGAGCAAGAGCTTGCACAAGCTCAAGCCAAGCTTGATGCGTCGTATGTTCGTCTGCAAGAAGGTCAAAAGAAATATGATGAAGCCGCGCATGTGCTTGCACAGCGCAAACAAGAACTCGATGACAAATTTGCTACCGTTCAAAAGCAG
>CAMQEO010000054.1 GCA_946999785.1 uncultured Atopobium sp.
CTAAAAGTTGCGTTGCAACCCCGGTTTTTTCAGATTGCAATCGAACAAGCGCATACATAAGATCAACAACACTTTCCATCTCCTGAGATGCACGTTCGTGACGTTTTGTAGTTGGATATAATTCACGAGGACACGCCACGCCCTTTTCGATTGCTTGCAAAAGCGTTTGTTTATCGTCAATAGAAAGCGTATCAACCGAACGAATGCGCTCAAGACGCTCCATTGTTTTAGGTGCGCTTTTACACAGGTCGATAACAATTTCATCGGGAATAACCCATTTGCGTGGAATATCCTTATGCGACGCAATAACATTGCGCCAGATGCCAATTTCTCGCGCAATGGCCAGCTGCTTTCTCGTTAAAGAAGAAATGCGACGCATATGAAGATATGCCTCTTGAGGTTTTTTAATCACATGATGCTCGTTACAAACCTCATGCATTTCTTCCAAAAACCATGCATAACGCTCTTTTTCTTTCAGTTCACGCAAAAGCGTGTCATACATACGCGGCAAATAACGCACATCATCTGCTGCATATTCAAGCTGCTCTTCTGCCAAAGGGCGACGCGTCCAATCGGTAAGCGATTCGGCTTTTGGCAAATGCACATGACAAAGAGCATCAACCAAAGGCCCATAACCAATCTGAAAACGATGACCTAAAAATGCTGCAGCAACCTGCGTGTCAAACACCGGTTTTGGAAGGCACGAAAAAATATCATAAATAAGCTCAAGGTCTTGGGAGCACGCATGAAATATTTTAGTGATCTTTTTATCCAAAAACAGCTTACACAAATCAGTAAGATCAGGTATAGACAACGGATCAACCAGAACTATTTCTGAACGCGTAGCGAGTTGTATCAAACAGAGCTTTGGGTAAAAGGTTTTTTCACGCATGAATTCTGTATCAATTGCTAATACATCACTTTTTGTTGCACGCTCACAAAAACTGGCAAGCTGTTCATAGGTTTCTATATACAAAAGTTCCCGTCTCCTGAAGAATGAATTTAACAAAACTATTGTAATATAGGTTACAAATTCAAGCGCCACTCATACGCTTAAAATCCTAGAATTTCTATGAGACAATCAATAAGCAACACTAATTTATTACAATAGATAAGAAAATAAATGTAATACCTACCAACATTGGCTCACAATTTACACAAAGAGGTGCTATGAAAACAATTCATGTTGCAGCAGCTGTTATCGAACACGACGAAAAAGTTTTAGCTGCAAAACGCCTGCAACCTGTTGAGGATCACTATTGGGAATTTCCCGGTGGAAAAATAGAAGAAGGCGAAACTCCAGAAACAGCACTGAGAAGAGAAATTAAAGAAGAGCTTGACATAGAACTTGGATCTATATGGCCACTTGATTGTATTGAATACGATGTGGACGATATCCATATTGTTCTTCATGCATTTGGCTGCCATTTTCCCTGTGGAGCAACCATAACGCTCGTGGCACATTCAGAATACACATGGCTTGAATATGGCGACTTACTCACGCTTGATTGGCTCGTGCCCGATAAACAACTTGCCACGTCTGTTGGACTTGCCTGGGGCGAACTATTTTACACCTCTCATGGTTGCTAATGAGCACATACGTAGAGTTGAACTAGAGTTAAAACTGTTTGCGCGACATGGTAAAACTCGACAACAAAAGTCAAGTTCACGTGAGACGCAAACCATCACAAAGGAGCACAAATGAGTAAAGCTGATAATCTGTTTATATCAATGTGCAAAGACATCATAGAGCATGGAACAACTACTCAAGGAGAAAAAGTCCGCCCACATTGGGAAGACGGAACAAGTGCTTATACCATTAAAAAATTTGGTGTATGTAATCGCTATGATTTGCGTGAAGAGTTCCCCGCTCTTACGCTGCGCAGAACCGCACTTAAAAGTGCTATGGACGAGATTCTTTGGATTTATCAAAAAAAGTCAAACAATATTCATGACCTGCATTCGCATATTTGGGATTCATGGGCCGATGAAACTGGATCAATTGGAAAAGCATACGGGTATCAAATTGGCGTTAAAAACCACTATCCCGAAGGTGATATGGATCAAATGGATAAAGTCTTATACGACCTTAAACATAATCCATATTCACGACGTATTATGACGTCAACCTACACCTTTGCTGATTTATCTCAGATGAATCTCTATCCTTGTGCTTACAGTGCAATTTATAACGTTACGCACGAAGAAGGAAACCCTCAACCAACCCTCAACATGCTACTCATTCAACGTTCACAAGATATATTGGCGGCAAACAACTGGAACGTATGTCAATATGCGATCCTTCTTATGATGGTTGCACAAGTTAATCATATGCAGGCAGGAGAGCTCGTTCATATGATTTCTGATGCACATATTTATGACCGTCATGTTGACATTGTAAAAGAACTTATTACGCGTCCAACCTATCCCGCTCCCCTAGTGCATCTGAATCCTGATATTCATAACTTTTATGAATTTACAACTGATGATCTCATCGTTGAAAACTATCAACATGGACCTCAAGTTAAGGGTATTCCTATTGCAGTGTAGTGGTTGTGCTACCTCGTAACGTTACAAGCACTCAAAGTGAAATCTAAAGCTATCAAAGGAAATGTAATGATTAAAGCGATCGTTTCTGTTACACAAGACTGGGGTATTGGATATAAAGGCGAGCTCCTTGTCCCCAACAAAGCCGACATGCAGCACTTTGTACGTATGACCACTGGAGCATGCGTTATTATGGGTTCAACAACATTTGAAACATTTCCAAAAGGCCCACTTAAAAATAGACGCAATATCGTCTTAGCGCAAACACATTCCTATGAACGCGAAGGTTTTCCAAAAACTACCTGTACAGAGCAAGGAACATCCGTGCAAAATTACGAGGTATACACATCAACCCAAGAAGCGCTCTCTCACATAAAACCTGATGAGGACGTTTGGATTATTGGAGGAGCCTATACCTATCAACAATTTCTTCCCTATTGCACAGAAATTGTAGTCACTAAAAACGACTGCGTATGCCAGGCAGATGCATATTTTCCTAATTTAGACAAGATGGACGACTGGCGCATAACAAGCACCACAGAAGGCGGCGTAACTTCTGAAGGCGTGCACTTTTCATTTGTAACATACCAACATGTATAACCCTCACCTTTAACTTAAACGTTAGAGTTTAAATCATAATCGATAGGCGCGCCTTTTGCGCGCCTTTTTCTTACCCTGTTATCAGCTGTTTGTGTGTTTGCAGGTCTTCAAATATGCGCGTAAGACACAGCGACTATTAACTAAACAACCTTCCTGTACAAGTGCAAGCACATGTTCAAGCGTGCACGCTACCCCTTTGCCAGCGACCATGTTGCAAAGTTCCATCACATCGCAGCCATTTATTGCAAGCTCCTTACAAGACAAGGGCACTTTTTGCTGCTTTATACACCAAAGCATATAACGTAGCTCCTCAATCCGCGTACATGCAAGAGTAGATACTTTCATAAATGTACGGCAAAATATACGCGCAAACATCAATAGATGAAACATCTCAATATAAGGATCTGGGCTTTTTTTCAATAAAAGATAGTGTAAATCAGAGATAAGCTCTTTTCGCATTGAGCACCTGCGAACATCATCCATGCAATTTTGCGTATCACCATTTTGCGTATCACCATTTTGCTGAGCGGTATTTTGCGTGTCACTATCGCAACAAATGTATGTTTTTATAAGTCTATGCAATACTTTATGCTCTCTAATGATTCCCATACTTTGTGCACGAGGCACATTGAATCTTTCTAGGCGCTTATAAAAATCTTGTAATACCTGCACAGACAATGCTTCTGATATGAGAAGCACCATCGAGATGAAACGTTCATCAACTGGCATAAGGCGAGCAATAGCTGTTTCAGCGATACTGTACTGGGAAAAATCACGGTCATCAAGACACTTATACAGCTCCTTAAATTCTGGTATGCACACGGTAAAAATTTTCTCATGCGTCCGCAGACTCCTAAAGAATAAACCTGAAGTTGAGAGTTTAATAATTTCTGAACCAATGCGCTCAGGGGCAATACGCAACAATTCGAGATAATGCCTGTTAAGTGCAGTTTGAATATCTCTATCGAGCACAAAATGTAAGGTAGCTTGAAAACGCAAGGCACGCAGCATGCGTAGAGCATCTTCTGCAAAACGAACATCGGCTTTGCCAACACAGCGCAATATATGTGCATGTATATCGTCTATTCCACCGTATACGTCCAAAAGCTTACGCTTGGGATGATAAGCAAGCGCATTACACGTAAAATCACGACGTGCAAGATCTTTTTGGATAGAATCAACAAACACAACAGAATCGGGATGGCGATGATCGCTATATGTTGTTTCGCTTCGATACGTTGTCACTTCAAAAGCATAATGATCCAGTACAACGGTAATAGTTCCATGCTTACAGCCAGTTCTAAAAACGCTACATCCACTATCACAGAAGAGTCGCTCACTTTGTTGCCATGGTGCAGAGGTTGCTATGTCAATATCATGAGATGGTTGCCTCATAACCATATCGCGCACCCATCCGCCTACTATCCACGCACTCCAACCATGCGATTCAAGAATGGTAATAATACGTATTGCCTGATAAGGCACATCCCAATCGAAAGACATCTGTTCCCAAGAAGTATTGTTATCATTGGCATGTTTTAAAGAAGTGTCCACAAAGATGTTTCCTTTTCAAAAAAAAATAAATACGTAGTTTTACCGTATTGTACAAAGGTTTTGTATAATTTTACATCGTTGGATGTACAACATGATCAATTTATGAAATTCAAATTGTATTGTATTTTAATAAGGAGGCCATATGTCACAAGTAAGTTCACACAATACGCTTTCACCTGCATGGGCAAAACAACAAAATAAACATTTTACCAAACAACGAGCAAATAAAATCGCACGTAATGCTGTTACCTCCATGGACATTATGAGCGCAGCGCGCGACATTTCTACCATGAGAACATATACTGACACCTATGGAATAGCAATTCCTAAAGTAGGAGAAATTACCAACCAACGCCACAGCGGTCGTTGTTGGATGTTTGCGTCGTACAATGTTGCACGCCAAGAAACCATGAAGTTCCTAGATGTTGATACCTTTGAATTTAGTCAAGCCTATGGAATGTTCTACGATAAGCTCGAAAAAGCTAACGCCACACTTGAATACATTATCTCAACCAAAGATCAAGATCTTGAAAGTAGAGAAGTTGAATACTTATTAGATGGTGTAGCAGCTGACGGTGGATACTTCTTTTATGCTATGAACCTTATCCGCAAATGGGGCGTTGTTCCTAAAGAAGCTATGCCCGAAACTGCATGTTCTGAGAATTCTGAACAGATGGACAATCAACTTGCACGACTCTTACATAAGGATATTTTTAAGTTGCGAGCACTTGCAGAACAAGGAGCATCCACGCAAACTCTTCACGAGCTCAAGGATGAAATGCTTAAAGAAGTTTACACGTTGTTATGTATTTGTCTTGGCAATCCACCCGAAAGCTTTGATCTTCATATTGAAGTTGGTTCCAAATGTAAAGCTGATGCTTCTAAGATTCACACTGTTTTACCAGAACCTCAAGATGATGAAAAGGAAGATTCTCAAGAGTCTAAAGCTAAAGCTAAGGGTAAAGCCGAGGATGAGGCTGAGGAAAAAGACCATAAAGATCGCGTAACAGTTTTGTATGACACCAACCTAACTCCTCAAGAATTTACCAAGAAATATGTACCTTTTAACCCTGATGAATATATTCAGCTCACTTCTATTCCATCATCAAAATTTGAATATAACAAGGTTTATCACGTTCAGTTTGACGATTCAGTTTTAGGCGGATTCCCTGCACGTTTCTTAAATGTTGAACCTGAAGTGCTTGAGCAGGCAGCAATTTGCGCTCTTAAAGACGGACGCCCTGTATCAATGGCATGTGACGTTTGCCAACAATTCCCACGTTATATTGATGACTTTAAGTATATATTGGCAACTGATACCGTTGACATGAATGGTTTATTTGGGATTGATTTTGATATGAGCAGATCATCAATGGTAGATACCCATGAAACTGGTTTGACGCATGCGATGACGTTCCAAGGAGTTCAACTTGATAAAAAAGGCAAACCACAAGCTTGGAGAATTGAAAATAGCTGGGGTAAAGACGCAGGTAAAGATGGATATCTTATTATGAGCGCCAACTGGTTTAGACTCTATGGTGGAGAAATTGATATCGCAAGAAAGTATCTTTCATCTCAATTATTGGATATTTGGGATAATGGAGTTGATATAGAAGTCATGCCATGGTCTAACATGGGACGAGCTCTTAATCTTCGTAAAATATAGCGTTAACGTAAAAGATAGTGAAGTAACTGCTTTAGCGGTTATACAATCAAAAGTTGTACGCGCACGAAAAACCGTGCGCGTATTTATATCTCGTGAATATATCTATCGGTTATAAAGCCATCAATCTGACCACAGGAGAGATCTTTAAGTTCTTCTAAACAACGCTTGGCTCTCTCGTCTTGGGCAATAAAACGCACCGTAACCTGTATGGATGTTTCAAAAAGCGTATCCGCAATAGTTCCTTGATAGCGTGCAATACAACTTTGAACACTGCCGTATAAAGGATACGAGCATGAGAGCACAAGATTTTCTACTATGCCCATGCTAACTAGTTGCTTATGCATGCATGCATCTTCACACGCTTTTTCAATAGCTGTACTGTAAGCTCGCTTAAGACCACCAGTTCCTAACAAAATACCGCCAAAGTAGCGCACAACTACACCTACGCAAGCATGTAACTCATAATGTTGCAACACAGATAATATGGGGAATCCTGCGGTTTTAGAAGGCTCGCCATCATCGCACACATGCGATATACCCTCAGGTAAAAGCCAAGCCGAACATACATGGCGTGCATGAGGATGTTCGGCTCGTTTTTGTTCTATATATGTTTGTGCTTCAGACTTACATGTGACGCGACTGAGATAAGCTATAAATTTACTTGACTTTTCAGCATAGAAACCAAACGGTTCACAACCAGCTTTTATCGTCTTAAATTCCTGCATAATCCCCTACGATGCCACATAACGCGTAAGCATTACTTCTTAAAGCGGTCGTCGCCACCGTGAAGCGCGGCCATAACTTCTTGAACGTACTTCTCGGTGTTTTGTTTAGCGTCCTCAAAATCGTACTCCATAAGGTCATCAAAATTAGGATCAAGACCCAAATCAAGAGGAGCCTGCGGCTGCTGACCATCATCAATAACCAAGAACTGATTAGATCCAACCGTTTGCGCAAGGTTTACACACTGCGGTGAAAGCGCAAATTCAACCCAAAGCTTAGCTGCGTCTGGATGCTTGCAACCCTTCATGATGGCCGTAGCACCAATCTCGTACCCCGAACCCGAAGACGGCGTAATGAGGCTAATGTTAGTGTATCCGTTTGAAACAATTTGTTCAATTGCCTGACTTAAGAATCCAATACCAAGAATGCACTCCCCTGTACCAACATTTTTAGCAGGACCTGCGCCACTCTTTGTGTATACAGCGATGTTTTTATCCAAATCAACAAGATATTGAATTCCCTTGTCATGACCATATTTTTGAATTGCTGTATTGCAAATAAGTTTTGCAGTACCTGCTGTATAGTAGTTAGATGACCATATAAGCCCTTTATACTTGGGGGCAAGTAAGTCTGGCCAATCTTTAGGAACGTCCAAATTAAGACGCTTTACTTCGTCGGTGTTATAGAAAAAGCCCAGGGAACCTTTATAAATTCCATGCCACATATCTTGTGCATCTTTGTAACGAGAAGCCATAAGATGAGAGTCATTACGAGCTTTATACGGCTCAAGCAAGCCTTTTGTAGCCGCAATATTATATGGATCAGTAGTACCACCAAACCAAACATCGCCTGATGGATGTCCATTTTCTTCTTCGATTTTTGCTTGAACCTCGCCTGTTGACATACGTTGGAATTGAGCGTCTATACCAAAGAGCTCTTTAAATTTTTCGCAGACAACTGCAAGATATGGCTCGTCACACGAGCCATAAACAATAAGCTCTTTGTCTTTCTTTGCAGCATCAATAACATCTTGAGTTGCGATGCGCTCCAAATCACTGGAAGAAGCACCACCGTTTGAGCCTGCACCTGAACTACAACCACCTACCAAGGCAGACAAAGAAAGAGCAGCTGAAGAAGCTAAAAACGACCTTCTCGAAAGAGTATTCATATTATCCTCAATTCTGTTGACAAGGACA
>CAMQEO010000055.1 GCA_946999785.1 uncultured Atopobium sp.
CACCTTATAGAGTAAAACCAGCGTATTCATATGACGAACAAGCAGGTGGATGTCCATGGTCACACCTTGCATATGATGAGCAGCTTAAAGCTAAAAAAGCAAATGTTGCCGACGCGCTTATACGCACGGCACATATAGAACCCGATGAGGCACAAGAGCTCGTAAGGGATGTGATTCCCTCTAAAAAACAATGGGGCTATCGCAATAAAATTGAACTCAACGCAAGCACACAACATAATACCTTTTATTTGGGCATGTATGATCCTATTCAAAAGCGGCTTATCCCAGTTGTAAGTTGTGCACTTATTGATGAGCGCTTTTCCAAACTGACAAAATCAATTACGGGTGCGCTGCAATTTATTGCACGCTCACAGGAGTTGGGCATCGAGCGTATTGCACTGAGAACTTCGGTTCGCACAAAAGACGTAGAACTGGCACTTTGGACCACTCCCGGTGCTTTTCCGCGTGGCTATGTGGTAAAAATTCTGAATTCTGCAGCACCTGAACTCACTTCAATTGCACGTGTTCTAACCAAAGGATCGCGGCGAGCAAGACGTGTGTGTGGCGTAGAAAAATTGTATGGCAAAGGTTATTGGGAAGAACTTATTGCAGGTAGACGCATGCGGATTTCTGCTCCTTCGTTTTTTCAAGTTAATACACACAATGCCGAAAAACTTATTGATCGTGTTATGGATGATTTAGATGTGCAACCAAACGAAACAGCTCTTGACTTGTATTGCGGAGCAGGAACGTTTACGCTTCCCCTTGCCCAGCGCGCACGCAGTGTTATAGGCGTTGAAGCACAAGGGAGCTCTATTCAAGATTTACGCAGGCATATTAAACTTTTTAATTTACATAACGTGCAGGCAATTGGTGGAGATGCTCTGAGAGAATATCCAAAAGCTCATGGAGATGTCATTGTGGTTGACCCACCACGAGCTGGTTTGGAAGCAGGCGTTTGTGATAAATTGTCACAAAGTGGAGCGCGCGCAATTGCGTATGTTTCGTGCGATCCGCAAACGCTTGCGCGTGATATCCGTCGCTTTATTGATAAAGGCGCGTATCTACCTGCAAAGATTACACCAGTTGATCTATTTCCGCAGAGCTGGCATATTGAAAACGTTTGCTTACTGCTACATACAGATTAAGGCACTGTCGCTCACTGCTCATTTTGATTGTGAGCTTGCATGTCTTTCACAATTAGGTCACGAATGTAACCAGCCATGCTAGTGTGCTGCGCAACACGTGCATACACTTCCTTGTCTTTAGGATAAAACGATATTGTTACCTTCTTTACGTTGTGCTTAACGTAGTTATTATTTGCTCTTAGGCGTGCCAGAGTTGCCATGATGCTTCTCCCATACTTTAATAATTGCTTCACCGATAATTACCCCTGCAATACAAGGTAATACCGATATGATAAAGTTTAGAATATTTGTGAATTTATCCATTATCTTCTCCTTTAGCTACAATGGAACTAGAGGAGTTAGAGCTCCTCTAGCCTATTTTTTACTTGAAATGCTTGCTGCGTTTCTTTGATAAGAGCTTGTCAACCGCTTTGTTTATCAAATGGACAATTATCGCAATAGCAGGCTTTTCAAGTATTGCAACAACCTCGTTAAATGTAATCACTTTCTTTCTCGAGGTTGTTGCTATATCTTATAACACTATTCGTTACATAGTACAGGCTAGATATAGTTATTTCCATTGCAATTATTCCAAAAGATATTTCCCTGATATAAGAAAAGCATCAGTCGTACTAGATACTAAAATACGCTCTGTGCAGCGTGAATATTAAAAAAGGTGCACGTCTGCACCTGTGATAATCGAATTAAATTGTGGTATAGTGCATTTAAGAGGGCGTAAACACCTCGGGATTCTGTCCTGGAGCGGTTGCGCCCTCATTTTTATTACATGGTAATCTCTATTGCGGTCGATAAATGAAACTCTATTTACGTGCTTTTTCATCGCTTGACTATTGATTGCTTTGTATATCTCATCATTAGAGAATGACGCTCTCGTTGCGTCAAAATTACACGACTTAAACCCCTTCTTCCTTTTTGCGTTGTGTAAAGCTCTTTGTATTCGTCTCACTCTTTTTTCATGTCGGCTAATTCGTCATGCAATTTTTCAACCTCTAGGAGCTGTTACTCTTAGCGCACCTTGCTTTCATGAAGCTTTTTCCCAAGTTTTGTGATTACTGCAACAAAACAATAGCCTGTACCTGTCTTTTTCTCTATTGCAACAAGATTCGAGGAGGAGTCTTCAATCACTGGAGTGTGATAGGAAAATACATAATAGTCTTTATATTCACACTATCTTGTGCCTTTTTCTTGGCTTGCTCAAAAGAAATCATGATTCCCCTATCATCCAAAATTATTTTTAGGAGAAGTAAATGTCCATATCATCGGTAAAGAATACAATCTGTTTTATATTGTGTATTTTACCGTTGCTTTTGCGCGTTATATGCTTTGATTACCGTTGCTATTTCTTCTTTCTTATATTATCAAGCGCCTTAACAATATAATGCGCAATAATATATCCTATAGCACTTGTGATAATCATATGAATTGCTTGTTCCATAATGAACCTCCTATAATCGAAACAAGACGCTAGAGCGCAATTGCATTCAAGCTCCTATTTTTATTTGTGCCCCTTTGCTTTTTATCTTTGAGCTTTGGGCTCTTTGATGTCAGCTTTATGAATCCAGTAATTATAGCGCTATAACCGAGCGTTACAAGTGCTTTGCTGATTGTTATTCATAGTGTCTACTTGAGATTTTAGGCTATTTTCGAGAATTATATCCTCACAAAAATACATTGAATTCTATGGGTTTATAATAATCTTATATTTTCAAATCTTCATTTTTGATTAGGCTATTTTGACGATGTCACTCTAACAAATATTATTTTGAAAAATTCTTAAGTATCGTTGCATCATCATTTTCTTTTGTTAGTTCTGTCGAATAACAAAAACTTATGCTTTCATCATCTTTAAAATACTTAAACAAATCGTTTCTAAGTATTTTTGTTTTATCAGAATTAAATTCGCTTCGCTTTATCCCTTTAGGATTTCTACGTACCATTGTACAATATATTTTTTCAGGATCTTCTGAATCGCTTGCGCTTAGTGAACGAACCATGGCTTGTTTTTCAATGTTAGAAATATTATCTTTAATGTTTACTGGGATTGAGTTTCCCAGTTGTTCAGAAAACTGTTTTATTATATTACCCAAGTTATCATTATACTCAATACCAAAATATTCCCTTAAGGTCTGTGCATCAACAATTAAGCTATGACTATTAGCTTCAACTTCCAAAGGATCTATTAAATTATTTTCCTTCATAAACTCAAGTTTCACAAGAGCGTACTCACTGACTCTTTTTACACTTCCTACAAATCTTTTTACTAACACGATGTAATTTGTGCTCTTATATCTGAAGATAAAGCTGCAAATAGTCCACCCTTTATTCTTCATATCTTCCTTTAAAAATTTAAGATTTTCAAGCATATCAATACCCTCTATCTATTTGGTTCCTTTAGAACTATACTTTTTGCTATTCCTTCGAAACTTTCCATCTTCTAAAACTTCCGCATTGCTGCGAGACGCCATCTCAAGTTGAACCGCTTTAAATTGGTCTTTGGATATTATCCCCTCATGGTGCTTCTTATTCAAATACTGATTCTCAGAGCCGCCGAATCAGCAATTGCCACATCTCCTGTATACTTATGCTTTGTCAATGTGGATTCAATTCCTTTTTTGCTCCAGTGGTCTTTTCCTTTCGGCGAATTAATACCGTTTGTTTTCAATTTCTTTATAATTCCTCGAATGCTGTACCCCTCAAAATACCAGTTGAAGATATTCTGACCACCTTCGCCTGCTCATCGTTTATGACAAGTATAGCGTGTTTATCTTTTTATACTCATACCAAGGACGATTATATAATCCCGATGTACCGTTCTCTGCCCTCTTCTTCAGTCCCCATCGTATATTTCGTTTATCCATTCATTTTCAGACTGTTGCCAAGCTCTCCATTTGTTCCCTACGGTTTGTACTCATACGAGCATAGATACCAACGGCATAATCCTTAATCACTCTCCGAGGTTGTATCACTGTTATATTTTCAGGCATTCTATTTAGTTCATCCAAACTCGAGTCCCCTTTCAATTTTAGCATAATTAAATCATTTATTTAGCATAATGATTATTAGTCTATTCTCGTAATTCTTAATTCTTAATCAAAAAAATGACAATAGTTCTGCTGTCTCCATACACTAAAAAGCCTCTTTGACAATAGTCCTACAGTCTCGACAGGAACAAAAATCGGGTCTATAGCCACAACCACCTATTTCCAGTGGTTAGAACCATTGTCAAATGCTCTAAAATCATATTGTAAACCCACTGTCCAAACACACACAAAAGACCGCAGCTAAATGCTACAGTCTTATTCTTTGAGCAAATATAACCACTTGGAACTACTGCTCAATTTATTTCTTTTTAGCTTCTAGCATCATTTGAATACAAGGAGCTATTTTATGCGGCTATTCCCACTCCTTGAAATATAAGTTGAAGTAACTACTTATAGAGCTTTTCTTTAGCCACTTTTGTGAATAAACAGCAGTTTTTACTCGAATTATTCTTTATTTTTTGAGGAATAGTATCATTTTAGTGCCAGAGTCTACTTTCAATAAGATTTAAAGATTTATTGTTCTATTGGAATGTTTCCTTGTACATTTCATTACGCTAAGGTGTAAATCCTTTAATAAATTTATGCTAGTCAATATAGCTTCTCCTTGATTCAACTTAGGTATTTGTTTATATGACCTTTCACTCACATAATTTCTTACCGCTTCCAACTCCCTTCTATGAGTTAAACGATGTATAAGTAGTGTTCCTATTTGGCCTAATAACTCTTCAGGAACATCATTAGGGTTTTGAGATGTTAAAAACATGAAGATTCCTTTTTTTCTTCCCTCTCTTGCCATTAAGGTTAATCCTGTTTGAAAACCACTCGCTCTTGCATCTTTTGCATATCTATGAACCTCATCTATAAAAAGAACGAAAGCAGTATCATTTTTCTTCTTATTAACCATGTAATTGCTTATCAAATCGATAATCATAGCTCCTACAGCTTCTCCAATACCAATTATTGAAGTATTAATGTACAAACTATGAATCTTATTTTTCATAAAATCATCAAGCTCTGAAAGTAAATCCGTTTTTGATGAATCTGCACTAAAGAAATCGAGTAATTTATCATTATCAAGTTTGTATCTAACTTTCTGTACTAGCCATTGTTTATTATTAAATTGGAAATCACTAGATACATATATGGAATTTGCAACCTGTACAGCCTCCTCAATAATTTGATTCGGCAGTATTTTAAGATTAAACGATACGTCGTTGTCCTCCAATGTATTTAAACTATCAGTAATATCAACAACCCTATTGTCCTTCTTGACTAAAACTCCATCAAGATTTCTCTTTTTCTGTAATCTTAAACTTCTGATTGCATCTGCCAATACTGCGGGTTGAGTTGAATCATTAGTCTCAAATAATGTAGCCCATTGAGTAAGTGAAACTTGTCCTGGATCTAATGTAGTATCAACCCCTAACGTTAGTTTTTTTACCGACTCTTCATAAAATGATTCAGCATACTCTCCGGTAGGATCTATGACTAAAATCTTCTTTCCATCTTGTACTAATTTATCAAGGATACTTAAAGATGAAGTTGACTTTCCACTATTAGTTGTTCCAATAGCCATTAAATGCCTATCAAATAAGCTTTCTGGATATAATGAAATTTCCTCGTTACCTAAATTCGTAGCTATTGCAAAAGAACTTAGTCTGTCTTTCCAATAATCATCATCTAAACGTGAGACTTCTATTGAGTTTAAATATTTTTTATTTATCTTTTGGTTTGTAATATAGACTTTATCCATTAAGCCCACAGAGTAAAACCCAGGAGTATTGAAGGACTCGCCATCTGGTGGCAGTACACCTATTAAATCTACAAATAATTCTGGAAACACTTTTTCCACGGATTCATTTTGGACTGCATAATGAGTGTTTTGAGCACTTTGTATTTTAGCTTGATAAACCTCACCAATAAATAACCCGTAAATAGAATCTATTAGAACGTAGTAATTGATAGTGTTTGGGATCAATAACTCTTGATTAATACGTCGCTGATTTAACCAGGTAAAATTCTCAATTTGAACTACGCAAGTATCTTTATAAACCTGAGATACCATTCCTAAATAAAAATTATTTTTATCTATAGAAGAATAAAATTGATCAATCATCATATTGAACCGTCCCAAAATAATCTGCTAATCCGTCCGCCATAGTTCCTTTTAGAAAAGCAATACGATACCCATTATTCATCAATGCTATTAACTGTGACCAATTTTGATTTTTATCGATATCGTCAATTGAAAAATCTGTCGCCAATAATGTCAGACTTGGATTTGACTTAATGGCCCGTGTTATCATCTTCGCTATATGGTTATCAGCAAAGCTAAATCCTGTAGTAACAAACAATGTATTTGGCATTTTAAGCAAATCTTGAAATTTCGATAGCAATTCAAAGTATGGTTTTTCGTAGCTATGAGAATACTTGTTTGAGCTCGGAAAAATCATTATTGGGGTTTCATTGAAATTCTTGTCACATCTAATAATTTCTTCTTTTTCTTGCTTCCATGTCAAAGAACCATGAATTTTAAGCAAATTAATTACACTTTTTTTGTATTCAACCTTATCAGATTTAACATTTGATATAGGCTTTACCAAAAACCAATCAAACAAATCCACATCAAAACGTGGTTTAGACGTAAAAGAAAACCCATCAAAAACTGTGAAATTTAAAGCATCAGCTGCTTCTTCAAATAAAGTATCGTAATTAGTTGTTACGATAGATAATCTATAAGGGGATTTCGTCAGATTTGATAGTATTTTAATAAATGAATCATGATTATGAACCCCCTGCTCAAACGAGTATGTTGTTTTATTTTTTATAGTATCTAAAATCGTTTGTTTTGTTGAAATAAACTTATCCTTTGCATCTCCTTCATCCATAAACTCCTCATAAGATAAAACTTTAGATAAAAAATCTTCCAAAATAAAATCTGGGTTATAGTATGGTTCTGTTTCTCCTTTTTCATTCCCTTTTTCCTTTTTAAAAGGAATAGAATATTTGCATATCTCACTTAATTGCTCTATTGAAAAGAGACCCTGTGCAGGATTCAACGCCTCATCTACCGCTTTAGCCAACATTTTGATGGTATGACCATACTTTTCATCAGGTAATCCTTTGTCATTGTTTACAATAGATGCCCCAGCCCCCGCTAATACAACAATATTCTCAAATGGATAAATAAATTTTGAAACCTCTTTTTTTATTAATGACTTAAAATCATAAGCGGTAATTGACTCTTGCTCTTCATTTTTTAATTCTTTACCATTGAGCCTATAAACAATATCATCCTCAGATGTACTATCTATATAAATATTTTTAGATTTAAAATACGTTTTAAAATTATCTTCCATTTCTCCCCCTCATCAACAAAAAGCTAATGTAGTTCCTCAATAGCCTTAGTAAATTCTTCTATTCTATGTAAATCAGTTTTATTTGCCCCATCCCAGTCCCAGTACCGGTACCGAACAAAACTCTATAATAATTTTAACTAGAAAGTTTTTTAATATCTAATTGGTTTAATTTCTCTAAAGATATAAGTTGTGTCTTTGCAAGATTTCTAAGTTCAATCATTCTATCTCTTTGCTCTAATCCTTTTTCAATTAAAATTGCATTATAGGATTCCATATTAGCAAGTACTAATAGTTCATTAAGACTTGCATAGTCCCTCATATTTCTTAAGACTTGCATAGTCCCTCATATTTCCTTTTAGGTCAGGATTTTCTTCACGCCACTGTTTTGCTCTTTTATCAAAGAGTGCCACATTAAGCATATCTGCTTCACTTGCATATTTAAATGATAACTGCTCATCTGTAAGGTCTTTTAATAAATACTCTTTAATGGCATCTGTATGAATTTTATAATTGATTTTAGATATTTCTCTATGCAGGTTCCAAGTTAATGATAATTTTGAGTTTTCATCTTCTTTAAGTCTTTGATAA
>CAMQEO010000056.1 GCA_946999785.1 uncultured Atopobium sp.
GTAGCGGACTTCCACCGCCAAGTGATATTGCGTGCCGAGCACACTACAAAAAAGCGTTTACCTTTGGTGTGAGGTAAACGCTTTAATTTGTGCTTTAACCCTTATTTTAGTTCACACTTTTTTTGGGCTTAAAAGGTAGAATATGTACCTTTAAGATAGCTTACAGGCGGTCTGCAATGTTATAAATTAAGCGAGCCGTTTTATCCCAACCCAAACAAGCGTCTGTGATAGATTTACCAAATACGCCACCGTCAACAGGCTGATTACCATCTTCAAGGTAGGACTCAACCATAAAGCCCTTAAACAGACGCGCAATATCTTCGTTTCTATGTACGCTATCAAGCACTTCGTGAATAATACGAATTTGTTCAAGCGGACGTTTTCCTGAATTATCGTGGTTGCAATCAATTACAACAGCAGGGTTAGCATAGGTATCTGCGGTATAAAGCTCGCAAAGTCGCTCAAGATATTCATAGTGATAATTAGGATAATTACGACCGTCTAGCCCCTGAAAGCCGCGCAAAATAGCGTGCGCTAAAGGATTACCCGTTGCCTCAACCTCCCAATTTCTAAAAATAAATGTCTGAGGCTGTTGAGCTGCATAAACGGAATTAAGCATAACCGAACACGAACCACCTGTTGGATTCTTCATGCCAACAGGCGTAGAAATTCCTGCTGAAACCAAGCGATGCTCTTGGTTTTCAACTGAACGCGCACCAACTGCATTGTATGCAATAACGTCTATGAGATATTGATAGTTCTCGGGATACAGCATTTCATCGGCAGTAAACATACCGGTTGTTTCTGCAACCTTGATATGCATATGGCGAATGGCTTTTACGCCGCCTAATAGATCGGGCGCACCTAAGGGATCGGGATTATGCAACAGACCTTTATAGCCTGTTCCCTTAGTACGAGGTTTATTGGTATACACACGAGGAATGATAATGAGCTTGTCGCGCACTTCTTCGGCAACGCGCGCTAGACGCTCAACATATTCCAAAACAGAGTCTTCTCTATCGGCAGAACACGGCCCTATAATGAGCAATTTTTTTTCACTTTTACCGCATAACACATCTGCTACGACTGCATCAAATGCAGGCTTTTGAGCTGCAATTTGAGGAGCAAGCGGCATTTCTTCGCGAATCTCTTTTGGAATAGGTAAGCGTCGTTTAAAATTCATGGACATAGAAAAACTCCTTTGTGAGCGCGCGAACAGCTTTTGTAACACGCGCGTGCTGACGTGCTAACCTTATCTTGAGCGCGTAAAACGAAATAAAACAATATATACAGATTAAGATGAATAGTATGCTATGTCAAAATCAGATACAATAATTTAATGAAATGTTTTCTTAGAAACGGAGGCTATGATGGCATGTACCACCTTACTTGTTGGTAAAGATGCAAGTTTTGACGGGTCAACTATTATTGCACGTAACGAAGATTCTCCCAATGGCGAATTTTGTCCTAAAAACTTTACCGTTGTACAACCGCAGGATCAACCGCGTCACTACAAATCGGTGTTAACGCATTTTGAAATGGATCTGCCTGATAATCCTATGCGTTATACCGCGGTTCCCAATGCGCTTTCAAATGAAGGTATCTGGGCTGCAGCAGGTGTAAACGAAGCTAACGTAGCAATGACTGCCACCGAAACGCTTACATCCAACGAGCGCGTCTTAGGTGCCGATCCCCTGGTTTACTTTAAGAAGGCATGTGGCAAAGAAGGAGACGCTGATTATACGCCCGAAATTCGCGGTGGTATTAGCGAAGAAGACATGGTTACGCTTGTTCTTCCCTATATTCACTCTGCGCGCGAAGGCGTAGAGCGCCTAGGTCATTTGCTTGAAACGTATGGTACCTACGAGATGAACGGTATTGCGTTTAGCGATACCGAAGAAATATGGTGGCTCGAAACCGTAGGTGGTCATCACTGGATCGCGCGTCGCGTGCCTGATGATGCCTATGTTACCATGCCAAACCAATTGGGAATTGACGAATTTGACCTTACCGATGCTTATGGTGAACAAAAGTCGTATATGTGTTCTGCGGATCTTAAAGACTGGATGGATACCTATCACCTTGATCTTACACTCAAAGACGACAACTTAGATGAATGTGCATGCTGCTGTGATGAAGATAACTGCGGCGATGGCTGTGACTGCGGAGATGATTGCGCGTGCAACGATGATTGCGACTGCGACGACAATGCATGCTGTGCCGATTGCTCTTGTGACGACAGCTGCGCCTGCAAGCACGAGATCTTTAATCCGCGCGATGCTTTCGGCAGCCACAGTGATGCCGACCATGTCTACAACACGCCGCGCGCGTGGAGTATGCACAAATACTTTGTTCCGTCACTGTTTGCCGATCCCACGTGTGCTCCTTGGCAGCCCGAAAGTGACGATATTCCCTGGTGCCTTATCCCCGATCGCAAGATCACCATGGAAGATGTTAAATACTCGCTTTCGCTTCATTACCAAGGAACCGTTTTTGATCCATATTCAGCACAGGGAACAGCTGCAACGCGTTCTTTGTATCGCCCTATTGGTATTAACCGTAATAGCGAGCTTGCAGCACTGCAGTTGCGTGGATGGGCACCTCGGGGTTGCCAAGCACTTCAATGGATGGCGTATGGATCTAATGCCTTTAATGCGCTGGTACCTTTTTATGCAAATGTTAATACCACACCTGTATATCTCAACAACACCACCTCTCACGTTGATACCCAAAGTTTCTACTGGGCAAATCGCTTAATTGGTGCTTTGGCAGATGCTCACTTTAATGCATGTGCCAATCATATTGAGCATTATCAAGAAGCAGTTGGATCCCAAGGTTGGCGTTTAGTATTTCAATGTGATAAACAGGTAGAAGATCAAAATCTCTCGTACGAAGCTTGCACAGAGGTATTAGAAAAAACCAATCAGGCTATAGCCGACATGACCAAACAAGAAACCGATATAACCCTTGACAAGGTGTTGTATAGCGCTTCTATGGGTATGAAAAACGGCTTTAACAGAAGCGATCATTAGTAAGCGTGTAAAAAACTGCATGCATACCAAGTATGCATGCAGTTGAATTTGTTGTGCGTTAGATAAACGCGTGTTATAAAAAGAATGTATGAAACGTGCACAATTTCGCGCCTGCGAGTTTACGTGTTTACACCTTTGCGCGATTGCGGCTTTACAGCCTTTACGAAAGCGGTATCCCCATACACCAGCCCCAACGCGGTGTTGTAATAGAGCTATAATAGCTAATCCAACGATCCAAAGACCACGTTGCAACAGAGCCTATGTTGTGGCGAACTTCTCCGTTTCCAACATAAATACCTATGTGGCCATAAATTCTACCAGCGGGCGTTCCTGCATGAGCAGGAACAGCAATAATCATCCCCGGTTTGAGTTCACTCTTATTGGAGCTATGGCACCAAGCATAATACATATCGCAAGCATCACCTGAAGGATATCCCAATCCCGCTAACGAGAAAACCTGAGAAACCCACATAGCACATAAGCCCAAACCCGGCGAACCTACTCGATATGCACACGAAACAACTGCCTTTTGGCTCCCCGATAAATTAGGGCTTAAATTGACCTCACCAGATACTTCGCTTAACGTATAGGTACGTTTTCCTGCACGAGCAGCTGCAGCCTGAGCCTGTTGCAGCGCGCGCTGCTGTGCAGCCGCTTGAAGTTCAGCGTCACGTTTTGCCATAAGGTCTTTTACATCCTGAGAAAGACCATCCAGCACACGTTTAGACTCATCTTGCTTGGCGGTCATTTGTGTAAGCTCTTTATCTTGTTCTTCCTTAAGCTGTTCAAGAGCCGCTTTATGACTTTCAAGACTGCTCTTTTTATCATCTAGATCACGCTTTACACGATTGACTTCCTCTATCATCGTTCGATCTTTTTCGGAAATTTTATCAAGATAATAAATGTTAGAAGAAAGCTCTTCGAGAGACGACGAAGAAAAGAGCACCGATAAAAATCCATCTATGCCAGACTTATATGCACTTGAAACACGTTTTGAAAGCGCGCTTTTTTTTGCATCAAGCTCTTGCTGTTTTTTATCGATCTGATCTTGCGTAGAGGCTATTTGTGTCTGCGCATCTTCTATTTGCTCACATGTTTTTTCTTGCTCACCCACGAGCTTTTCGTACTGGGAAGCAATGGTATCGAGTTGTTTTTGAACTTCGTCGAGCTTTTTTTGAGCAGCATTTAAGTCATCTTGTGTGTCAGCAAACGCAATCTGAGCAGGCATAGCCGCGAGTACCGTAGTTATGCCTAAGAGCTGCAAGAGCTCACGACGCGTAAAAGTTTTGATAGCCAAGTTCCAACTCCTATTCATTTAAGCTACGATATATCGTAGGAGCTTGTTATCGAATATGTACAGATATTCTAACACAACTACATACCCAAATTTATAGATTCATAATTCCTTATAACCGTATATAGAAGAATATAGTGCTTATCAAAACTTGCATACCCTTATGCTATTTTGAGCGATGTTCTACGATTTTAAGAAAACTTACGCCAATAGCTATAAATATCAAGGTGAATACGCACACAAAATAGAAAACTCCAATACCTAATGTGTAGGTATTTGCTGTGGTTAAATCAATGCCAAACCATCCACATGGCGCACCAAAGTTTAAAAAATTATACGGTGCAAGCATAACGGTTTTCCAGCGTACGCCAAATACAAGCGACAACACGCATACATATCCGATATAAACAAAGGGCGGAAGCAATGCCCAAAACACATCGTGAGTTTTTGGCTTAAAGCCATGATCAAATAACAAAAAATCTGCTATAGCGCACAGAGGAGCAATAAAATGTGTACAGAGTGACGAAGCATGATTATTGAGATATGCACCCACAAAACCCGCATCCGATGTTGGAGCCAGAAAGCACAGATAAAGCAAAAATGTAATAGTGATTGCCAGAGTTGCCATATATTTCACGCGGTACCACACTTGTGTAGAAAGCGTTTTCTGTATAAAAACGCGCCAACCACCTGCAGCGTCTTGTGCCAATGCGTCTGTTACACGTGCACAATCACCATGCATTACTAGACAAGTTAATTTACCCACAAGTGCATATAACAAAATGGTGGCTATAACAAGATTAGATAAGTTTGTAAAATAGGTAAACGAAAATAAGCCCTCCCAATGTACTGCCATTCCATAAAATGCAGCCACGACGCCGATGATTTTAATTATTATCTCGGGACTTAAGATGTGAATAGGTTTGTGCAGCGTCGCATTATGCGGTGTTGTATTGTGTAGTGTTGTATCCATTACAACTCCTTTGTTCAAATGTAAAAGTGAACATAAGGATAGTCATATTAGTTAATATTATCAACTATTTTTTCGTATCTGGGACGCAATCAAATTGCTCCTCCACTTAAAATATTTGCACAAACGCAATATACACATAGTTTAAGAAGGGCGTATACATAACCATATACCACGCAAACACAATAGAAGGAGCCCATGGAAATGTTTTCTGCCTAATGAGCGCAGCATGACACAGACCGCCTATACACGCAATAACCAACATAACCAAAAAGGACAACGGTGTCATATACAAAGACAATACAAGTAAAAGTTTTATATCACCGGCGCCTATCAGCGGTGCCGCGTTTGCGTCGTGATTTGCATAAGCAAATACAAACCAAATAATACACAAGATAAAACATATAAAGGGGGCGCTATCATATGTCAAAAGCGAGCAGCTCAGATGCGCAAAAAATACCCCGATACAAGCAGGTATAACAAGCAACGTATGCGGAATAACGCGATACTTGTTATCAACCAAAGCACATGCAACCAAACACAAAGTTGTAAGTGCGTTGAGCGCAAAATACCAGGTAAATGCCCATAAAAAATAAAGCCACCCAAGTAAGCACGCAAGGGTTATGCCTACGCCTACACGCATATGGGCAGATGAAGAACGGTAGATATCTAAAAGCTCACTCACAGCAATTTCCTAACTCTACACATGTTTACCTGCTGTTATACCTGCTGTTATTACACTCTCATCTCGTAAAATTAAACATCCGTATGACTATGGCGCGATTTCTAGATGAACAAAACGCAGTTACAAACGACGCCCATATAAATAAATAACGCTATTTCCTCTATCGCCCGAGGTTCCCTGTTTTTCCTGAATACAGTTAAGCCCGCGGTGCTCAAAGAAATCAATGTCAGAATGTGAACTTACAATAAGGAAAAAGCCACGAGCACCAGCATCTTTAAAGCGTGTTGTCATATCGTCAAACAATCGCGAGCCAACACCTTTGCCCATGTGATTAGGATCTACAATCAATAAGTTAATTTCTGCTTCGGAATTAGCATAACCAAGCGAGATAAAAACATCCGCCGTTGTGTAACTTCTTAAACGACTAAAAAGACGATCCTCAACTTTTACGCCACCACGGCGTGCACGATCGCGCGCAATTACCATAATGTCTTCAAAGCGACGATGCCAAAAGGAGTTTTGTGAAATGCTTCTATTGCTACTTAATCCACCAAAGCATACGCCGATAACACTGCCGTTTTCTTCGGCAACCATCGTGTACACCGAACGCTGTAACGCACCAGCAGTAAGCACGCGTCCAAAAATAATACGGTCATATGCACCTGTAATATCACTGCACCATTTTCTGACGCACAGATTAACAACTTCATCAAAGTCAATATCCTTAAAAGGGCGAATGATAATCGAGGTATCAAGTTGTGACATAACCTGTCCTTTGAGTATGAGCCAATATGCAATAAGAAGCAAATATTAAGTATAATACAAGTAAATATGAATATTCACAAAGCTTTTATATTGATTGCGGTGTCCACCGTGCAAGAAAATGCACTGCCTATTTGATAGTGCTTACCAACTCATTCAGGCTTTTACGCTCTTCATGACGCGTGGATGGCACGCCTTGAGGTGATGGATAACCAATCTCAAGCATTGCAAGCATACGATAATCTTTCATCTCTTCAAAAGAATCAGCCAGCACTTTGGGATCAAAATATCCTACCCACGTGCTATATAACCCTAAGTCTTGAGCTTCAAGCATCATATGTGTTGTCACAATAGCACCGTCTACATCAACAAAATCATGCTCATCGCAGCGACGTGTCCAACCGCTTCCGGGCTTTACTCCCACAGCTATGATCAGTGGTGCAGCAAAATTAAAACGCGTAGCTTCGTATGCACGGCTAAGAGCCTTAGCACCTTGTATCACCCAAGCGTGCCAAGGTTGTCTGTTAACACAGGTGGGCGCTACCTGCCCAGCTTGCAATATTTTTGTTATCTTTTCACTCTCAACAGGTTTTGAGTCAAAACTTCTGCACGAATACCGAGCTCGCGCTAATTCAAGAAACGACTGCATAGCTGCTCCTTAACACAAAGGAGTGCTCAAGGCACTCCTTTGCACTACACATTTTATAAAGCGTGAACGTCCTCAGACGAAAACTTAATAAACGCCTTTTCTCCTACTTCATAAATACGTTTGTTCTTGGGGTTGAATTCTGTAATCTTTACAAGCGTATTGCCACACATCACATGGTAATTTTGATAATGACCCATAAAACGAGAAAGAATTACTTCGCATGGGAGCACGCCTTCATCGGCTACGTGTACCGATTCGGGGCGTAATACCAGCGTAATATCATCGTCTACTTGTTTACCATTCAGATCAGCAACCTGAACCGAAGATCCTTCTATAACTGCAACACCCGTCTGATCATGGGCTTCGACTACTTTACCATGTAAGAAGTTAGACTCGCCGATAAAGTCGGCAACAAATTCATCGCACGGACGGTGATAAATGGTGCGTGGATCTCCAATTTGGTCAACAACACCTTTTTTCATAACAATAATTTTATCTGAAAGCGCCATAGCCTCAGACTGGTCATGAGTAACGTAAATTGCCGTAATTCCTGCTTCTTGTTGAATACGGCGGATTTCGGTACGCATGTCAACACGAAGTTTTGCATCCAGGTTAGAAAGTGGCTCGTCAAACAGAAGAACACCAGGCTCAATTACAAGCGCGCGAGCAAGGGCAACACGCTGCT
>CAMQEO010000057.1 GCA_946999785.1 uncultured Atopobium sp.
ACGCGCGTTTACACGCAGCATCAAACACTAAAGGCTAAGCGTGTGCACATGCAAACGTATCATCATGCCAAAAGCAATAAAACGAGCACACAAATAAGCAGCACGGCGTGGGGGCACAGCACACCTGACGCGGATGACATCTATCAAGAAACATCTCAACAAACGCTTCAACAGACGCGCAACACGCGTCATGCCAAACCAATCATTCAACTTGAGCATGTGTCTGTTTGTTATAACAAAACGTTTTATGCACTGAAAAACATCAATTTGTCAATCCATGCAGGAGAACGTGTATGCATTCTGGGCGCAAATGGTTCGGGAAAGTCAACGCTTGCGCGCGTTATCGCTGGGCTTATGGCTCCTGATCAAGGGCATGTTTGCCTGCTTGACCATTGTGTTTTTGCGCAAGGAGCAAAAAATCTGTTTGCCTATGCTCAAGCACAAGAACGTTTGGGATATGTGTTTCAAAACCCCGATGAACAGATTATTAACAACGTTGTTGAAGATGATATTGCATTTGGTCCAGAAAATTTGGGCGTTTCACCTCATGAGATCGAACATCGTGTAAAACGTGAACTCTCTCGTTTTACACTCGATGATCTGCGGCTTAAAAATCCCCATCAGCTCTCAGGCGGACAAAAACAAAGACTCGCGCTTGCAGGTGCACTTGCTATGGATCCTTATGTTCTTATATTGGATGAACCAAGCGCGCAGCTTGATGTAACAAGCAGAAAAACACTTGATAGTCTACTTAAGCAGCTTTCGTGTGAAAAAACAACCATCATTCATATCACACATTTTATGGACGAAGCGCTTGAAGCCGACAGGGTTGTGGTTTTAGACCATGGTCGCATTGTTGCAGATGATACTCCGCTCCAAGTATTTTCTCATGACAAGCTTCTTCGCGATATAGGTCTTGATCTTCCATTATCGACACAAATTTCTAACCTATGTCACGCATACGGCTGCCCCGGCACTGTTGACATGACACCCAATGACCTTGCAACACTGCTGCGTACATACACAAGTACCAATCCTCAAAGAGATGCGCGCTCGCGTGGAGATAAGCGTGGAGATAAGCATGCATACAAGTCATCAAACATAAACGTGCAGGATTCAAATACACAAACTCACCTGAAACATAACTCTTTAGAAACGCAAGAATTTGCCGTAGAGGCACAATCCCTTGGCTTTTCTTATCAGCAAACAAACAAGGCAACACTTTCTGATCTTACTTTTAAGGTTAAGTACGGAACACGCGTTGCGTTTATAGGACAAACAGGTTCGGGCAAGTCAACGCTGCTTCGCCTGATAAGCGGTCTTGATAAACCAACACAGGGAAATGTATTCGTAAACTCCCGATCGCTTACGTTAGCGCGTGAGCGGCGATATATTCTAGGACGCGTTGGGTATGTTATGCAAAATCCCGAACTACAACTTTTTGGCCAAACAGTATACGACGACGTGGCGCAAGGTCCGCGCAATCAAGCACTTTGTGCTGCTGAGATTGAGAATAGGACAAACGAAGCGCTTGAAGCGGTTGGAATGCTACACAAAAAAGACGCTGCACCTGACGAACTTTCGCGTGGTGAACAGCGCAGATGTGCAATTGCTGGCATATTGGCAATGAAGCCTAAGCTCATACTTATGGATGAGCCAACAAGTGGTTTAGACCCCCATTCGCGCGAATGTATTAACGATTTGTTAGGCCAGCTCAAAGGTTCGTTTACTCTTTTGGAAGCTACGCACGATATGAATGAAGCCGCACAATGTGACTATGTTTTGGTGCTGCATCACGGGTGTATAGTAGCGCAGGGTGCGCCCTCAGAAATTTTTACCTATGAAAACGAAAACATGTTGAAAACATGGGGGCTTGGATTACCAGATTCCATGATCTGGGCAAAGCCTTGTCTTAATATACTCGGCAATGATGAAGAACACCTGCGCACCACTGCAGGCTTTATGCACACGCTCAAAGCTCTTTTGAGCACAAAAGAGGCAGGATGCAAGAGCAGTCGGACAAATACAGATTCATCCGCATGCATACAACACCTCACGAAACGAGCATGTCATAATGCATAGCAACAATACTCACCAACAAGACACGTTCTCATGTATACAACGTTTGGATCCGCGCACTAAAATTCTTGCGCTGATTCTACTTACATTTTCAATTTTTAGCATATCAACCTTTACCGATCTGCTTATACATGGCGCGCTCATCGTTATTATCGCGTTGCTCGCACATATCTCACTGTTAGAACTTGCACGCTCATGCAAACACTTCCTAGGAATTATTATCGCCGTTGGTATATGTAATATGATTTTTATACAACAAGGAGAAGTACTGGTATCTGTTGGATTTTTTACGCTTACGCGTGGTGGAATTGCACTTTCGTGTTTGTATTCATTGCGCATACTATGCGCGCTCACCTTGGGCGCAGTTCTCGTGAACACCACTTCTACGGTGCAGATATGCAATGCATTTGAAGCATTTTTGGCACCACTTGCACGCATTGGTCTGCCCGCGCGCGAGATTGCCATGGTGTTTTCGCTCATGCTGCGCTTCATTCCGCTGATTGCATTTGAAGCCACCTCTCTTACCGAAGCTCAACTTATTCGCGGTGCACGTTACCAAAAAGCCACCCTCAAAACCCAGTTTCATATAATGAGCTCTACGTTAACCGCTTTACTCACTAAAACTTATCAACATGCACAAGGCTTATCGCAAGCATTGGACGCGCGTAATTATCGCGTGTACACTGAGCGAACGCACTGGCATCCTCTGCGTTTTGCACAACTTGATATACAGTGTGTTGCATTTCTTATAGTTTTCATTTCCTTGCGCATTACGTGTATGTTCATGAATATATTTCCTCTGTAGCTTCCTCTGTAGTTTCCTCTGTAGCTTTCTCTGTGGCTTCGTTAAGCGCATAAATACATAACAAAATGCCTGTTCAAACAACTTATAAACTGCTCATTTTTTGAATCGTTAAGCGCACATAAAACCTTTCACGCTCCATTTGTAAAAACACTCACAGACGCGCACACAAACCCATACCATTAACGGAACACCGCGTATCGTTTACCTAAATGCACGTATATCTTGTCTAGACAAAAATATAATTAATCTCGTATACAAAGGGCATAAAGAAGGAGGGGTACCCATGAAGGGTTATGCTATGCTCAAAATTGGAGAGTCTGGATGGATCGAAAAAGACGCTCCCAAATGCGGTCCTCTTGACGCAATTTGTAAGCCATTAGCTGTTGCAATATGTACATCCGATGTGCATACGCTTTGGGAAGGCGCTATTGGCGATCGTCACAACATGATTTTAGGCCACGAATGCTGTGGCGAGGTTGTAGAAGTTGGCGAACTGGTAAAAGACTTTAAACCCGGTGATCGCGTCTTGGTTCCTGCAATTACACCCGACTGGAACTCCCTTGAAGCACAAGCAGGTTATGCCATGCACTCGGGAGGCATGCTTGCAGGTTGGAAGTTCTCTAACTTTAAAGATGGCGTTTTTGGAGAACTGTTCCACGTTAACGATGCAGATGGCAATCTTGCACATCTTCCTTCAAACATTTCTCCTGCTGATGCGTGCATTTTGTCAGACATGGTTCCCACAGGTTTTCATGCAGTTGAGCTTGCAGATGTCCAATTTGGCGACACGGTTTTAGTTATTGGTATTGGTCCTGTGGGTTTGATGAGCGTAGCTGGTGCAGCACTTCGCGGAGCATCGCGTATTATTGCAGTTGGAACTCGTCCAAAATGTGTTGAAGTTGCTAAAGGTTATGGCGCCAACGAATTCATTAGTTATAAAGACGGATCTATTTCTGAGCAAGTTCTCAAAATGACCCAAGGTAAGGGTGTAGATCGCGTTTGTATTGCAGGAGGAAATTGCTCCACATTTGAAGAGGCCGTCAAAGCGTTAAAGCCTGGTGGAAAAATTGGTAACGTAAACTATCTTGGTTCGGGTGAATTTGTTACCATTCCTCGTGTTGAATGGGGCGTTGGCATGGGCCATAAAGATATTCGCGGCGGTCTTATGCCCGGAGGGCGTTTACGCATGGAGAAGTTAAGCTCACTTGTTTCTGCAGGTAGGCTGGATCTTCATCCCGAGATCACGCACCTCTATCATGGTTGGGAACATCTCGAAGAGGCTATCTTTACCATGCGGGAAAAACCAGTAGACCTCATCAAGCCTGTTGTTGTTTTGGAAGACTAAAACAGACGAGCTTTACACCATTTAAAGCATACTGCCCACAAATTGCATAATGCGGTTTGTGGGTTTTCTTATCGCTTACAAAATCTATTTTCTTATTGCTTACAGCACGGGCGTATACTATACAAAATGATTGTTTACAGCACGGGCGTATACTATACAAAATGATTGTTTACTAACGTCTTAACGTACAGAAAGCGGTGTGACTATGGAACAGCATCAATGTGTTCTGGTAACAGGCGGAGCAGGATTTATTGGAAGTCATACCTGCGTTGTCCTTTTAAGTGCGGGATATGATGTAGTTATAGTAGATGACTTATCAAATGCTAACATACGTGTTCTTGACCGTATTCACACCATTGTAGGCGACAAAGCATTTGCGCATCTTACGTTTTACCAAGCAAACGTTTGCGATGAGAGCGCGCTTGATTTAGTATTTAGCAAACATCCCATCTCAAGCGTTATTCATTTTGCAGGTTTTAAAGCTGTTGGCGAATCGGTTTCTAAACCAGTTGAATATTATTCAAACAATCTTATGTCAACACTGGTGCTTACCCAAGTAATGAAAAAGCATGGCTGTCACTCTATTATTTTCTCAAGCTCGGCAACGGTCTACGGCGATCCTGATTCGCTTCCTCTTACCGAAGAAAGTCCAAAGAAAAATGCAACCAATCCTTACGGCTGGACAAAATGGATGATCGAGCAAATTCTGAGCGACATCGTTGTAGCCGATCCTTCGTATAATGTTGTGTTGCTTCGTTACTTTAACCCCATTGGTGCTCACCCATCAGGACTTATAGGCGAAGACCCGCGCGGCATACCCAATAATTTGTTGCCTTATGTAGCTCAAGTTGCCGTTGGTAAACGCGAATACGTGCATGTTTTTGGCAACGATTATCCAACGCCTGATGGAACAGGCGTTCGTGATTATATTCATGTTATGGATCTTGCAACAGGTCATCTTGCAGCACTTCGTTGGATGCAAGGTAAACAAGGTTGCGAAGTATTCAATTTAGGTACTGGTAAGGGAACGTCTGTACTTGAAATTATTCATGCATTTTCCGAAGCGTGCGGCAAAGAGCTCCCCTATAAAATTGAACCACGTCGACCAGGTGACGTTGCAACTAATTATGCAGATTGTAGCAAGGCGTATAGCGAAATGGGTTGGAAAGCACAATACGATATTAAAGACATGTGTCGCGACGGCTGGGAATGGCAATCAAACAATCCATCGGGTTACGAATGTTAAACGCACAATATAACATGGACACGCATGAAAGCCGAGCGTTTACTACATTTTTGCAGGAAACGCTGCCTTATATTGTGTGTGCGCTCACACAGAGTCTACAAGAACCCTTAGGCTCTCAAGCGCAGACAGATTTGCAAGCATACCTCTATCAACCGCTTGCACACTTTAGCGTGAACGGTGGAAAATTAATTCGTCCAGCGCTGTGTATATTGGGAGCTTACGCTTGCGGATATGAAGATCTTCTTAATGACAACGCCAGCATGCAAAAATCTGCATCAGAAGCACTTCTGCAGCTAAGTTGTGCGTTTGAGCATTTTCAAGCGGCGGCGCTGATTCATGATGATATAGCTGATGAGAGTCTTCTGCGCCGTGGCGAGCCATGTCTGTATCGAGTACATGGAACAGGTCTTGCTACTAATATGGGTGATAGCGCCCTTGTACATGCACTAGAATGCATAAATTCGCTTTCGGACATTTCTGATGAATTGCGAGCTCGGCTCATACAAGAATTTATAACTATGGAGAAGCACACCATAGAAGGCCAAGCGCTTGATGTGGGCTGGTCAAACGAGAATCGTTGGGATATTTCGCTTGATGATTATCTCTATATGGCAACATCAAAAACAGCATATTACTCCGCAAGCACGCCTCTTGTTACAGGAGCACTCTTTGCTGGCGCAAACCAAGAGCGCAGCGAGGCTCTGCGAGCTTATGGACTACAAGCAGGCTTAGCATTTCAGTTGAAAGATGATGAGCTTAATCTTTTTGGCGATGCAAACAAACTTGGAAAAGACCTCCGAAGTGACATCGTTGAAGGTAAACGAACCTATCTAACACTGTATGCGCTTTCGCACTTGAACGCACTACAAAGTGCGCAGCTCAAAGAAATTTTAACCAAGCCCCATAATTCGCCAGATGAACTAGACAAGGCATGCGCCCTCATAGAAGTATCAGGCGCGCGAATGCACAGTCATAACCTTGCCCATTCTTTAGCACAACAAGCAGACGCATGTATAGATGAAAATCTTTTCTCTAAAGACACCGTTGCTATTTTGCATGCAATGACCGCATTTTTTATTCAGCGGAATGCATAGAGAATGCCTAAGAAATGTAAAGGGAGGTTTAGTCGTAAGTTCGTGTTCAACCGTGCCAAGTTGCTCAAGCAAAACATATAAACGTCCACAATTACACATGGATACGCGCGGACGTGAGATTCGTTTCGTTGTTTGTTCGTGAAAACGTTCGCAAATTCTAAAACTTTCGTATACATCATGGAGTTTTTTTATACAATACGAATTGGTTATGTTGAATTATAAACCACACTATTGCTCACATGAAACACTACCAAGCTTAATGCTTACGGCCTATAAAGTAGCATTGAGCTCATAAAAGCATGTTACAAGGAGGATTTATGAACCCGATTCGTGAAGGGTCAACGGGAGCGGCTGTTGAGGATATTCAAAGTCGTCTAACACGCCTGGATTACGCTATCGATTCATCTGAAATTAAACAACAGCACTTTGGCGCGTCAACTGCACGAGCCGTGGGAAAATTTCGCCTTGATCATAATCTTTCGCTGAACTCAGATGTGGACGAACAGATGTGGTCAGAGCTTGTAGACGCATCATATACCATGGGCGATCGTACTCTTTACTTACGTTTACCCAACTTTCACGGAAACGATGTTAAACAACTGCAAACATGTTTGAATATCTTGGGCTTTTCCTGCGGAGAGGCCGATGGATATTATGGTGTCCATACCGAGGCTGCAGTTAAAGAATTTCAGGAAAGTCAAGGATCTCTTGGTGATGGTATGGCATTTCAAGATACCTTTGATGCAATAGAGCGTCTACATCACGTATGGGAGGGGCAAAAAAACGCGTCGGTGCAAGTGATGGGTAAGATGACGTTTTCTCGTGCAGCCGATGTGCTAGAGCGTATTCATATAGGTCTTACCGCACAAGATCCCATCTCAAGAAACATTGCTGGTAGAATATGGAATCTTGCTTCAGCAACAAGCGAAAAAAGCGGTATTGCTCTGCTTGAAACTATTGATAATGCTCCTCAAAATTTAACGAATATCTTTGTACTCTCCACCGAAGCTGCTGCAAAAGATTCTCATGTGCCAAGCGTGCCAACTCTTTCGTGCGATAACATCGAAACGCTCCCGCAACGCCTTCAAGCGGTTTGTTGTGATGAATGTACAAACACGTGTGTTGTTCGGCTTGAGCTGCCCGAAGGTTTAAGCTATGACGGAACATTTACCACCTCAGATGCGCAAGCTATTGCCGTTATGCTCCTTGATGCACTCTGTGCAACGTATGCGCAGTAACATACTAACAAGATTACAAAATAGGCTTGACATCATATAAGGAGCATGATTGTAATCGAAGGAGCGCATGCAACATAAAAGTCTTTTGTGTGCGCCTCTTGAGATATAAAAATGTCACTACTTCCTACTTGCACGCT